>JBILLV010000389.1:0-8026 GCA_044375895.1 Polyangiales bacterium | reverse complement strand
CCCGACGAGCGGGGTCTCGCCGTCGCCGACGGGCATCGACGGGGGCTGGCGGAGGTCGACGATCTGCACGTCGAGGCGCTCGCCGAGGACGGCCTTGCGCAGCAGCACGTGCTTGCTCGGCAGCGTGGCGTCACCGGGCTTGAAGGGACCCGGCTGCGGCGTCCCCGGTGTGCCCGTCACGAGCTGGAGGTCGGTGCAGAAGAGCGGCAGGTTGGCGATGGCCGAGGGGCTCGCGATCGACTGAACCCACGAGGCGTTCACCTCGAAGTCGAGCACGAACACCGTCGTCGGTACGTCACCGATCCAGCGGAGCCACCACTGCACCGGGAACATCGTCCACGTGCTGATGGCGTGGAGGTACTCCGTCCACACGCGCTGCATCTCGAGGCGAGCGGACTCCGACGTCGTCGCCCCCGACATCGTCTGCTGCCAGATGCCCGACCAGAGCGCGGCCTGGCGCTCGGAGAGGGACATGCCGACGGTGACCACGTCGTTCCAGTACTGCATGACGGCGGTGCCGCCGAGGGCCGAGGCCGCCTCCATCACCTGCTTGCGTTGCCCCATCACCGTGCTCCTGCGCCGGTGGGCTTCGCGCCCCCGGTGGTGTTGTTCCCCTGCGCCGCCGCCTGCGTCATCCCCGCGTGCGGACCCGCCGCCACCACGTAGTCGAGCCAGAGCCCGAGGCCCCCGGGGGCGAGGTAGTTCATCATCTCGCCCGCCCCCACCGAGCCTTGTCCGTCGGTGCGTCGCGTCAGCATGTCGGTGTACCGCACGCGCTTCACGCAGTCGGCCCACACCGTGAGGTCGTCGGCGCCGCAGACGTCGCCGAGGGGTTCGACCACCGGCTCGCTGTCCTGCCAGTAGTAGGCGTAGCCCTCGTCGACGTCCATCCCGCTGGGGGCGAAGCGCATGAGCTGGACGCTGCTCTCGCACTGGTAGAGCGAGAAGCCCACCCACACGCGCGACTTCGTCGGGTCGGCCTCGTCGATGTGCGCCTCGAAGCGGACGTTGAGGTGGTTGGTGTACCCCGACAGAATGCCGCCCTCGAAGCACAGCACCACACGCTCTTCGAAGAGCCCGCTCCACGACTCACCGAGCGGCGGCTCGTCCTGCGGCATCGGAACGAAGCGGTCGCCCACCCGCTCCACCCGCCGGCTCGTCACCCAGAACTCCGGCGACGACGTCGCCCAGCTCCGCGGGTCGAGGTAGCGCGCCATCTCCTTGAGGTTGCCGTAGTAGTGCCCCTGCGCCGGAACCGTCGTCACCATCGACACCGGGTCGAACTGCACCTTCGGCTGCTTGCGCTGCGCGATGCCCGGCGCCGGGGGATGCAGGCTGTTGGTGAAGCTGACGCCGCGCCCGACGTCGCCCGGCGCCCGCGGCCCGGCGCTGCGCGCGCTCCCCACCAGCAGCGACGCGATGAGCCGCGCCCGCGTCATCGGAACCTGCGCGGGCCCCGCCCGATCGCCCACCCCATCGCCGTTCGCGTCGGTGAACGTGTCGATGTACGCCGCCACCGTCGGGTAGTCGCTCCCGGCGAGGCGACGGATGGTGTCGTCGGTCTGCGGCATCCGCTGCGAGGGCGTGAGGGCCGAGGTGACCATCGAGGCCAGGCCGAAGCACCGCACGCGCTCCGCGGCCTCCGCCACCCGCGGCGTCGCCGACGGGTCGTTGAGCACCTTCAGCACCATGTCGGCGGCATCCGGGAGCCGCGCCGTCCGCAGCAGCGGCGACGTGAACGTGCTGCTCCCGCGCTGGTGGGCGTGCGCATAGAAGCTCACCACCGCCGCGTTGAGCGCGCGCAACTGAACCTCTTCGCGAACCTCCGCGCTCATGCCCTGACCTTTCGCGCCCGCGACAATACCACCACCCCGCGCGCCACAAGGACTATTCTCCCGGCTCGTGTCCCTGCTCATCTACGGCGCCGCGGGCTTCACGGGTCGTCTCATCGTGGAGGAGGCCGTCGCCCGCGGGCTCCGCCCCATCCTCGCGGGCCGCGACGCGGCGCGCGTGGTTCCCCTCGCCCAGCGCTACGGGTTGGCCCACCGCACCTTCGCCCTCGCCGACGCCGCCCAGGGCCTCGCGGGCGTGCGGGTGGTGCTGCACGCGGCGGGACCGTTCCGCGACACCTGGGCGCCGATGGTGGATGCGTGCGTGACGGTGGGCGCGCACTACCTCGACCTGAGCGGCGAGGTCGACTCCCTCCACGGCGTCAGCGGCCGCGATGAAGCCGCACGTGAGCGGGGCGTGATGCTGATGCCGGGGGTGGGCTTCGACGTGGTTCCGTCGGACTGCCTCGCGGCGATGGTGGCGGCGAAGCTCGGCGCGGTGGCTCGGTTGCGCGTCGCCATCTCGGGCCTCGAGCTCGTCTCCCGCGGCTCGCTCCGCACGCTCGCGGCGGCCGCTCACGAGGCCGTGGTGCGGCGCGCGGGGGTGCTGCACCGGGTGCCGGTGGCGTCGCTGCGACGTCGCTTCGACTTCGGCCACGGCCCGCGCGACGCGACGCTGGTGGCCTGGGGCGACGTGGTCACTGCGCGCTACAGCACGGGGGCTCCCGACATCGAGGCGTACTGGGAGGAGACCGCTGCGCTCGCGTGGATGCTCGCTGCGCGAAGGGTGGCGCCGTGGCTCGCGGCGCCCGCGGTGGCCGAAGCGTCGCTGGGCTTCGCGGCGACGTGGGTGCCCGAAGGACCGTCGCCCGCCGAACGCGCCGCCCGCCGCGCGGTGGTGGTGGTGGAGGCGGAGGACGCGCGGGGACGGGTGGCGCGGGGGCGGATCGAGTCGCCGGAGGCGTACACGCTGAGCGCGATCAGCGCGGTGGCGGTGGCGCGGCGGGCGCTGGAGGGCGATGTGGAGGAGGGGTTTCAGACGCCGTCGCGGGTGTATGGGGCGGGCTTCGCGGCGACGCTGCCGGGGGTGGTGGTGGCGGGGGTGGAGGGTCCGCGGGGGTGAAGGGGGCGACTACGGCTTGGGCCGAGAGCGCACGACGGCGGCCGCGGACTTCATCGTCGCCGCCCGGCGAAACCAGTGGTCGAGCGTGGGGAGATCGGTGCAGGCGAGCACCTGCGTCCGCGCCGTGGCGGACACGGCGAGGCCGCGGATCTCCATCAGCGCGAGGATGTCCTCCGCGCGTCCGAGCGCTCTGCCCTGGGCCTGGCCCTGCGCCATGCCCCTCGCCTCGCCGACGTCCATGATCTTCTGAATGAAGGGCGGGACGGTGAGGTCGGCGAAGGTGGTGGTCATGAGCGTCTCCAGTTGTCGTCGCAGGGCGGGGGCGAGCACCGCATAGAGCATCGCGAGGAAGCCCGGGAGCATCTCCCGCGGGAGCCTCGTCAGCGCCGAGGGTTGCGCATCCAGCAGCACGACGGCCCGCCCACCTCGAGGGCATCGGGGATCGCGTGGTGCAGCGCGTCGCGCAGCAGCTCGAGCGCAAACAAAGGGGATTCCTCCGAAGCCGGAGGGGAAACCTCTGCGGGCGGAGATGGGGACCTTCGAGGCGGGAGATTCTGGGCGTCGGTCTGGAGGTGGTGAGGTCGGAGGCGGAGGGCGCGGGGAGCAGAAGGTGGGGGCGGGATGTGTTGACGTCGGACGGGGCGCGGCGTTAGGAAAGACGTGGGTTTGATGTACCCGCGGAAAGACATCGGTCGGAGCAGTTCAGCGGAGCGCCACGGGGCGGACTCGCTGGAGACGGGTGTGCGGGGGGCGACGGACCGATCGAGGCGGGGAGAAGGCGGCGGAGACGCGGCGGACGGTGGGCCAGGGTGTGAACTGCGACACGATGCCGCCGGAACGAGCGGCCGAACGCGGGCGGGGTGGGGATATGCGGCCGACGTGGGCGGCCTAACATGCGAGGGGCGGAGTTATGCCGCCGCGAGGTGGAGTTATGCGGCCGAGGGGCGGCCTATCACGCCGAGTGCGGGGTTAGGCAGCAATGGGCGGCATACTACGATGTTGGGCCGCGGAGACCGGGAGCGGGCGATGACTGTGGGCGAGACGAAACAACGAATGAGATCCAGTGATGACGAGTGCTGAGAACATACGTCCGAAGTGGTGAGCAACGGACACAAACTGCGGATTGAGGATTTTTCGAAATGACATCAATCAGGGAAGCGAGAGCGGACGCCCTGAAAACCTTATTGGAACAGGAGGCGGCAAAGAAAGGTCACCCCGTAAGTATTCACATTTACGATGCGTGTTTCATCCTTTCAAAATCGGATGACCCATCGACACGAGAATTGTTCGCAATAGCGGACGACCGGATGACTCCATGGGAGACGTTTCGTCGCGACCTGCGAGATTATCTATCGGAGCAGTTCGGGAGAAAAAATGGAATCTTTTGGCTTGCGTCAGCGAGCAAATCACAACCCACACTCCTCCCGGAGGTGCCTGGAAGAAACCTATACATACAACAGGGAAACCGACTCCGAGAGTCCAAACAAGGGGAGGATTCCCGTCCAGAAGAGCTGGACAAGAATTCGGCACCAGGCAAAGCTGAGTCCGGCACTTCCTCTGGGCCGACTATTGCACGGGAACAACTCTGGAACTTCCATGATGTTCGTACGCGTCTCGCTGATAGTGATCTTGTGATCGATCTGCAGCAACTCCGCGCACTCCATGCGGGGTGGCGGGCACTCGCGAGCAAGCACTTCGTGTTGCTTACGGGGCTTTCGGGAACCGGGAAGACGCAGATTGTCCTTCGGTACGCGCAGGCAGTGTGTGATCAACTCAATCTGGATCCAGCACAACACATCTCACTCGTACCAGTCTCCCCAGAATGGCACGATCCGACAGCGCTTCTCGGCTACGTCAACCCGCTTCACACTGAGGTCGCGTTCCATTCGGGGCCGGTGCTGCCATTTCTGATGCACGCCGTTGAATTCGCCGACAAACCTCACTTCCTCATCCTCGACGAGATGAACCTCGCTCCAGTAGAACGTTACTTCGCACCATTCCTGTCAGCCATGGAAAGCGGTGGGGACCTCGCCATCCATCACGAGGACGAAGCAATCATGGGAATTCCTCGGCGGGTTCCCTGGCCGGCAAACATTTTCATCGCAGGTACCGTGAACATGGATGAGAGCACGCACTCGTTCAGTGACAAAGTGCTCGATCGTGCCTTCACACTTGAGTATTGGGACGTCGATCTGCCGGCACTGTTCGCCAAAATCAAGCGTGACCATGGGGCGTTTGCTCTTACTTGCAGTGTTCTCCAGGAGTTTTACGATGTGTTGCGTCCCACGCGTCGTCACTTCGGTTACCGCAGCGCGCGTGAAGTGATCGAGTTCGTGATTGCTGGCGTTGACGAAACTGATGGAGAAGCAATCGAGTTTCTCGACGCCGCCGTCTTCGGAAAAATCCTTCCCCGTGTTCGGGGAGACGACACACAGTCGATGCAGGAGGCCCTTCGCAACGCATTCAACATCGCGGTGAAACACAAACTCACCCGTAGTGTCTCGAAACTCAAGGCGATGGCAGAGCAACTCGACAAAACCGGGCTCACGAGGTTTCACGCGTGAATATCAACATTGTTCCTGAACTCGATGATCGCGTGGTGCGGACTGATGAGGCATGGGTCTTGGAGGAACGCGGCCGCTACCGCGTGATCGCGCCGGATGCAGATAGCGCCACCTTCGGAGGTGCCGAACTTGAGCGCGACAGAGTCGGCTTCATTCTTGTATTGTCATTTTGGACGGGCCGCGCATTCTTCGAGGTTCGACGCGGTGATGTGGTTGAGTCCGTATCACTTCTGGTGCAAGCGCCCACTCACAAGATTGAGGCGAGCGAATGGGAGACCCTCCTAGACGAGATTGATCGCCGCTGGCCTGGATGCACGCTTGGCGTAGAGGGCGGCCTTCACGGACAGGCGGGCGCGCGCGGACTTGACCGGATGCTTGCGCTTCTGGCATTCGAGCCGCTCTTGGACGATGTTCTCAAAGACCTTGCAACATTGTTAGATGCACTTCGAACGAAGGAGAATTTCCCGGCACAAATGGTACCCCTTCGTTCACTCCGGAGGCTCGACGTATCAAGCACCCGATGGATCGCGACGCACCCGCAACTCGCATACGCTCTCCGGAGCAACACCGAATTCACCGGAAATCGGGGGGATGCGCTCGTTCCACACCGCCGCCGGGTGGTGTCGCTCGACCACCCAGCGAACCGGGCGATTCGCTGGCTCTTCGACCGTCTCGCCAACCGGTTGAAAGTTGTCGCACTGATGTTGCGAGCACGGTCGGAGGCGTTGGCCTTTTCGCTAACAGACGCGAAGTCCTGGTGCGACCAGCGTGCTCTGAAATTGGGCTGCGCGGCAGAACGCATCGATCGACTCGTGCGCTGCAGTCCGTTGTCTCTCGTCGAACCAACACCTCCAGATACCTCCGCGCTTAGTACACTCGCCAGCGATCCACTCTACGCGCGTGTGTTTCGTCGTTGCCGTCGATGGCTTGCACCACGATTCGAACATGATGGCAAGGAGTCCGAGGGGGACGTCCCGATCCGCGCGTCATTTGATCTCTACGAACGTTGGTGTCTACTCGCAATCAGACGCGCGCTCGCAGAAGCATTTCCGGATGCTCGCTGGAGGGATTCGAGTACGAGTGCGACCGACATTTTCGATCCGCCGTCGGGCGGTGTAGCGTCAATTGGGATCTCTGCATCGGGAACTGTTACGCTTTACGATAACCTCTCATTTGAACCATGGTCCGGCGGTAGCGATCGATTTTCGATTACTACTCGGCGTCGGCCGGACTTCGTCATCACATGGCACAGTCGAGAAGGATTGCGGAGTTGGGTGGTGCTTGACGCCAAGTACCGGGCATCGTACGACTCGATCGCCCTTGCACTTAGCGAGTTGCACGTTTACCGCGATTCATTGCGATGGCCCGACTATTTGGGGCCTTGCCAAGCGGCTGTTGCGCTCGTTCCGGCCGCCGAGACAAGGGCGCTTGAATGGGGAACAGCTCCCTACCTAGAGAGATTTCACTTTGGCATCGTACTCACACGTCCAAGCATTGCGATCACGTTTCTCGCACGACTACTCCAACGTTGGCTAACGATGGCGTCGCCGATGCGCACGGAGTTGGCCTCCCACTGAACGAGGTTTGTCATGTCAAAGAGTTCTCGAGGACACCGCCTAGGACTGTATGCTAATGTTGCGTGGCCCAACAAGCCGATGGTGCCGACCGCCCCCACCCCGTCCGATGAACACCCACCCAACCCGCCGCGGCCACCCGTCTAACTTCGCCACCCCGGTGCGGCCGTTCAGGGGTGGCCTCGTGGCTCATGGGGCCCGTCGTCGCGGACGTGGGAGCGGCGGCATGACCTCCAGCAGGTGGATGAACAGGTCGTCGTGAGGGACGCCGAAGAAGCGCTCGGCCGCGGTGGTGCCGTCGTCGCGCCGGAGCACGAAGTTGTGGACCACCGTCAACGCCTTCAACACCTCGGGCGGCAGCGCGCGACGGTGGTGGTACCGCAGCGACAGCAGGCCGTTGCGGCCCTCCACGCTCGACGACGCGCGCACGAATTGATCGGCCAACCAGCTCGCCGTCGACTCCCACTCGCTCCGCTCGGCGGCCGGCAGCGAACACCACACCGCCGACGCCGCCAGACGTTCGCCCAGCCCTTCGACGACCGACGTGGGGGCACTGCGGACCTCGGCGCTCGCGGCGCGAGCCACGGCCCGCTCCAGGTACCGCAGCGGGATCAGCACCTCCCGCACCATCGCCCCCACCTCGACCGACGGCGACCGCGCCGCCACATGCTCGTCCACCAGGGACTGCCACCAGCTCAGCGAGGCGCACCACACGGGGATCAGCCGCTGCGCCTTCTCGATGCGCGCGATGACCTTCGCGCTCAGGTCGCTCTCGATCGCCGCGTTCTCCACGCGCGCCACCGCCTGCTCCAGCTGCGACCGCAGGGCCTCGACACTCACCGCGCCCCCGGTGGCCAGGTCGAAGGGGTGGAAGGCGTCGCTCACCTCGCGCAGCCGCCCGGTCACCAGCTCGATTCGCGCTTCCATGCGGCCCAC
>JBILLV010000388.1:0-8069 GCA_044375895.1 Polyangiales bacterium | reverse complement strand
GCTCGTCCACGAGCTGCCGCGCGCGAAGGCCCTCGGCGTGGCCGCGCGGCACGGGGTGGAGGCGGGGCGCTACGCGTTCGTGACGCTGCACCGCCCGTCCAACGTCGACACGGCCGAGCGCCTCGGTGAGCTCATCGCGCTGCTGGAGGAGACGGCGCAGCGCTTCCCGGTGGTGTTTCCCGTGCACCCGCGGACGCGCGAGCGGCTGGGGCGCTTCGGGCTGGAGCGGCGCGTGATGGACAACCCCCGCGTGAAGCTCCTCGACCCGCTGGGCTACCGCGAGACGGTGGGGCTGATGTCGGGGGCGGCCTTCGCGCTCACGGACTCGGGCGGCATTCAGGAGGAGACGACGTACCTCGGGGTGCCGTGCCTCACGCTCCGCCCCAACACCGAGCGCCCGGCGACGGTGACCTTCGGCACCAACACCATCGTGGGTGACGACCTCGCGAAGGCGCGCTCGCTCATCGGCGACATCGCCGAAGGGCGGTACAAGAAGGGCGGCGCGGTGGACGGCTGGGACGGCAAGGCGTCGGAGCGCGTGGCGCGCGTGCTGGTGGAGGCATGGGGATGAAGCGGCTGTACCTGTCGGTGCCCCACATGGGCGAAAACGAGGAGCGCTACGTCCACGAGGCGTTCGCGTCCAACTGGCTCTCCACGGTGGGGCCCAACCTCGACGCCTTCGAGGCGTCCTTCACCGCCCGCGTCGGCCTCCCCTGCGTGGCCCTCGGGAGCGGCACCGCCGCCATCCACCTCGGCCTCCGCCTGCTTGGCGTCGGTCCTGGCGATGAGGTGGTGTGCCCGTCGCTCACCTTCATCGCGTCGGTCAACCCCGCGCTGTGGCTCGGTGCGAAGGTCACCTTCCTCGACAGCGAGCGCCAGAGCTGGAACCTCGACCCGGCCCGCCTCGAAGACTTCTTGAAGGCCCGCGCGGCGGTCAACCAGCTCCCCAAGGTGCTGGAAGTCGTTCACCTCTACGGCCAGTCGGCCGACATGGACCCGATCCTCGAACTCTGCGAGCGCTACGGGGTGGCCGTGATCGAAGACGCCGCCGAGGCCGTGGGGACGACCTACAAAGGACGCCCGTGCGGGACGATGTCGCCCGTCGCGGCGTACTCGTTCAACGGCAACAAGATCATCACGACGACGGGCGGCGGGATGCTCGTCGCGAAGGACCCCGCGTGGGTGGCGAAGGCCCGCTTCTGGTCGCAGCAGGCGCGCGATCCGGGCGTCGCGTATGAGCACACGCAGATGGGCTACAACTACCGGCTCAGCAACGTGCTGGCGGGCATCGGGCGGGGGCAGCTCGAGGTGCTCGACGCGCGGGTGGCCCGGCGCCGCGCGGTGGCGTTTGCGTACCGCGACGCCTTCGCCGACCTGGAGGGGATCTCCCTCATGCCCCAGGCGCCGTGGGGGCTCCACACCAACTGGCTGAGCGTGTTTCTCGTCGACGAGTCGAAGCTCGGCGTGTCGCGCGACGCCCTCATCCGCGCCCTCGAAGCGGAGAACATCGAGAGCCGTCCGGTGTGGAAGCCGATGCACCTCCAGCCCGTCTTCGCGGGGGCCGAGCGGCACGGCGGCGAGGTGGCGGAGGACGTCTTCCGCCGCGGCATCTGCCTCCCGAGCTCGACCAACATGAGCGACGACGACCAGGCCCGCGTGGTCGCCGTCGTGCGGGCCACGGTGCAGCGCGCGCGGTCGGGCAGGAGCGCCGCGGAGGCGAGCGCGCCGTGAAGGACGACCGCACCACGCCCGTCCCGAACAACCTCCCCGGGCTCGTCTTCGCGTACCGACGCGTCCTCGTGGTGGTGCTCCACCTCGCGCTGTGGACGGCGGCGTTCTTCGGGGCGTTTCTCCTCCGCTTCGACGCGCAGTTTCCCTCGGGGCTGTGGCCGTACGTGAAGGTGTGGCTCCCCGTCATGCTCGCGGTGCGGGTGGTGGTGTACTTCTACTTCGGGATGTTCCACGGGCTGTGGCGCTACACGGGGGCGCGCGACCTCGTGGCCCTCTTTCAAGCCGCCACCGTGAGCACGGTGCTCACGGTGCTGTACGTCCACTTCATCGGCCCCCTTGGGCTGCCGCGCACCGTCATCGTCCTGGAGTGGCTCATCAGCATCTTCGCGGTCGGCGGCCTCCGCTTCGGCGTCCGCACGCTCCGCGAGATCTCCCACCAGGTGACGCTCGCCGGCACGCTCGAGCAGCGCAAGAAGATCCTCCTGGTGGGGGCGGGCGACGGCGGCGAGATGCTCATGCGCGAGCTCCGTCGCACGCAGGGGGCGCGCTACGAGGTGGTGGGCATCGTCGACGACAACGCGTCGAAGCACGGCGAGCACATCCACGGCGTCCCCGTGCTGGGCTACATCGCGCAGGTGCCCGAGCTGGTCGACCGGCTGGAGGTCAACGAGGTCATCATCGCGATCCCCTCGGCGGGCGGTCGGGAGATGCGCCGCATCGTCGAGCTCTGCCGCCGCGACGGCGTGCGGGTGCGCACCATCCCCGGCGTGGAGAGCCTCATCGAGGGGCGCGTCCAGGTGAGCCAGCTCCGCAACGTGGCCATCGAAGACCTCCTCGGCCGCGAGCCCGTGAAGCTCGAGACCGAGCTCATCGCCGCGGGCATCAACGGCTCGGTGGTGATGGTGACGGGGGCGGGCGGGTCCATCGGGTCGGAGATCTGCCGCCAGGTGTGCCGCTTCGGCCCCTCCAAGCTCATCCTCGTCGAGCAGGCGGAGAACGCGCTCTTCGAGATTCACCGCGAGCTGCGCGAGCTGTACCCCGCGGTGACGATGGTGCCCCGCATCGCGGACATCTGCGACACGAAGCGCGTCGAGCAGCTCTTCGCCTGGCACCGCCCGCAGGTCGTCTACCACGCGGCCGCGCACAAGCACGTGCCGATGATGGAGTTCAACCCCGGCGAGGCCATCAAGAACAACGTCTTCGGCACGCGCAAGGTGGCCGACCTCGCCGACGCGCACGGCGTCGGCACCTTCGTGATGATCTCCACCGACAAGGCCGTGAACCCCACGTCCATCATGGGCGTGTCGAAGCGCGTCGCGGAGATCTACATCCAGGCGCTCTCGCAGCGCTCGAAGACGCGCTTCATCACCGTGCGCTTCGGCAACGTGCTCGGGTCCAACGGCTCGGTGGTGCCCATCTTCCGCGAGCAGATCGCGAAGGGCGGTCCCATCACCGTCACCCACCCGGAGATGAAGCGGTACTTCATGACCATCCCCGAGGCGTCGCAGCTCGTGCTGCAGGCGGGGGCGATGGGCGAGGGGGGCGAGATCTTCGTCCTCGACATGGGCGAGCCCGTGAAGATTGTGGACCTCGCGCGCGACCTCATCACGCTCTCGGGGCTCCGTCCGGGCGAGGACATCGACATCGTGTTCGCGGGCATCCGCCCCGGCGAGAAGCTCTTCGAAGAGCTCGCCGCCGACGGGGAAAACGCCGACAAGACGCGCCACCCGAAGATCTTCGTCGGCCGCTTCCGCCCCTACGAGTGGGAGCGGGTGAACGAGGGCATGTCGCTGCTCCACGAGTGCTCCGAGGGGGCCGATGACGCGATGGTGCGCGAGCGCTTCCGGGCGCTGGTGCCGGAGTTCAAGCCCAGCTCGCTGTCGTCGCCGCAGGCCGACGTGGAGAAGCGCAAGCGCATCCCCACCGAGCCTTCCCCGATGCCCTCCCTCGCGCCCGAGCCGACGCCGTCCAACGTCGTCCAGCTCAAGCGCGGATGATCGGCGACCTCAGCCCCCAGTGCCTCGCCGAGAAGCTCGCGCCGCCACGCCCGTTGGTGCGGGTGGCTGGTGCCCTCTACGCGCCGCCGCTGCCGGGCAAGGGGTCGGCGTGGCTCGCGTGGCCGGGCTCGCTCACGAAGCGGATGCTCGATCGGGTGGAGGCGCGGGCGCGGCGAGACGGTGCGAAGACGCTCACCGTCGGCGGACCGCCGGGCAACTACGTGACCACGGGCATCGACCCGCAGCTCGACCCCGAGGCGTGCGCCTTCTTCGAAGCCCATGGGTACGAACGGGTGAGCACCCACCTCGACCTCGTGGTGCGCACCCGCAAGCACACGATCGACGCCGCGGCCGAGCGGTGCACGAGCGGCGACGCGGTGCTGCCGTGGATCGCGGAGCACTTCGCGGCGGCGTGGGCGATGGAGGCCGAACGGGCGCTCGGCGGGGGTGGGCTGTTCGTGCTGCGCGGCGCGGGGGGCGGGCTGGTGGGCTTCGCGGCTCACTCGGGCAACCGGGCGTGGGAGGGGAGGTTCGGGCCGGTGGGGGTGGTCCCCGAGGCAAGGGGCGCGGGGGCGGGGCGACGCTTGAGCGCGACGGTGCTCGCCGACCTCGCCGCGCGCGGGCACGCGAAGGCGGTGGTGCCGTGGGTGGATGCGGCGACGGCGAAGTTCTACCGGCGCTTCTGCGAGGTGGTGCGGAAGACGGAGATCGTCACGCTGCGACGCACGCTGGTCGTGGGTTGATCCCGGCCGCGCAACGGAACTACAAACGCAGGACAGGTGACGTGATGAAGCAATCGGGCTGGCGCAAGGCGGTGAAGGTCGCGATCGATCGGAGCGCGGCGGCGGTCGGGATGGTGGCGCTCGCGCCGGTGTTCGCGGCGGTGGCGGTGGGCATCCGCGCGACGATGGGAGGGCCCGTCGTCTACAAGGCGAAGCGCGGGGGCTTCGGCGGATCGGTCTTCACGCTCTACAAGTTTCGCACGATGACCGACGAGCGCGACGCGAGCGGCAAGCTGCTCCCCGACGAGCAGCGGCTCCACGGCTTCGGGCTCTTCCTCCGTCGGTCGAGCCTCGACGAGCTGCCGCAGCTCTACAACCTCCTGCGCGGTGACGTGAGCCTGGTGGGTCCGCGGCCGCTCCACTCGCACTACCTCTCCCGCTACACGCCCGAGCAGGCGCGACGCCACGACGTGGTGCCGGGCATCACCGGGTGGGCGCAGGTCAACGGCCGCAACGCGCTCTCGTGGGAGGAGAAGTTCGCGCACGACCTCTGGTACGTCGACCACTGGAGCCTCGCGCTCGACGCGAAGATCCTGCTGAAGACGGCCTCCGTGGTGCTCGGCCGCAAGGGGATCGACGGCGGCGGCGTGGAGGTGTCGGCGCCGGAGTTTCTGGGGACGGCGGCGTGAGCGAACCGCTGTCGCCGGAGGAGGAAGAGGCGGTCACCGCGGAGGCGCTCCGGCTCAACGACCGCTACGTCCGCGAGGTGATCGAGCACTTCAACGTCTGCCCCTTCGCCCGCGGGGCCCGCGTGTCGGGAAGGGCCATCCGTGACGTGCTCCTCCTCGACAGCTGTGACGAGGAGGCGGTGGTCGACGCGATCGAGCGCCACGAGCGCGGCCCCGCGACGGTCGAGATCGTCCAGCTCATCCTGCCGCGGGTGAAGGTGGCGCCGCGCGCGTTTGAAGAGTTCGTCTCGCGGGTGCGCACGGCCCGCGCGCTGCGGGAGGGGACGGCGCCCTTCGCCCTCGCCGGCTTCCACCCCGAGTTTGGCCTCAACCTCAAGAACGCCGACACCGCCGTGGCCTTCTTCCGCCGCGCGCCCGACCCGATGATTCAGCTCGTTCGGCTGACGGTGATCGACGCGCTCACCCGCGACGCCCTCACGCCCGCGGAGATGGTCGAGCGCTACCTCCGCGGCGAGCCGCCGCCGCCGCTCCCCATCAACCAGCGCATCACGCACGACAATTACGCCCTCCTCCAGCGCGACGGGACCGAGGTGATCGCGGCCCTCTACGCCGCCATCGCGGGCGACCGGCGGCGGTAGTTGCACCTCATCGAACGCCACGCCCGCGCCTCCGCGCTCCTCGCCGCCGCGCGCGACGTGATCGATGTCCGCCCCGAAGGCCCCGACGCGCCTCCCTGGTGCGACGCGCGCGGCTGGCGCCCCTACCTCGCGGGCCTCGACGACCGCGCGGTGGTGCAGGCCGAGCGGGAGGGCCTCGCGGCCGTGATCGAGACGCACCGGGACGCCCCCGCCGACCTCGTCGCGATGGCGCGCGAAGTCGCCGCGGTGACCGCGCTCCCTTGGCTTGGCGGCGCTGCGGGGAGGGTGGTCGATCGTCGTCGCGCGTCGCCGCGGAAGCAGGCGCAGGTGGCGGCCTTCGAAGCGCTCGCGGTGCGGGTGGCGGTCGGGCGCGAGCGGGTGGTGGACGTCGGGTCGGGCCACGGTCACCTCACGCGCCACCTCGCCGGGGCCTTGGACGTGCGGGCGGAGGGCTGGGAGCGCGACCCCGCTCGCGTCGCCGTCGCGAGCTCGCTGGCGCGCGACGATCGGGCACGATTTGTCGTCGCGGAGGCGAGCTCGTTGAGCGCGACGCTGCGGGCGAGCGACCTCGTGGTGGGGCTCCACGCGTGCGGCGCGCTCGGCGACCTCGCGGTGCAGGCAGCGGCCCAGTCGGGCGCGGCGCTGGCGCTCGTCGGGTGCTGCCTGCAGAAGCGCTCGGCCGCGCGGGAGCCCCTCGCCGTGGCCGTTGGCATCACGCCGGAGTCACTGACGCTCGACCGCAAGGTGCTCGGCCTCGGCAACGCGCGCGATGGCGACGAGGGCGTGGAGGACGACCTCGCGACCCGGACGCGCTCGCGGGTGCAACGACGCGCCCTCGCGGCGGTGTTCGGCGCCGTGGGGCACGCGGTGGACGCGGGAGAGGAGATGCGCGGGGTCAACCGACGGCGCGCCACGGGAGACTTCGCAGCGCTGGTGGCGCTGGCCTTCGCGGCCCATGGGGTCGACGCGCCGCCGTGGGCCGTGACCCGCGCGGCGCTCGAGGCGGCGCAGGCGGACTACCAGCACGAGCGACGGTGGGCGCTGCCGCGGGCGATGCTCGCTCGCCTGGTCGAGGTGTGGGTGGCGCTCGACCGCGCGGCCCACTTGCAGCAGCGGGGCTACGAGGCGGCGGTGGGGGTGGCCTTCGACGCGGCGGAGAGCCCGCGCAACGTGGCCGTCGTGGCGGGGTGACTCACAGCGCCGCGAGCGCTGCGCACACCCGCTCGATCGCGTCGGCCGAGCTCTCGCCCGACGCCAGCAGGTGGCCCATCTTGCGCCCGGGCCGTGCGTCCTTCTTGCCGTAGAGAAACAGCCGCACGCCCGGCACCGCCAGCGCCCGTTCGAAGTGCGGTACGCCCGCCCCCCACAGGTCGCCGAGGAGGTTGGCGATCGCGGCCGGGCGGGTCACGTCGGTCGCGCCGAGCGGCAGGTCGCACGCGGCCCGCACGAGCTGCTCAAACTGGCTCGTCAGGCACGCAACTTCGGTCGCATGGAAGCTGTTGTGCGGGCGCGGCGCGAGCTCGTTCACGAGGAGGTCACCGCCCACGTAGAAGAGCTCGACGGCGAGGATGCCCTCCAGCGCCACCGCGTCGGCGATCTGCACCGCGATCTCCCGCGCGCGTACGAGAACCGCGTCCGGCAGCGGCGCCGGGAGCACCGACCACGCGAGGACGCGATCCTCGTGGTGGTTGAGCGACGGCGGGTGGACCGCGATTTCGCCCGACGGACGTCTCGCCACGAGCACCGAGAGCTCCGCGTCGAGCGGCAGCGCCCGCTCCACCACACACGGCGCGGCCCCCACCGCCGCCCACGCCGCTTCGGCCTCCGCCGCCACGCGCGCCCGAAACTGCCCGCGGCCGTCGTACCCGTCGCGGCACGATTTCACGAAGCAGTCGCCGCCGAAATCCAGCAGCGCCTCCCGGAGCTCCAGCGCGTCGCCGCAGCGTCGCCAGGGGCCTTGCGGGAGGTCGTGGCGGGCGAGCCACGCGCGCTGCACGCCGCGGTCCTGTACGACGCCGAGCACGTGGGGGCCGGGGCGGACGGGGCAGTGGCGGGCGGCGGCGGCGAGGGCGTCGAGGCCCACCCGCTCGATCTCCAGCGTGATCACGTCGCAGCCGCGGGCGAGGTCTTCGGCCGCGGCGACGTCGTCGAAGGGAGCCGTGACGAGCCGATCGACGACGAAGCGGATGGGGCACGAAGGGTCGGGGTCGAGCGCGTGCACCCGATAGCCGAGGGAGCGGGCCGCCATGGCCAGCATGCGACCGAGCTGGCCGCCGCCGAGGATGCCGATCG
>JBILLV010000387.1:0-8072 GCA_044375895.1 Polyangiales bacterium | reverse complement strand
GAGGGGTGGCGAGCGGGGTCGCGAGGGGTGGCGAGCGGGGTCGCGAGGGGTCGCGAGGGGGGTCGCGAGGGGGGCGGATGGGTGGAGCGAGGCGGGCGGAGGGGTGGAGCGAGGGGGGCGGAGGGGTGGAGCGAGGGGGGCGGAGGGGTGGAGCGCGATGCTGGACGGGTGGAGCGGGGGCGGGAGACCGGTGCTGCGCGCATCTGGGAGTGCGGAGGTGAGGCGTGCGAGCGGGGAGGGGCGGTCGGAGCGTTCGGACGTCGGGCTGAAGTGCCTGGCGTTCGTTCGAGAACCCCGGACCGGCACGTCTCGCCCCACCCGGCGCCAGGGTGACCCGCAACTCGAAGTCTTCCGCGCCGATGCGCACCGGATCGGTCAGGCGCCAGAGCTCGGGGCAGGGGGCCAACGGGTCGCGTGGGGGCCGCGGAGCAGCGGCAGCAGCGGATTGCGTCGCGGCGCGCCGTCGTGCGACGCTCCGCGCCGAGTGTAGAGGTGACGATGGGGCGGCGGAGCGCGACGGAGACGGTGGCGGGCATCTACCAACACTTCCTGGAGCGCCCCGCGTGGCCGCAGAAAGAGCTCGCCGACGCGCTCGGGGTCGAGCCGAAGACGCTGCGGCGGTGCCTGGAGGAGCTGCAGCAGGAGGGGCTGCCGCTGCACCGCGAGGGGGAGGGCGGCGCGCGGGTGACCTGGCGGATGGCGGAGGGGTGGTTCCCCGGGTCGGTGCGGTGGACGGCAAGGGAGGTGGCGGGGCTCCTGCCGGCGCTGCTCCAGGCGCCGCCGGGGGAGGCGCGCGACGCGGCGATCGAGCGCATCCTCCGGGTGGTGCCGTGCGAGCGGGTACCGCCGCGGGCGCGCGACGCGGTGGAGTCAGCGCCCCGGTCGACTGCCGAGCGCGCGAACGAGGCCCTGGTGGTCGACGCGGCGATGCGCCGTGAGTGCCTCTTCGTGCGGTACTACACCGCGAGCCGCGGGGAGGTGTCGGCGCGGGTGGTGTCGGTGCAGCGGGTGATGGCGGGCGCCCCCGTGCGGCTGGTGGTGTGGTGCCACGAGCGGCAGGAGCTGCTCTGGTTCGTGCTGGAGAACCTCCGCACGGCGCGGGTCGACCGGGCGGAGCGGTTCCACGAGGCCGACCCGGCGGAGGTGGAGCGCTTTGTTCGCGAGAGCGTCGACGGCTTCCGTCAGATGCGGCCGGTGACCTGCGTCTTCACCGTGCGCGACCCGGAGGCCCGCTGGGCCCGGCGCAACCTCCCCAAGACCCGCCAGGACCAGTACACCGTGGAAGACATCGAGGACGGCGTTCGCGTGACGATCGAGACGGCGGGGGTGGTCCCGCTCGCGCGCTGGCTGGTGGGCCTCGGGGCGGCCGGGCGGGCGGAGACGCCGGAGCTCGCTGAGCTGGTGCAGGAGCTCGCCCAGGGGGCCCTGCGGGGATGAAAAATCGGCTTGCGATCGTATCGAGCGGGCAGAATAGGGACGGGTGGGGGAACTAAGCCTCCGGGAGACCACACGATGAACGACGAAGACAACGACCAGATCGCCGTGACCCCCCGCGTTGAGGTGGGCTTCCCCCTCGCGGGCGACACCGTGCCGCTCGACCACGGCTACGCCCTCTACAGCGCCTTGAGCCGCGTGCTGGGGCCGAGCCTGCACGGCGCCGCGTGGCTCTCCGTGCTCCCGATCCGCGGGCTCGCGCGCGGCGACGGGACGCTCGGCCTCGCCCGCCACAACACCGCGCTCCGGCTCCGCATCGAGCCCGCGCGGCTCCCCGAGGTGCTGCCCCTCGCGGGGAAGACGCTGGAGGTCGACGGACACCGGGTGCTCGTCGGCGTGTCGCGGGTCTTCGCGCTGGAGCCGCACCCGGCGCTCCACGCGCGGATGGTGGTCATCAAGAAGTTCATGGAGGAGGTGCCCTTCAAGGACGCCGTCGCGCGGCAGCTCGACGCGCGGGGCGTGAAGGCCACCATCGAGCTGGAGCGGCGGCGCGTGCTGCGCATCGCGGGCGACACGGTGGTGGGCTTCGGGGTGACGCTGCGGGGGCTCAGCGACGCCGACTCGCTCACCGTGCAGCACGCGGGGGTCGGCGGGCGACAGCGCTTCGGGTGCGGGGTGTTCACGCCCGCGCGGAGGGAGGCGTGAGCGCGGCGTTCAAGCGGCTGCTGGCCAAGTCCACCAAGGACGCTGCTGCGCCCCGCACCGGCGAGACTCTGCCCGGCCACGCGGCTGCGGTTTGCCTCGCTGCGGAGACGCTCCTCAACGTTAGCGGGGCGAGTGCCATGGAGAGGGCGGGCTTCGACACGGACGACGAACGCCGCTGGTTCTACACGATCGTTCGAGGCGGGGCCTTCCTCCACGACCTCGGCAAGGCGGGTGATCCCTTCCAGCGGATGGTGCGGGCGCCCGGGCCATCGCTGCAGTTGATCCGGCACGAGGCCCTCAGCGCGATCCTCGCGCTCGACCACCCTGAGCTGAGCGGGTGGCTGCGTGGCGCCCCGCTATTCTCGGGCGCGGACGGTTGGCTCGTCGAAGCCTGCGCGTTCGCCGCGGCGGGGCACCACCTCAAGTTTCACGGCGAGAGCACGCACGACCAGTCTGCGCGCGGTCCGCTGCGCTTCGTCGGCGCAGGCGACCGTGCCGTCGTCTACCTCTCGCACGCGGACTTCCACGCAACCCTCTCGCTCGGGATGAAGATCGGGTTGGCAGCACCGCCGAAGCTCCGCGACGTTGTCTGGCAATCCTGCGATCCGCTCGATGACCCCGACGAGATGTTGCAGGGGGCGCTCTTCGACTCCGACCGTGGACTGCTTTCCGGGCGGGGACGGGGGGCCCGCTGGTGGGCGAGTCGTACGGAACGCGAACGAAGGGTGTTTGCCCTGGCGAAGGCGTGGGTGGTTGCGGCGGACGTGTTGGGGTCGGCACTGCCGAAGGAGAAGGTCTCCATCCAGAAGTGGGTGACGGAGGCGATGTCCGCGGAGCCCTCGGTCGACGACCTCGCGGCGGTTGTGACCGACCGCCTCGGGGGCAAAGAACTCCGTCCCTTTCAGCGCGCGATGGCAAACAGCGAGGGTACCGTGACGCTGGTCGAGGCCGGTTGCGGCACGGGCAAGACGGCGGGCGCGTACCAGTGGGCGTCGGAGCGCGGCCGCCGCGGACGGGGTGGCAAGCTCTTCTTCGCGTACCCGACGACAGGGACGGCGACCGAGGGCTTTCGGGGCTATGTCGCGCAGGGCTCGCACGTGGAGGCGCGGCTGGTTCACAGCCGGGCGTCCGTCGACCTTGACGACCTGCTCGCGACCGGCGAGGTCGATCCGAACGAGAACGCCATGCGGTCAGAGGCGCTCGATCATCTTCGCTCTGAAGTGATCGTGTGCACGGTCGACACCGTGCTCGGCCTCATTCAGAACCAGCGAAGGGGGCTCTTTCTCTCTCCGGCGATCGCCACCGGGCGCTTCGTGTTCGACGAGGTGCACGCCTACGACGACCGGATGTTCGCGGCGCTGCTCGACTTCCTGCGGACCTTCCCGAAGGCGCCCGTTCTCCTGATGTCGGCGTCGGTCCCTGCGGGGCGACGGGCCGCGCTAGAAGCAGTTGTGGGGCCGCTTCCGATCATCGAGCGACCCACCGATGTCGAGGCCGTCCCCCGCTACGCGATCGCGGGGGTTCGGTCGATCGAGGAGGTGTGGCGCGATGTGGAGGAGTGCGTCGCGCGCGGCGGCAAGGTGCTGTGGGTGTCGAACACCGTCGCGCGCGCCGTCAAAGCCGGTGAGAACGCAGAGGCAAAGGGCCTTCCTGTCGCCTGCTACCACTCGCGCTTCACCTACCAGGACAGGGTTCAGCGGCACCGCGCGGTCGTGAGCGCGTTCGAGGGTGACAGGCCGTGCATCGCGGTCACGACGCAGGTAGCGGAGATGTCCCTCGACCTCTCCGCCGACCTCCTGGTGACCGACCTCGGTCCGGTGCCGTCCCTCGTCCAGCGGCTCGGGCGCCTCAACCGTCGCGCCTCTCCGACCGACCCCGGCACGCCGCGGAGGGCACTCGCCCTCGCCCCGGATTCGCCGGCGCCGTACAGCAAGCAGGAGATCGAGTCGGGGCGTGCCTTCTGGGCCGCTGCCTCTGCGGAGGGGGTGCTCGACCAGCGAGCCGTCAACGAGCTGATGCACCGAACGCTCGGACACGAGGTGTGGCCACCGCCGGGCGAAGCGCCCGCCGTTTCGGCGTGGCTCGCCGGTGGATTCGAGTCGCGCGCGGACGACCTCCGCGACGCGGAGAGCACCGTCGCGGTGCTCCACACGTCACATGTACCTGCCGTGCAGGCGGCGGCCGTGAAGGGCTCACAAGCGCTGCGTGAGGCATTGATCCGCAACGAGATCCCCCTCACGGCGAAGCTGGCAGTGTGGAACTGGAAGAGAATCCCCGAGGCGCGCTTCCACCCCATTGCGCCAGTGCACGAGGTCACGTACGACCCGAAATGGGGAGCGAAGTGGGTGACGACGGGGAAGGGGACGAACGATGGGTGAGCTCACGGTCGATCTGAACGCGCCTGGGATGACGCCGCTGCATCGAGCGGGCGCCGCGGGGCTCTACATGACGGTGCGGGCGCTGGACCGGGGCAAGGTCGCCGTGCCCGGCCTGGTGGGGTGGGAGTCCACGCCGCGCGCGGTGACGCTCCGCTGGGAGGGCGAGGCGAAGTCGTTCTTCGAGGGACTCGTGCGGGCGGCCTACGGGGTCGACGAGGACGGGCTGGTCGACTTCGCCGCGATCGACCGTTCGCGCGCGAGCTTCGAAGCGCGCTGGATCGCGCACGAGGGGATGTTCGGCACCTTCTGCCAGTTCGGGCCCAACAACGCCCTGGGTGAGCGCCGTACGAAGGTGTTGAACGTCGAAGGTCAGGCCCCCCGGCACTTCGAGTACAAGCCCGTCCTCGCCGGGCAGGCGAAGAGCTATCCCCACCGTGACAAGGGCGGGGCTCTGATCGGCTCGGCGATCGACAAGGGCGATACCGTCGGCCTCGTCGGCTGGCTCTTCCCCGGCGCCGTCGTGCGGCACGTCGCCTTCGGAGAGGCCACGGCGATGGACGAGTCGCCTGCGCGAGCGCTCGCGCTCGTGTTCGCGCCGGTGGGCTGCTTCTTCTACAAGCTCCAGTCGCGGAGCCTGCCGCGGAAGGCGCGGGCGGCCATCGTGGTGCCTGAGTTCGAGGACCTGGAGGAGTACGCGAGGGCGCGCGACGGACAGGCGTCGAACATGCGCTCGGGGGAAGTCATCGTGACGGGTGCCGGGCACGCGGCGCTCGAGCTCCTCGCGTCACTCGCCTCGCGCCAACTGCTTCGGGATCATCGCCTGCCGCGGCTCACGGTGACCATGCTCGGCATCGTCACGTGGAACGAGAAGCAGAAGAGCCGCACGGGACGGATCGAGGTGGAGCTCAAGTCAGACCGGGCGCTGCGTGACTACCAGCGCATTCGAGCCGTGCTCGGCGAGCAGAAGGTGGTGCAGCGGAAGGACGGGGGGACCTTCCTCTCGCTCTCGCCCTCGCTGGAACTCTTCACGGAGAACATCGTGGCGGCGAGGCCCTTCTACGCGGGCTTCGCGGGACTCATGGCGATCAAGGACATCCGCGCGGCGCTCGCGGCGGATCGGAAAGGACTCAACATGGCAGTGTCGAAGGAGTCGGGGTTGTTCGACGACGTCGCGCAGCAGGCGTTCGTCGAGGCGTGCCACGAGGCGCTCCGCCGTAGCTACAGCATCGCGGGCAAGCGCGCGAGCGGCGAGCAGGTGGACGTTGGGGCGCGGCTCGCGAAGGAGTACGACCGCTGGCGCTACGCCTTCGCGAAGGCGAAGAACGCCGACGCGTTTCGGGAGGCGATCACGGATTTCTGGTCCCGCGGGGGAGGCAACGCGCCCCTGAGGGAGCAGTGGCGGGCGGTGCTGCCGCTGCTGTCAGGGCCGCGCTGGAGGCTCGCCCGCGACCTCTCGCTGCTGGCGCTGGCCAGCTACGCGCGCGCGGAGGCTCCGGCTGTAGAGGAAGACATTCAGGAAGAGAAGGAGAACGAGGAATGAGCACGCATCTGTTCGGGGCCGTCGTCACGAGCTACGGCACCGCCGCCAACAACCGCGGCGAGAACGAGGGCAACGTCACCACCCTCCAGAAGCTCCTCTGGCAGGGCGAGGTGCACACCACCGTGTCCGCCGAGGCGATCCGGTGGGCGGTGCGGTACTTCTGGCAGCGCAAGGCGGAGCTCGGCGAGGCCCGCCTGACGACGAACCGGCGCTGGGACGAAGTGCGCGAGGACAACGTGATGCGCGACCCGACTTGGGCCGCTTGGAAGGCCGACAAGGTCGACGCCGACGCGACCTACATCGACGACGACGTCCTCGGCTTCATGCTCGCGGAGGGTGCGAAGGAGGAGGTCGACGCGGCGCCGTCGGACGGCAAGAAGAAGAAGGCGGCGAAGCCCGCGAAGGGGACGATCTCGAAGCGCCGCGGCGCGCTGGAGGTCACCCGCGCGGTGAGCACGATCCCCTTCGCTGGCGACCTCACCTTCAACGCGAAGAGCGGTACGAAGGGGAGCACGTCGCTCTACTCGACCGAGGTCCACGCGACGCGCTACCAGTACGGCTTCGCCATCACGCCGGCGCGGCTCGCGGTGCCCACCCGCGTGTACGACGTGCTCGACGCCATCGTGGGCCTCGGCGAGGTGGCTGGCAACCACTCGCGCTTCCTCTACGACTTCGCCCCGGAGTCGGTCGTCTTCCGCGTGACCGATGACATGGCACCGCGCCTGCTCTACTGCTTTCAGGAGCGCGACGGCGCCATCGACGTGCCCGAGCTGGTGCGCCGCGTCGAGGGCGGCGACATCAAGCCGTCCGAGCTGGTGCTCGGCGGCGCGGCGTCGACGAGCGAGGGCGCGCTGGCGCTCGCGAAGGCTGGGGTGAAAGTCGTCGGCGGGGTCCGTGCGGCGGCCGCAGAAGTGCACGCGCGCCTCCGCGCCAGGCCCGACCTCGCCGCGCTCGCTGGGGCGAAGACATGACGGGGATCGCGCTGCGAATCGAGGCGCCGATCGTCTCGTTTCGCAACCCCTACGCGCGGGAGTTCGCGGAGACCTTCCGGGTGCCGCCACCGTCGACCGTGTACGGGATGCTCCTCTCGATGGTCGGCGAGGAGCGACGGGCGAGGCACGCTGGCGCGAAGCTGGCGATCGCGACCTTCACCGAGCCGGACGTGAGCGTCGTGCTGCGTACGGTCTGGCGCGTCAAGGACCTCTCCACGGGGCCCGGCGTCGGAGAGAACCGGCGCATGGACTTCCAGCAACTCCTGACGGGGGTCCACTTCGCTGTCTGGGTCGATTCTTCAGGGGAGGGAACCACGGTAGGGACGCTTGCGGAGCGCCTCTCGACGGCGCTGTCTGCCCCGGAGCGTATCGAGCGATTCGGCGCCCTTTCCCTCGGGGAGAGCCGCGACCTCGTCAACTCCATCGCGAGGCTCGACGAGAACTCTCCGCGGGAGGCGACGTGGTTGCTGCCTGACCCAGGAGGCAACCTGTCGCTCCCCATCTGGCCGGACCACGTTGCCGGATCAGGGACGCGATGGGCTTCGTTTCGCGCCGTGAAGGGTAGCGTCGGAGGCAAAGTCCCCGACGAACACTTCGTCACGATCCGTCCTCCTTCCTGACCGCTCCTCATCGCCTCGATGCCCTCGGGCGTTGCGCGCTGACCTTCGTCGGCGCGTCGAGGAGGATCACATGACGGTGACGAACGAGAGCGCCGAGGGGCACGACCCCCTCGTGCGCGTGGGGGCGCTCCACGCCCTGGGGTACTGCGAGCGGCTCTTCTACCTGGAGGAGGTGGAGGAGATCCGGGTGGCGGACGCGGCGGTGTTCGCAGGGCGCGCGCTGCACGCGGAGATCGAGAAGGAGGAGGGCGACCTCGTTGAGCGCTTCACCCTCGCCTCCCAGAGCCTCGGGCTGCGCGGGCAGCTCGACGCGCTCCGCCGCCGCGACGGCCGGTGGATCCCCTACGAGCACAAGAAGGGACGCTCGGCCCGCGACGAGAAGAAGAAGCCCGGGGCCTGGCCC
>JBILLV010000386.1:0-8115 GCA_044375895.1 Polyangiales bacterium | reverse complement strand
GAGGCTACCACCGCCGGGCGCGCGGGATCGTCCGCTCAGAACGACGCGCCGCGGGGGGTCGCAGCGCGTCGGCGGGACCGTGATCGCTGAGGGGCGCGTGACGCTCACCCCGCGCCCGCCGTGAGGGTCACACGTCGCGGAGGTTGAGCGAGCCGATGTAGTCGGCCTTGCCGAGGTCGACCCCGTTGTGCCGGAGGATCGAGTAGGCCGTGGTGACGTGGAAGTAGAAGTTGGGCGTGGCCAGCTCGACGAGGTAGTCGCGGCCGCTCAGCCCCTTGCCCGGCATCCACGCGAGGGGGACGACGCGCTCGGAGGCGCCGACAAAGTCCTCGCTGGTGAAGGTCTTGAGGTAGGCCGCGGTGGAGGCGATGCGGGCCTGAAGCTCTTCCATCGTCTGCTCCTTGTCCTCGTGGCGGGGCGCGTCCTTGCCCGCGGTCCGGGCGGCCGCGAACTTCGCCGCGTCACACGCCGCCTGCACCTGGCGGGTGAGGGGAAACTGATCGGGGGCGAGGCGCGCGTTGAGCAGCACCGACGGGTCGAAGGACTTCGCCTTGGCGTGGGCGACGCCCTTGTCGAGACAGCGGCCGAGCGCCTCGACGATCTTGGTCATCTGCTGGATGGTGGTCAGGAACATGGTGCGGTTTCCTTTCGCGAAACGCGGCGGAGGCTACGCGAAGGGCGGGGCGCGAATCCAGGGCGCAGACGTGATACGTAGTGGGTGCGATGAAGCCCCCGCGCCACCCCACGGTCATCCTCCGCCACTGCGACGCCTACGACCCCGAGCGCATCCGCACGATCGCGCGAGAGGGCATGGAGACGCTCGGTCTCCGCCCCCGCGGTCGCACGCTGGTGAAGCCCAACGTGGTGGCCGCGGGGCCGCTCTTCAAGGACGCCTACACGCGGCCCGAGTTTGTCGAAGGCGTGCTCCGCGCGCTGCGCGACCGCGACGAGGGCGAAGTGACCGAGCTGGCCGTGGGCGAGCGCTGCGGCATCACCGTGCCCACGCGCCGCGCCTTCGAAGGGGCCGGCTACGACCCGATGCTCGAACGCCTCGGGGTCAAGCGCTACTGCTTCGAGGAAGAGCCGCAGGTGGAGATTCGCTACAGCCACGCGGGGCGCCTGCGGGACTACGTCTTCACGCCGCGCCCGGTGGCCGAGGCCGACTTCTTCGTCAACTGCCCGAAGTTCAAGGCCCACCCGTGGACGACGGTCACCTTCTCGATGAAGAACTACATCGGGATCCAGGACGACCGTCACCGCCTCATCGACCACGACCACCGGCTCAACGAGAAGATCGCCGACCTCCAGTACATCGTGCAGCCGCGCTTCATCGCCATCGACGCGATCACCGCGGGCGAGGGGCGCATGCTCACCCCCGTCCCCTTCCCGCTGAACATGGTGGTGATGGGCGACAACCAGGTGGCCTTCGACGCGGTGTGTTGCCACATCATCGGCGTCGACCCGCTCTCGGTCGACCACATCCGCCTCGCCCACGAGCGCGGCTTCGGCCCGGTCGACCTCGACGCGATCAAGGTGGTGGGCGACGTGACGCTCGACGAGGCCCGCGCCCGCGCGAAGGGCTTCAAGGTGGGCCTCATCCGCGTGGAGAAGTACTTCGAGGGGACCAACATCACCGCGTGGGCGGGGCCTCCGCCCGACAGCGAGAAGACCGACTACTGCTGGGGCGGCTGCCCGGGCGCGATCGAAGAGGCGGTGGAGATCCTGCGGCTCTTCGACGACCAGTTCGACGCGAAGACCCCGAAGCTCCACGTGGTGTTCGGGAAGTACGACGGCCCCATCCCTTTCAAGCCCGGGGAGAAGGTGATCTTCATGGGCGACTGCGCGGAGTGGAAGGGCCAGCTCGGCGACCGCCTCGTGAACATCCGCAGCACGTACAAAGACCGCTCCACCAAGGACCCGTACACCGCCGAGCACGAGGACATCTTCGTGAAGATGGCGGCCCTCGCGGCGAAGCTGAAGCTCTCGGGGTCTGACCCCTACGTGCGCTTCGAAGGGTGCCCCGTGAGCGTCTCCGAGCAGGTGCTGGCCCTGTGCTTCCTCGCGGGCTCGAAGAACCCCATCCTCGACGCCAAGGAGGCCATCCCCTTCAACAAGGCGTACCTCCAGTGGCGTTCGACGGTGGCCCTCAAGCGCCTCCAGGGGATGCCCTACCAGATGCACGGCGCCTGTCACCGCGGCGACGGACAGCCCGACCTGAAGTGACGGGCTACGGCCGCCGCGGGCGCTCGTCGCTGCCGCCCTCGGGCTGCGTGCGCTGCCGCTCCAGGTAGCGCGGCGACGAGTAGCGCGGCGCGTAGGCCCCGCCGTCTCCCTGCGCCGTCGCCGGGTCGGGTCCGCCCACCCGAAGCTGCTGCACCACGGGCTGCGGCCGCGCGGGCGGGGCGATCGCTGGCGTCGACGGCGCGGCCACGGCGGGCGCAGGCGGCGCATCCGGGGGAGCGGCGGGCGGCGTCGCCGCGAGCGCGGGCGGTGACGGTGCGGCGGGCGGGGCGTGGGGGGGCGCGTCGGGGCGCGCGGAGGCGCCGAGCGCGATGCCGACCGCGAGGGAGAGCACGCTCAGCGCGCCGCCGATGAGCACCGCGCGTGAGGGGGACGCGGCCAGCCAGTGAACGGCGGGCGTCGGGGGGGGGGGGGGGGGCGCGACCGGCGCCGCCACCGCGGGGAGCGAGGAGACGGGCGCGGGCGCGGAGAGCTCCGGGGGGCGCACGTCGAACACCGGCGCCCAGAGCCACTGGACGGCGGGGCTCGCAAACTTCTGGAGCGCGCGGGCGAAGGCGGCCACCGAGGGGTAGCGGAGGGAGGGGTCGACGTGAATCGCCCGCTCGATCACGGCCTCCAGGGGCGCCGGGAGCTCCGGGTTGAGCGCGCGGGGCGGCGGGTGCTCGCCGGCCACGATCGCGTTCATCATGTCGTACTGCGTCTCGCGGAGAAACGGCTTGTGGCCCGTGACGCACTGGTAAAGCATGAGCCCGAGCGCGTACTGGTCGCTCGCGGCGCTGGCCTGGCGGGCGTTTCGCACCTGCTCGGGGGCCATGTAGAGCAGCGTGCCGAGCACCACGCCCGAGCGGGTGATGTCGCCCGACGGCCGGTCTTCGTCGGCCGCCCAGGAGAGCCCGAAATCGAGCACCTTCGGGGTCACGATGCCCGTCCGCTCGCGGGCGAGGAAGATGTTGGAGGGCTTGAGGTCGCGGTGGACGATGTCCTCGTCGTGGGCCGCCGCCACCGCGCTCGCCACCGGGAGGAGCAGGTCGACGGCGCGCTCCGGGGGGAGGGTGGTCTCGCGGTCGAGGAGGTCTTTCAGCGTCTCCCCTTCGAGAAACTCCATCACGAGGTAGGAGGCCGCGCCCTCCTCGATCACGTCGTAGATGGCCACGGCGTTGGGGTGGCGGACGCGCGCGGCGACGATGCCCTCCCGCATAAAACGCGTGCTGGTGACGGTGTTTTCGGCGAGCGCGGGCTTGAGCGTCTTGATCGCCGCGCGCAGCCCGAGCGTCGTGTGGACGGCCTCGTAGACCGAGCCCATCCCCCCCGTCCCGATGATCCCATGCAGTCGGTACCGCCCCACCGTGTGCCCGGCGGCGCTCGAGCGGCGGTCGTTGGTCGGTGGGGGAGGGGACATGCCGGGGCTTCGGGAGGGGGACGAGGCATCCTATCGCATGCAACCGCGCGCTGTCAGTTTGGGCGTCGGAGGCGATTTCGTGAACGGTGCTTGACGTCAAACCGGTTGTCCGTAAGATCCGCGGCCCTCCCGTTACCACTACGAGGAAGCACATGAATACCAACCTCGGTCTCATCGGCAAGAAGCTCGGTTGTACGCAAATCTTCGATACCAACGGCAACGTCGCGCGCGTGACCGTCGTCGAGGCTGGTCCCTGCGTCGTGGTGCGCAAGCGCACCGTGGAGAATGACGGCTACGTCGCGCTCCAGCTCGCGTTCGGCGAGAAGCGCGCCGCCCTCGTGAACAAGCCCATGACGGGCTACTTCGCGAAGAATGGCGTGGCCCCCAAGGCCATCACGAACACCAAGGGCAAGGAGGCCCAGGTGCTCCCCCGCACGCTCCAGGAGCTCCGTCTGAGCCCCGAGGACGCGGCCCGCTTCGAGGTCGGCCAGACGATCTCGGTCGCGGACGTGTTCAAGGAAGGCCAGCTCGTCGACGTGACGGGCAAGAGCAAGGGCCGCGGCTTCGCGGGCGTGTTCAAGCGCTACCACTTCGCGGGCTTCGTCAGCACGCACGGTACGCACGAGTACTTCCGCCACGGCGGCTCCATCGGCACCAACATGACGCCGGGTCGCACGATGCCGGGCAAGAAGATGCCGGGTCACCTCGGCAACAGCCGCGCGACCGTGCAGAACGTCCGCGTCGTCAAGGTGCTCCCCGAGCAGAACCTCGTCCTCCTCGAGGGCTCGGCCCCGGGCAGCGACAACAGCCTCGTGACCGTGCGCGGCGCCGTCAAGGCCCGCCGCGGCTGATCGCCGCCTCGTCGCTCCGCCCTCCCACGCTCTCCTCTCCTTCCGGTCGCTCCCGCGGGCTGCGGCCAGGCGGCGCCGTGAAGCCAGGCAACAAGCCCGACCCCTACACCGCGAAGGCCCACAAAGAGGGCTTCGCCGCCCGGTCGATCTACAAGCTCGAGGAGCTCGATCGTCGCCTCAAGCTGGCGCGCCCCGGCCTCCGCGTGCTCGACCTCGGCGCCGCCCCCGGGAGCTGGACGCAGTACCTCGCCGGCAAGGTGGGGCCGCGCGGCCTCGTCGTCGCCCTCGACCTCAACCCCCTCCGCGTGGCCGTCCCTTCCCACGTGAAGGCCGCCGAGCTCGACGTGCTCGCCGCCCCGCTCGCTGACATCGCCGCGCTCGGCCCCTTCGACGCGGTGGTGTCAGACATGGCGCCGCACACGACGGGCGTGCGGGAGGCCGACGCGGCGCGCTGCGCGGAGCTCGTCGAGCGCGCGATCGTCATCGCCGACGCGTGCCTCCGCAAGGGCGGCACCTTCGTCGCGAAGGTGTTCCAGGGCGACGACTTCGAACGGCTCCGCGCGATGCTCCGCGAGCGCTACGGCGAGGTGCGCATCCTCAAGCCCGACGCGAGCCGCAAGGAGAGCGTCGAGATCTACCTCGCGGGCCTCGCGCGCAAGAGCGACCCCGCGACGCCCGGAGCGGCGCCGTGATCGTCTCCTTCGGCGAGGCGCTCGTCGACCTGTTCGGCGAGCCCCGCGGGAGCTCCGTCGACACGGCGGAGCGCTTCGTCCCTCGCCTCGGCGGCGCCCTCGCCAACGTCGCCCTCACCTGCGCGCGCCTCGGGGCCTCCGCTCGCTTCGTCGGCGCGGTGGGCCGCGACGGCCACGGCGACCGCGTGGTGCGCGCGCTCACGGAAGCGGGCGTGGACGTCTCGTGCGTCGCCCGCGTGTCCGAGCGAACCGCCGTCACCTTCGTGCGTGTGGGCGACGACGGCTCGCGCTCGTTTCTCTTCTACCGCACGCAGACGGCCGACCACGCGATGACGTCGGAGCACGTCGACGCGCTCCGCCCCCTCGACGGCGCCACCTGGCTGCTCACCGGCACGAGCGCGCAGGTCGCCGAGCCCCTCGCCACCACGGCCCGCCGCGTCATCGCCGACGCCGACGCCCGCGGCCTCCTGCGCGCGGTCGACCTCAACGTGCGGGCCCACCTCTGGCGCGATGCTGACGCGATGCGCGACGCCGTGCGCCGCACCGTCGCCGACGCCGCCCTCGTGAAGGCCAGCGAAGAAGACCTCGCGGCCCTCGGCCTCCCCGCCACGCTCGACGCCCTCCGCGCCCTCGCGCCGCGCGCGGTCCCCGTGCTCACGCTCGCCGAACGCGGCGCCGTGGTGGGCCTCGGCGACCGCACGCTCGCACGCCCCGCGCCGCACGTTGCCGAGCTCGTCGACGCCACGGGGGCGGGTGATGCCTTCATGGCCGGTGCCCTCGCGACGCTCGACCGCCACCGCTGGGACGACGTGCGGGGCGACGGTGATTTCTGGACGCTCCTCCTCGACGCGGCGTGCGCGCTCGGCGCCCGCGCGGTCACCGCGATGGGGGCGACGGACGCGGTGCGCGCCCCGTGGCCCGAGGCTGTTCTCCGCGCGCTCCCTCCCACGAAGGCAACCGTATGACGCAGCAGACCACCGCCGTGCAGGTGCGCTCCCCCGTCGGGGGCGACACCACCGAGATCGACTGGGCCGACGGTCACACCAGCGTCCTGCCCAACGCCACGCTGCGCGCGTACTGCCCCTGCGCGGGGTGCCAGGGGCACTCGGGCGAGATCCGCTACATTCCCAATGGAAACAGCGTGATCGACGCGATCGAAGAGGTCGGCTCGTACGCGCTCCAGTTCACCTGGGGCGACGGGCACGCGTCGGGGATCTACACGTTTCGCTACCTGCGGAAGCTCTGCGCGTGCGTGCAGTGCCTGCCCGGTTCGCCCGTCGCGACGCGCGCGATGATCCCGCGCTCGGTCACCTGACGCGCGCTTCATGACGCCACGCGACGACGCGGCGCGTCCTCGATTTTCTGTCCAGCGGGTGCCACGCGGGGGATTTCCTGCGCTAGTGTCCGCCGCCGTTTGGAGGTGATTTCGAAGTGCAGATCGCAGGCAAGCCGTTCAAGTACTGGTTCGGGAAGATGGTGCTCGATGTGTTCGGGTGGGAGGCCGTTGGCCCCGCGCCGGACATCAAGAAGTACGTCATCGTGGCCGCGCCGCACACGACGAGCTGGGACCTCGTGTTCACCCTCGGCGTCGGCTGGACGCTCGGGTTCGAGCCCGCGTGGGTGGGCAAGCACACGCTCTTCGAGGGCCCGTTCGGGCGCTTCTTCCGCTACCTCGGCGGCGTCTCGGTCGACCGGCGCAAGTCGCTCGACCAGGTGTCGCAGATCGTGAAGATGTTCGAAGAGCGCGAGCGCATGGTGCTCGTCATCGCCCCCGAAGGCACGCGCGGCACCACCCCCTACTGGAAGTCGGGCTTCTACCACATCGCCCGCGGCGCGAAGGTTCCGCTGGTGCTCGCGTACCTCGACTACAAGAAGAAGCGCGGCGGCGTCGGCGACATCTTCACGCCCGGCGAAAACCTCGAGGCCGATGTCGACCGCATCCGCACCTTCTACGCGGGCGTCACGGCGAAGCACCCGAACCGCTTCTCCAACATCCGCCTGAAGTCCGAGGCCCCCCCGGGCGCCCCGCCGTCGTCGATGCCCCCCGACGAAGACGACGTCGAGGACGCCGAGCCCGCCACCGCGGGGTAGTCGGCGCCCCCGACCCCTTCGCTCCCCGTTACATCACCGTGTCGAAGGATTCGTCCTCGTCGTCGAGGGCGCGCGACGCGGGCGCGTCGAGCGGCGGCACCACCGCGTCGCAGCGCTCGCCGTGGAAGTACCACCCCACCTTGCGGAGGAAGGCGTGGCGCTGCGCGAGGAGCGTGCCGAGGCGATCGCGGTCGCCGTCGTCGCCGTGCACCGCCGCGTAGACGAGCGCGCGGGCGACGTCGGCCAGCGCGAGGAGCTGCGCCACCGGCACGTACGGCAGGTGGCGCTCGACGGCCGCCCGATCGGCGAGGGCCGCGTCGACGCCCACCCGCACGTTGGCCAGCGCCGCGCGGGCGTCACCCCGAAACGGCACCACCTTCGCCGCGTCGATGGCGCGCGCCGCCGAGCGGTGAAACTCGTAGCAGCTCCGGTAGCTCATCCGCTGGTCGGACGGAGCCCCACGGCCCATCGTCCGCAGGATCGCGAGCGGCGGGCACGAGGCGTGTTGGCGGGCCGAGCGCGTCGCGCTGGAGCCCTTGGGGAGAAGCACATTGCTCATGAGAGACCATCACCTCCGATCGGCGCCACACCATCGGCGCCCGTAGATCACCAACGGCTCCGCGGGGCGTGGCCTTGAGCGCGCGGGTGTCCGCGGATGTGATATCTCCCGCGCCGCGCCCCGGAAGCGCCTCCCCCCCCATGACGGACGCCCCCTCCCGCCCCGGCCTCTCGCTGCGCGACGAGTCCGACCTCGATCGCCTGCCCATCGACCCCGCCGTCCGCGAGCGCGACCGGGCCGCCGCCCGCGCCTACGCCGTCCGCGCCCCGCGCCGCTACCTCG
>JBILLV010000385.1:0-8116 GCA_044375895.1 Polyangiales bacterium | reverse complement strand
GCAGACGAGGGAGCCCTTGCCCCCGCTCCGCGGGGGTGAGGGCGCGCGGCAGCGCGGAGAGGGGGCCGTGACGAGCGGCACCGTCACACGGTCCGCGATGCGTCAACGGCCAAACCTGAGTCAGAGGCGTTCCGCCAGCTTCACGGCCGCGGCCGCGAAGTACGCCGCGCTCGCGCCATCGATGGCGTTCATCGGGTCGGAGTAGGCGGTCGAGACCACGAACCAGCGCCCGTCATTGCGCCGCAGCAGGTAGCTCCGCGAGAACACGCCGGGCTCACCCCCCGTCACGTAGGCCACGTACGGGAACACGCTGGCGTCGACCAGGCCGGGGATGATGGGGAACACGCGGAGCACGGGGTCTCCGCCCGGCGCCTCGCCCAGCGTGCGGATGTGCGCGAACACGTTGCAGACATCCGTGGGCGAGCCGAACCACCCGAGGTCGTCGATGCGGATGGGCGAGGTCCAGTCGTTGAAGCCGGCGTAGGCGGCGTCGAGGTTCATCGGCGCGAGCGTGGTGTCGAGGTAGGCGCGCCGACGGGCGGCGTCGCCGGCGAGGTAGGTCATCTGCTCGGCGGCGGGGACGCCCAGCTTGAGCTGAAAGTACTCGCGCGTCGTCAGGAAGGGGACGTTGAGCGCGGGCCGGGCGTGGCGCGTGGTGGTGAGCATCGCCTCGACCTGCTCGCGCCCGACGGTGCGGAGGAGGTGGTCGCCGGCGGTGTCGTTGCCGTCGAAGATCATCGCCAGGGCGAACTGCTGGAGCGTCTGCGATGAGCCCACGGCGAAGCGGCCCGTCGTCACCGGCGGCAGGCTCCGCCAGGCGTTGCGCACGGTCAGCGGCTCGCTCCACGTGTGCATGCCCCCGGCGATCTGGGAGGCGAGCGTCGCGAGCACCCACAGGGGAGACTCTGCGCCCAGCGGCCCCGGCGTGGTCGCATCGACGCCGTGGAGCGTCGTGCAGGTGCCCGAGGTGACCTCGCCGGCGATCATCCGCGCCCGCGGGGCCACGGCGGCGAACCTGCGGTCGAACATCGACCAGTCGGTCAGCGCCGGGTCGAGCTCCGGCGCAGATTCGATGCGAAAGTCGCTGATCAGCCCCTTCACGGTGTTGACCGGGAGCCTGAGGTACAGGCCGTTTCGGCTGCGGACGATGGCGACCAGCGCGCGGTCCGTCGCGCCGGGCTGGATGCTGAGGAGCGTGAGCTGCCCGTAGCCCTGCGCGATGGCCACGAGGGTGCGAACGATCGCCGCGGCGGAGCTGAAGCGCAGGATCGTCGGCGCGAGGTGCTGCGCGACGGTGGCCTCGTCGACGGCGCTCGGGTCGCCGTTGAGCACCGAGAGCAGCCACGCGAGCTGCATCCCCACCGGCGTGTCGGGCGGCTCGACGGCGGGCACCGCCGCATCGGCGTCGGCGGGCGGAGCGTCGGCGGGTGAAGCGTCGGTGGGTGAAGCGTCGGCGGGTGAAGCGTCGGCGGGTGAAGCGTCGGCGCGGGGCGTTCCGAGGTCGGCGGTGGGGGTGTTCGGCGAGGCGTTCGAGCAAGCAGTGAGGGCCGCGAGGAGCGCGCAGACGACGAGGGGGCGGGGCATGGGGTTGAGGGTAGGACCCGCGGGCGGCGGCGCGCGATCGAACTACTTCGACGCGGCGCCGCATTCGACGCCGATGCCTCGTCCTCGCGCGCTTGAAATCTCCCGTCGATGGCGCGAAGGTGCCGGGCGAGAGGGTGCCTCATGCAGACGCTTGATCTCCGCGGCCTCGCCGTCACCAACGACACGCTCCGGGAGTGCGCCTGGGACGCGCGCGGCGCTCGCCTCGCCGTGTGCGCCCGCGGGGCCGCGTACGTGTTCTCGCACGAGTCGCCGACGGAGCCGGTGCGCTACGACGTGGGCGAAGCCACCGCGCGCTGCGTGGCCTTCAGCCCCGACGGGTCGCTCGTGGCCGTGGGCACCGACCGCGGGGCGCGCGCCGTGCTGGTCTTCGACGCCTCGACCGCCGCCGTCGTGAGCGGGAGCGCCACGGTGTACTCGGCCGAGGACGGCGAGACCTTCGATCGCATGGCCGACCTCGTGACCGACCTCGCGTTCTCTCCGGACGGCGGCGCGCTCGCGGTGGCGGGGGAGGGGGCGCGCGGCGTCCTCCGCGGCGCCGACGGGTGGAGCGGCGGCATCGCGCGGCACGACGCGGACGCCACGGCGCGGTACTTCTTCGAGACGCTCTCGCTCGCCTTCAGCCCCGACGGGCGCGCGGTGCTGTGGAGCGAGGAGTTCGGCTACACGCGCGTGCCCGTGGCGGCGCTCGGCGGCGCGGCGCACCCCGACGACGTGCTCGACGAGCGCGGATCGAGCGACCTCGCCGGCCCCAGCGACCTCGGCCCGCTGCGCGCCGCGGGGTGCTTCGCGGTGAGCGACGACGGTCGTCGCACGACCCTCGCGATGCATCGGGCGAGCGACGGGCGCGCGGTGCTCGTGCGCCTCGTCGGTCGGCGCGCGACGGCCGTGGTCGCGAAGGGCGACGGTGCCTCCGACCGCCTCGACGCCGTCCACGTCGACGACGCGCGGGGAGCCCTCTGGTGCACGCGCAAGGGCCTGCTCTATCGCATGAGCGCCGACACGGGGGGGCTCACCCGCGTGCGGCCGTGCGCGGGCATCGACCTGCGGCGTTCGCCGATCGTGGTGGCCGTGAGCGGCGACGGCGCGGCGGTGGCGCGCGTCTACCGCGACGCGATCGACGTGACCCGAATCGTCACGCGGTGACGCCGAGCACGCGCGGGACGCCAGGCTTCAGGACACGCTCCCGGCGCCGTCGACGCGGAGCTCGGAGAGGTGCGGGAGCTCGCCGGGGTTCGCCACGATGAGGTCGGGCCGCACCAGCACCTCGCGCCCGTCCCAGCGCAGGAGCGTCGGGTGGAGCGACGTGACCCGATCGTGGAGGCGGACGCCGGGCGCGACCTCGGGGTTGGCGAGGCGCGGCCGACCGCCGGTGCGCAGGTCGAGCATCCCGACGCCGCGGCCGAGCCTGTTCCTCACGCGGTCGAGGCTCAGCGCGAGCGGCGCCACGCGACGCAGCGCCGCGAAGACCAGGCGGCGACGCCCCGTGAGGAGCCGCGTCATGCGCTCGGTCGCGGTCACCATCGCCTGCGCGACGGCGTGGCGCTCCGCGGCGTAGCTGTCCAGCAGCGGCTCGCGCTGTGCGGGCGCAAGCTCGGGCCGATCGACGAGCGCGAGCTTCCAGATGAGGTTGTGCGCGTCGTGGACGCCGGTGTTGAGGCCCTGCCCGCCGACGGGGCTGTGCACGTGGGCCGCGTCGCCGAGCAGGAAGACGCGCCCGCGCCGCAGGTGTTCGGAGACCCCGCTCGCGAGCCGGAAGCGCGAGCTCCAGCCCATGGAACGGACCTTCAGATCGAAGCCTGAGCGCCGCGTCACCAGCGCGTCCCAGCCCGCCGCGTCGAGCGCGGGCGTCGCGTCGTCCACCTGCGCGATGAGCCGCCAGACCCCTTCGGCCGGCATCGGCACGATGAGCAGGAGCCCCTCGTCGGCCAGGACGACGTGGCCCTCGTCGCCGGCCAGCGGTGAGTCGGTCATGACGTCGGCCAGGGCGAAGGTCACGCCCAGCTCGGTGCGGCGCATGGCGACGTCGATGAGGTCGCGGGTGGTGCTGCGCCCGCCGTCGCAGCCCAGCACCCACCGGGCGACGTGCCGCCGCTCGACGCCGTCGGGGCCGCGCAGCGTGGCGACGACGTCGGACGCGCGCTGCTCCAGCGCCAGCAGCTCCGTCGACCACTCGAGCGCCGCGCCCGACGCCGCGAGGCGGCCCTCGAGCGCGCGCTCCACCTCGTATTGCGGCACCGAGAGCCAGTGCGGGTAGCGCGTGTCGCCCCAGCGGAGATCGAGGAGGTCGACCCGCGTGCGCCGACGCCCCGGGATGGTGTGGACGTGGAGCGCACGAAATTTCGCGCCGACCTTCAGCACGGCCTCGGCGCACCCCAGGCGCTCGAAGACCTCCATCGTGCGGGCGTGGACCACCAGCGCCTTCGAGTACTCGGCCCGCGCGGCGCGGCGCTCCACGATGCGCACGGTGAGGCCGTGGCGAAGGGCGTCGACGGCGGCCGTCAGCCCCGTGGGGCCACCGCCGATCACCAGCAGGTCAGTGGAAGGGATGGCCGCGGTCTCTGTCGTCATGGGGCGCCTCCGGGGAATGTCCCGCGAGGGGTTCTACGCACTCGCGGAGTTGAACCGATGACCGATCTTCGAGAGTCTTTGTCCCACATACCGGAACAGCTCATGAGCGACGCCTTCCTCGACATCCGTCTCCGCGACCTCCACTTCTTCGAGCGGCTGGCGGCCCTCGGCTCGCTGACGGCCGCGGCCGCGGAGCTTCGACTACCCAAGGCGACCGTGAGCCGCTGGCTGACCGAGCTCGAGCGGCGGGTCGGCGCCTCGCTCGCCCGGCGGACGACCCGCGTCCTGGTGTTGACGCCGCAAGGCGAGGAGCTGGCGCGGCGGGCGCGGGCGCTGCTCGGGCAGGCCGACGCGGCGCGCCTGGCGCTGCTCTCCGACGCGCCGTCGGGCGTGCTTCGCGTGTCGGTGCCGGTGCCGCTCGGGCGCGTGCTGGCGGGGCCTGTCATCGCCCGCTTTGGTCGTCGGCTGCCGCGGGTGCGCCTCGAGATCGTTCTGCAGAACCAGCGGGTCGACCTCCTGCGCGACGGCATCGACGTGGCCATCCGCGGCGGCGAGCTGCCGGACTCCGACCTCCTCGCGCGGCGGCTGGCGAGCGCGTCGATGTGGCTCTACGGGAGCGCGTCGTTCCGCGGCGCGGCGTTGGCGGACGTCCCGCTGATCGCGGCGCCCGGGGACGAGGCGATGCTGCGGCGCGCGGGGCTCGTCGTGTCCGACCCGTCGGCCGTGATCGACGACCGCAGCGCCGTCGCCGACGCCATCACCTGGGGCGCCGGGATGGGGATGTTGCCGTCGTTTCTGGGCGAGCCGGCCTGCGCCCTGCAGACGATGGTGCGGCTCCACGACGCGCCCGTCGCGACCCTGCCAGTCCACGCCGTCTACCACGCGTCGCAGCGTGACGATGTCCGCGTGAGGGTCCTCGTCGACGAGGTCGAGGCGCAGCTTCAGGCCACGCTGTGACCGGGAGATGACCCACCCGTCGCCGCACCCCGCGTCGCCTCCAGCCACACCGTCCGCCCCGTCGTGTCGCGGAACACCCGCACCGTCGCCCCCTCCAGCGTCGCCCCGAGCGCGGCGATCGACGCCTCGTCGCGGTAGAGCAGCCACCAGTCCATCATCGCCTCCATGTAGCCGCGCTCGCCGGAGTCGTCGGCGAAGTTGGCCACGACCAGCCGCCCGCCTTCACGGACGGAGTGCCAGAGGCGTTGGAGCAGCGCGCTCGCCACGTCGTCGCGCAGGTAGTCGAAGAGCCCGGCGCTGTACACGAGGTCGGCGGACTCCGGGAGCCCGCGCGCCAGCAGGTCGCGTACGGATCCGAAGGCGGGCTCGACGCGCGCGTCGCCGCGGTGCCGCGCGGCGATGGCGGCGAGGCTCTCACGGTCCTGGTCGAGGCAGCGCCAGCGCGCGACCTCACCCCGCGCGAAGGCGGCGGAGCGCTCGATCTCGCGGGCGTGCCCCGCGGCCACCGACACCACAGAGGCGCCCGGGCGCGCGGCGGCCACCTCGTCGACGAGCGCGGCGAGACGTCGGCGACGATCGCGCACGGCCTCCGCGGAGGGAGCGTCGGTGGTGGCGGCCCAGGTCGCTCGTCCCTGCGGCGAGAGTGCGGCGACGTCGACCGCGTCGGGGTCGTAGACGTAGTCGAGCATCACGGCGTCGCCCGCGTAGCCGCGCGGCTTCTCGCGGGCGCGGCGGGTGTACGGGTCGTCGGCCACCATCGCCGCGAGGGGGTGCGCCTGCGCCGCCGCCGCGAAGGCGCGCCACGCCTCGACAGGGAGGCTGCGACGGAGCGCGTCGAGGTCGCGGATGAGCGCGTGCACCTGCGCCGCGCTCGGGTCGCGAGACAGCGCCGCGGCGTGGGCGTCGAGGAGGGGAAACGACGGGGTCGAGGCGATCGGTGCGGTGCGGGGGGCGTGGCTCATGTGCATGCGTCCATGCAGAGCGAAGGTCGTGCCGCCTCGGCGCGCCGTGAAAACGCGGTGACCTGCGCGCGCGGCTGTGGCGTCGGCGCAACGGGTCGTGATGGCGTCCGCGCCACAAGCCGACGGCGTCGGGCGCTACTCCGGCGGGAGCCCGAGCGACTCGGCGGCGGCGGCGACGGTGGCGGCGACCACGCTGGCGGAGAAGGTGCGATCGAGCCCCGTGGTTACGTCCGGCCCCGCGCGGCAATGGTAGCGGTCGTAGCGAAACTCGGAGGTGTCGGTGAGCATGACGCCGGGGAAGCCCGTGTCCCAGAAGGACGCGTGGTCCGAGCGGCGGAGGTCGGCGACGAGCGGCGACGACATCAGCTCCTCGCTCAGGTTCAGCGGGATGAACGGGAGCCCGAGGCGGTCGGCGCTCCGCTCCAGGGAGGCCATCGCCTCCGCGGCGCGCGCGTTGCCGATGGCCGCGACGAAGTCTCCCCGCCGCTGGTTGGCCTCGTACTCCCGCGCCGCCGCCGGAAACACCAGCGCCGTCCCTGGCGGCAACCGCTGTGAGCCCGGCGTGCGGTCGACGTAGCCGATCATCTCGAAGTTGAAGTACGCGTCGATTCGTTCGGCGCGTGACCGCGCTCGGGTGGCGTAGGCCCGCGACCCGATGAGCCCGCGCTCCTCCTCGTCCCAGCAGGCCACCACCAGCGTGCGGGGGAAGCGGCGGCGGCTGAGCACCCGCGCGGCCTCCAGCGCGCCCGCGACGCCGCTCGCGTTGTCGTCGGCGCCCGCGCACCCGGCGATGTGGTCGTAGTGGGCCCCCACCAGCACGCGCCGCGCGGGCTCGGCGTCGCCCTCGCGTACGCCCACCACGTTGACGCCCGTGCCGTACGCGTGGCGCTCGACCGCGAAGCCGAGGGCGGTGAGGCGGCTCGCGCAGAGGTCTTGCACGACTTGCCAGTGCGCGCTGGCGGGGACGCGCGGCATCGCGATGGACTCCAGGTCGCTCTGGTAGCGCGCGGCCTCGACGCAGCGGGCGAGCGCCAGCGGCGAGGCGTCGCCGCACGGGGGGAGGGGGGCGGCGTCGGGGGCGGGGGCGACGTCGGGGGCGGGGGCGACGTCGGGGGGGGGGGCGACGTCGGGGGCGGGGGCGACGTCGGGGGCGGGGGCGACGTCGGGGAGGGGCGCGACAACCGCGGGGCCTTGGGTGCGCTCGCAGGCGGCGAGGGCGAGGGCGAGGAGCGGGCAGACGGTGGCGCAGCGCATGCGGTACGATACGGCACCTGCGTGGGAGGGCGCGCGAATCGCAGTCGGTCTACAGATCACGACGGAGCTCAGGGAACGGGCGTCACCCCAATGCTGGTCAGTTCGCGTGCGTCCAGCGTTCCCACACCTCGCATGCCCCAGACACGCGACGAACTGAAGCCCACCTCCGTCAGCGCTTCAACGGCACCCGCTCATGCGGCGCCACACCGTACGCCGGGACCGGCATCGTCTCGCGGCGCCGCGTCCGCGTCTCGATGCGCCGACGCGCTCGCGGGGCGGCGGGCGCATCGGTGACGGCAGCGTCCGGCGGCGCGGGCGGCGGTTCGGGCGGCGGCACGGGTCCACCATAGATCGGCGCAACAGGAGCGCCGTACGCCGGTCGAGGCGCCTCCATCGGCGCGTCGGGCGAGGGGGCGGCGTCGGGCGTGAGCCGCTGCGCCTGACAGCCCGCGACGATCGCCGCACCCGCGAGGAGCATCGCCGAGCGCGAGCGACGCAGGACGGGCTCGTCCACGGAGCGGTCGGGGCCGTCGGGCGCGCGGGCCGTCGCGCAGAAGGGGCACGCGCGTTCGGCGCGACGCACGTGGCGACCGCACCCGAGGCACACGGAGAGGAGCTGCATGGCAGCGCATTGGACGGGACGCGCGGGCGGCGTGTCAACCGTCAGACTCAGGTTTGGCCGTTGACGCATCGCGGACCGTGTGACGGTGCCGCTCGTCACGGCCCCCTCTCCGCGCTGCCGCGCGCCCTCACCCCCGCGGAGCGGGGGC
>JBILLV010000384.1:0-8122 GCA_044375895.1 Polyangiales bacterium | reverse complement strand
AAGACCGTCCATGGTTCTCCATGAGCCCGGCTCTGCGGGCGATCCGATTCGAGCCCAGGCGTGAGCTCCCGCGAACCCTGGGAACTCTCGAAGCCGCTTGCCGGAGGCTAACCAAACGGCATTGTGATTAGCGCGAGAACAGCAGCGTGCGCGCCGCGTACGCCGTCCAGTTGAACTGCGACAGCCACTGGTACCGCAGGTCGTTGTAGCTGAAGCCCGGCGTGCGGAAGCCCGTGACGTTCATGTACAGCGGCTGGCCCTCGGGGAGGTCGCTCAGGCCCATCACGCGCGACACGTCGGGGAAGACGAAGCTCCGCGACGACCCGGGCGCGAAGGTCTGCCAGTAGTACACGTCCGCCGACAGGTTGACCCACCACATGTCCGGCGACGTGCCGCTGTAGTTGAAGCGAACCGTGCGGTCGCTCGGCAACGTCCCCGTGTCGACCGGCGTCGTGATGTCGGGGATGCCCACCCAGTTGCGCAGGCGAACCGTGTCATCGGGCGTGGTGATGCCCGACGCGATCACGATGGAGTACGGCGCGCTCAGGTACTGCCCCGTCCCGTAGATGCCGCGCACCGTGAGCCGCGCGTCCGCGATGGCCCCCGTGAAGGCCGGGAGCGCGACGAGCCAGAAGGGATCCTCCGTGTCGCGGCGGTTGATGGTGATGTCGGGGCGCGCGATCACGCCCTCGCCGCCGAGGTCGATGAAGCCCTCCACGCGCATGCGGTCGGGCTCGTTGCGCACCGCGGGGGGGAGGCCCTCCACCAGCACCTCGGTCTGATGGTCGAGGGGGATGTTCATGTACACGCGGACGTTGGTGATCTCCGCGCGGGGCGAGCCGAGGATGTTGCGGCCGACGCCCATGATGTACGGCGTGAAGCGCTGGCTCTGCACCGTCTCGATGCCCGCGATGGCGTACACGGCCATTGCCGCCGGGCGCCCCACCACCGCGAAGGGATAGCCCCGACCGCCGTAGCCGGGCTGCACGTACTCCACCACCGTGCCGCCGTCGCCGGGGTTGGGCGCGGGGTAGATGATGTCGCTCTGCGTGGTGTAGACGTACGCCACGCGGCGCTCGCCCGCGCGGGGCTCGGGCATGTTGCGCCAGGGGTTGGGGGCAAACTCGTTGGGCCCGTCCCAGATGAGCTCGCCCGACACCAGCGTGCCGTACACCCCGCGCCCGCCGCCCCCGCCGCCGTTGCCCATCGACGCGCACGCGGGGATGAGCTGGGGGTAGAGGTACACCGTCACGTTGCGCGCGTCGAAGACCTGCACCGTGTGGCTGTTGAAGCAGCGCTGGCTGATGGTCAGCGTCACCGGCCCGCGGAGCTCCGGGAACGACAGCGTCGCCCGCCCGCGCTCGTCGGTGCGCGTCGAGCGCGGCGGGGCCACCGTGGGGTCGTCGCCGAGGAAGACGTACGCCCCCGGGATCGCCTCGCCGCCGCCGGCCGCGAGCACCGTCACGTTGACGTTGCCCGTAATCGATCCGCCGCCGAGGCCGCCGCGCGCCGAGTCGGGGTTGTCGCCGTAGCGGAACGCGTCTTCGACGGTGATGCGCTGGTCGCCCGTCTGCACCGTGATGGGCACGTTGCCCTCGGGGTGAGCGGGCGAGCGGCAGGTGAGCCGCTCGGCCGACTCCACCGACACGATCGGGCACGGGAGCCCGTCGAAGGTCACCACCGTCGACTCGGTGAAGCCCGTGCCGCTGCCGCGGATCGTGACCAGCGTCCCCCCGCCGATGGAGCCGTCGGAAGGCTCGGCGAAGAACGAGTCGTAGTTGTATCCCATCGGCAGCACCGAGCGCCGACCGTCGATCTCGACCTCGACGTCGACGCGCCCCGGGCGCCCCGCGGGCGGCAGCACGTTGAGCCGACGCGAGTCCGTGAGGCGCGTGTCGCGCGGCTGCACGAGCGCGCCACCGAAGCGAACCGCCGCCTCCTCCGTGAAGTTGGTGCCGCGCACCACCACCGCGTTGCCACCCACGAAGGGACCGTGGTCGGGCACCACCCCCACCACCACCGGGTTGGGGTTGGCCACCGCCTCGCGCGGGAGGTCGCGCGCGACGTCCGCCCCCGTGCTGTCACGGGTGGCGTCGGCGGCATCGGGACGCGCGAGGTCGGGCGCGGCGTCTTCGCGCGTGAAGGGGTCTGGGTCGCTCGTGCCACACGCCGCGAAACAGGCCACGCACGTGAGGATCAGGATTCTCTGCATCGGAGCACTTCTCTTCCTTCGTGAGGCCTACGACCGAACCGTGTGCGCAGTATCGGTGCGCTTCGCCGAAGTCGCAACCGGTGGGTTGGATGCCGCAGCCGGGGGAGCCATTCCATCTTCGGCCACCCGAAGCGGGGATTCCCGCGCGGTTTGCGTCGCGGTGCGCATCGAAATACGCACCTTCGTTCGCTTGAAGGGCCGCGGGAGACGGGGGTATACGCCTCGCCGATGACATCGCGCGTCTACGTCACCGGCGTTGGGGTCGTGAGCTCCCTCGGGCTCGGACGGGGCGCCTTCTGGTCGTCGCTCCTCGCCGGTCGCTCGGGCGTCGCACCCGTCACGGCCTTCGATGCGACGAAGCTCGATCGAACCCTCGCCGCCGAGGTGCGCGACTTCCGCGCGAGCGACCATGTCACCGCCCGCGAGCTCCGTGACGGCGGCCGATGCTCCCACATGAGCCTCGCCGCCGCCCGCATGGCCGTGGCCGACGCCGCGCTCCCCGCCGACGCGCTGCGCACCGAGCGGGCCGCGGTGGTGTTCGGCACGACGATGGGCGACGCCGACCTGCTCTCATCCCTCGACGACGCCTTCATCCTCCAGGGTCGTGACGCGGTGTCGCCCGCCGTGGTGGGTCGCTACTCGCCCTCCGCCCACCAGATGCACGTGGCCCGCGCGTTCGGTTGTCGCGGCGCCGTCCTCTCGCTCCCCGCGGCGTGCGCGGCGGGCAACTACGCGATCGCGATGGCCGCCGACCTGCTCCGCGCGGGTCGGGCCGATGTCGCGGTGTGCGGCTCCGCGGAGATGCTCCAGGAGCTCGAGTTCTGCGGCTTTCTACGCCTCGGCGCGCTGGCCCCCGAGCGCCCGCAGCCCTTCGACGCCAACCGGGCGGGGCTCATCCTCGGCGAGGGCGCCGGGGTCTTCGTGCTCGAAACGGAAGCCCACGCGGTGCGACGCGGGGCGAACGTCCTCGCCGAAGTGGGCGGCTACGGCGTCGCGTGCGACGGCTTCCACATCACCCGGCCGCTCCCCGACGCGGGCGGCATCACGCGGGCGATGCGCGAGGCCATCACGCGCTCGGGGCTCGACCCCGCCGACGTCGACTTCGTCAACGCACACGGAACCGCCACCAAGGCCAACGACGCGGCCGAGTCCCTCGCGATGAAGCAGGTGTTCGAAGGCCGCCGCGTCCCCATCTCCAGCATCAAGAGCATGCTCGGTCACACCATGGGGGCGTCGAGCGCGCTCGAAGCCGCGTCGTGTGTGGAGACGATCCTCACGGGCCTCTACCCCCCGACGATTCACTACGAGACGCCCGACCCCGAGTGCGACGTCGACCTCGTCGCCAACGCCCCGCGCGCGGGACGGGCCGACGTGGTGCTCAACAACGCCCTCGCCTTCGGCGGCTACGACGCGGTGCTGTGCCTCGCGAAGCCCGGCCGCCTCCCCTCGCCCGCGGAGCTCGAAGCGTGAAGCCCCTCAGCATCACCGGTTTCGGCGTCGTCTCTCCCTACGGCGTGGGGTGGGATGACTTCCGCGACGGCGTGTCCGACCCGTCGCGCGACGTCTTCGACGTCAGCACCAGCCTCTTCGACGCGTCTCCCTACGGCGGCGCGCCGCTGGCCGAAGCGCGCGGCTTCGACGCCACGAAGCATCTCGGCGCCACCGGGCTGCGCAACAACGACCGCCTCACGAAGCTCCTGCTGGTGGCCGCCCGCACCGCCCTCGCCCACGCCGGGCTCAAGGTCGGGGGCGCCTGGCAGCGGCTCTCGCCCGACGAGGTGGGCGTGGTCGGTGCGACGTCGTACGGGAGCCTGGAGGCGATCCACGAGCTCAACACCGTCGCCCGCACGGAAGACCCGCGCTACCTCAACCCCGCGCGCTTCCCCAACACCGTCATCAACAGCTCCGTCGGGTACGTGAGCATCTGGGACGAGCTCCGCGCGCTCAACGCGACGGTGGTCAACGGCCCGCCGGGCGCCCTCGACGCGGTGTCGAGCGCCTCGCTCTACCTCGCCGCCGGGCGCGCGAAGGCCGTCCTCGTGGGCGGCGGGGAGTGCCTCTCCGAGCCGCTGGTGCTCGGCCTCCACCACGCCGGCGCGCTCGACCGCGGGAGCCCCGCGTGGGCGCCGGGCCGCAAGAAGTCCACCGGCCTCCGCGTCGGCGAAGGGGCGGCCTTCGCGGTGCTCGAAGCCCCGGTCGGCGCTGCGGTGACGGAGTACGGGCGGGTGATCGGGTACGGCACCGCCTTCGATCCGCGGGAGGGCGACGACAGCTTCTGCGGCCCGTCGGCTGACGCGATGGAGCGAGCGATCCGCGCGGCCCTGCGCGACGCGTCGGTGGCCCCCGCGGAGGTGGACGTGGTGGCGACGGGGCTCTCGGGCTTCGGCGCGATGGATGTCCCCGAGCTCGCGGCGCTGCGCGCGGTGTTCGGGGGAGCGCAGTGCCTCGCGGCGCCGAAGGGTCGCTACGGCGAGACGCTCGGCGCGTCGGGGGCCCTCGGGCTCGCGGCCGCGGCGGCGTGGCTCGGCGGCGCGCGGGTGACGGGCATCGTCGAGGGAGCCCCGCCGGCGCAGGTGCGCACGTGTGTGGTCACCGCCCTCGGATTTCACGGAAACGCCTCCGCCCTCGTCGTGCGAGGCCCTGACCAGAGGAACTCATGAGCTGGATCGACGACAAGGCGCACGCGGAGCTCGCGCGCGTCCGAGAGGCCCGCGAGGCGGGCGTGTACCCCTTCTTCCGACCCTTCGAAACGGGCGGCCTGCGCACCTCGGTGGGCGGTCACCCCTTCGTCAACTTCAGCTCCAACGACTACCTCGGGCTCACCACGCACCCGAAGGTGAAGGAGGCCGCCCACAAGGCCGTCGACCAGTTCGCGTGCGGGCTGTCGTCGAGCCGCGTGCAGGCGACCACCACCGCCCACGTGGAGATCGAAGACCGCCTCGCGCGCTTCTTCCGCTTCGAGAAGGCCCTCGTCACGACGACGGGCTACCAGGCGATGGTGGCGACGATCATGGCGCTCGCCGACCGCGACACCACGCTCATCCTCGACAACCTCGCCCACGCCTGCATCCTCGACGGCACCTTCCTCGCGGCGGGGACGCCGGCGCGGGCCCCCGAGGTTCGCTTCTTCAACCACAACTCGGCCCGCTCGCTGGAGCGCATCCTCAAGTCGCGCGAGCGGCCCAACGCGATGGTGCTCGTCGAGGGCATCTACTCGCTCGACGGCGACAAGGGGAAGCTCGCGGAGATCGTGGAGGTGTGCGAGCGCCACGGCGCCGTCCTCGTGGTCGACGACGCGCACGGCTCGGGGACGCTGGGCCACCACGGCCGCGGCGCCCTCGAAGACATGGGCCTGGAGGGCCGCGTCCCCATCGTGGTGAGCACCTTCTCGAAGGTGTTCGGCGGCATCGGCGGCATCATCCTCGGCGGCGAGGAGGTGGTCGACCTCATCAAGCACACCGCGCGGAGCTTCGTCTTCAGCGCGACGCTCCCGGTGCCCATCGTGGCGGCGGCGGCGACCATCCTCACGATGCTGGAGGAGGAGGGCCCCGCCCTGGTCGCCGAGCTGCACGCCAACGCGGCGTACATGCGCGGTGAGCTCACGCGCCGCGGCTTCGACCTCGGCACCAGCGACACCCACATCATGCCGGTGATGGTGCGCGACGAGAAGAAGGCGCTGGTGATGCACCAGATGCTCTACGACCGGGGCGTCCACATGGTGCCCATCACCTACCCCGGCGTGAAGAACGGCGAGGAGCGCCTCCGCGTCAACGTCACCCGCGGCCACACCCGCGACGAGATGAACCACGCCCTCGACGCCCTCGAAGAGCTCGGCGCGGCCTGCGAGATCCGCGTGCAAGACCGGGCTGCGGCGACGTGAAACACCCGGCGCTGGCCCGCGCGCTCGCGTCCCCACGGGCGCTCCTCGCGGCCACGCTGGCGGCCTTCATCCTCGCGCTCCCGACGCTGGGCGCGGGGCTCCTCCTCGACGACTGGATGCACCGCAACGACCTCGACCCGTACTGGCAGTCGCCGGGCGGCGTACGGGGCTCGTGGGACCTCTACCACTTCGTCACCGAAGACCCCGCCCACCGTCGCCTGTCCCTCGACCGCGGACTCCTCCCGTGGTGGACGACGCCCGTCCTGCGCCTCGCCTTCCTGCGCCCGCTCGCGTCGCTCACGCTCGCCTTCGATCACGTCGTGCTCGGGGCTCACCCCTGGGCGATGCACCTGCAGAACGCGCTCTGGTGCGCCGCCCTCGCCGCCGCCGCGGGGGCCGTGTACCGCAGGGTGATCCCCGAGGGCCGCGTCGCCGCGCTCGCCGCGCTGCTGTTCGCGGTCGACCACACCCACGCGATGCTCGTGGTGTGGCTCGCCAACCGGCACGCGCTGATGTCCGAGGTGTTCGCGCTTGTGGCCTTCGCCGTGCACCTGCGCTGGCGTCAGGACGGATGGCGCGTGGGCGGCGTGATCGCGCCCCTCCTCTACGCGACGGCCCTCGCGTGCGGCGAGACGGCCCTCTGCCTCCTCGCCTACCTCCTCCCCTACACCCTCTGGAACGACCGCTCCCCCAAGCCCCTCCGCGCGCTGGCCCCCTACGCGCTCGTCTCCCTCGCGTGGGCGGCGCTCTACCGTCAGCAGGGCTGCGGCGGCTTCGGCGGCGACCTCTACATCGACCCGGTGCGCCAGCCCCTCACCTACGCGGCGGCGTTCGTCGCGCGGGCGCCGATCCTCGCGCTCGCGCAGACCTTCGTCCCGCCCTCGGAGTTTGTCCCGCCGACGGGGATGGCCGTGGGCGTCGCGGTGGCGGCCGTGCTGGTCGTCGCGCTGCGTCCGCTCGTGTCGCTGGTGCGCGCCGATCCGATGGCCCGCACGTGGCTCGCGGGCGCCCTCCTCTCGCTCGTCCCCTCGTGCGCGACGATGCCCAACGACCGGCTCCTCCTCGCGTCGGGGCTCGGCGCGATGGGCCTCCTCGCGCGCGCCTTCGACACCGCGTGGTGGTCGGACGCACCCACCACGCGCGGCGCCCGCGCCGTCATCGCCGTGCTCGCGGGCCTCCACCTCGTCCTCTCCCCCGTGCTGCTCCCTGCCCGCGCGCTCCAGATCGCGACGGTGTCGGCGGGCTACGTCGACCGCGCCGACCGCAGCCTCCCCACCGGCGCTGGCCTGCACGATCAGCTCGTCGTCGCCGTGACCGCGCCCGACCCGCTGACCACGCCCTACGCCTTCGCTCGCCGCATCGTGGAGGGACGTCCGTGGCCCCGTCGCGGCGCCCGCCTGCTCGTCACGCCCTCCGAAGGGGTCACCACGCTGCTGCGCGAAGGGGCTCGCTCGGTGGTGGTGAGCGCGAGCGTCCCGATGCCGCACGACAAGCTCGGTCCGCTCTACCGCGGCCTCGCGCAGCCCTTCCGCGCGGGCGAGGTGATCGAGACCGACGGCATGACCGCGACCGTCCTCGAATGTGCTCCCGATGGGCGCGCCCGGCGCGTGCGCTTCACCTTCGCGCGCGACCTCGACGACCCGATGCTCCGCTGGGTCCACTGGGTCGACGGGCGCTTCGAGCCCTTTGTGTTGCCCGCCGTGGGGGCGACCGTGACGCTCACGCCCATCGACTGGTTGAAGGCGATGGCGGGGCCGTGACGGATTCGTCGCCCACCGGCCACGAAGCCGGTTGATGCCCTCCCTCGCCCGCCGCCTGGCCCCCCTCGCCCTCGCCCTCCAGCTCACCGCCTGTGCCTCGACGGTCGACGGCGGCCCCACCGACGCCTCCCCCGCGGACGCACCGCCCACGGACGCCGCCTCTGCCGCTGACGCGGGCGCGCCCACCGACGCGAACCCGCCGACCTGCTCGCCACGAGGGATGCTGACGGTGCCCGCTGACTGCGCAGATTTGCGCGAGCTTGCGGTGAC
>JBILLV010000096.1:0-28205 GCA_044375895.1 Polyangiales bacterium | reverse complement strand
CACGCCTGGTCGGCCCACCCGCTCCGCACGCTCCGCGTCGACGCCGCCCCCCTCATGCAGTGGCGCTCCCTCGACGGCGACGACGACGCCTGGCGCTTCGACCTCGCCGTCACCGAGTGCCAGGTCGAGCGCCTCCGCGAGGGGTCGGGCTTCGACCACGCCCGCGACCTCGTCATCGAGTCGTCGAGCCGGCTGCTCTTCCAGCACGCCGACGTGAAGGCCCGCGGTGACACCCTCGCCCGCGTGGCGTCGCGGGAGTTCTGGGAGAAGGTCACCGTCGCCGAACTCGAAGCCGTCCGGGAGGAGCTCCGCCCCGTGATGAAGCACCGCCAGGAGCTCGACGCCGCCCGACCGCCGCCCCGCGTGATCGACGTCACCGACGCCGACGAGCGCCGCGAGGAGGTGTTCCCCAAGCTCGAAGGGATCGACCTCGTGCTCTACCGCGAGCGCGTCCAGAAGGTGCTCCGCGAGCACTTCGCCGCCGACCCCGTGCTGGTCAAGATCCGCCGCGGCGAGGCCGTCTCCGAGGGCGACCTCACCGCCCTCTGCGACCTCGTCATGGAGGCCGACCACAAGGCCAACGTCTACCGCCTCGCCGGGGCGCGCCCCGCCACCCGCAGCGCCCTCGTCGCCACGCTCCGCGGGCTCGTCGGGCTCGACGCCGCCGCCGTCGACGTGGCGTTCACCGCCTTCAGCCACGCCCACCCGGGCCTCTCGGGCAACCAGCTCCGCTTCGTCCAGCTCCTCCAGCAGCACATCGTGTCGCACGGGGGCGTCTCCCTCGCGAAGCTCTACGAGCCCCCCTTCACCCGCCTCCACGCCGAGGGCATCGAGGGGGTGTTCGACGAGCGGGTGCGCGAAGAGCTCCTCGCGGCGGTGCTGCCCTTCGTTGTAGAAGAGGCCTCGTGACGATCACCGGCGCCCTCAAGTCCCGCATCGACAAGCTGTGGGAGGAGTTCTGGACGGGCGGCATCACCAACCCCCTCACCGTCATCGAGCAGATCTCCTTCCTGATGTTCGTGCGGATGCTCGACGTCAACGAGACCCGCCACGAGAAGCGACTCGCCCGCACCGGCAAGGACTTCGACCGCACCTTCAACACCCGCCAGCAGCACCTCCGCTGGTCGCGCGTCCGCAACCTCGAGGCCCGCGAGATGCTGAAGGTGATGCGCGATGAGGTGTTTCCCCACCTGCGCACCCTGAGCCACAGCAAGGAAGCGGGTGGGGTCGCAAATTTTCTTGCGGACGCCCAGCTCCTCGTCGCCAAGCCCGGCCTCCTGGTGAGCGCCGTCCAGATGATCGAGGAGCTCCCCCTCACCGAGGGCGACGCCAAGGGCGACCTCTACGAGTACCTCCTCAGCAAGCTCACCACGGCGGGCATCAACGGCCAGTTTCGCACGCCCCGCCACGTCATCCGCTTCCTCTGCGACGTGGTCGACCCGCAGCCCACCGAGGTGATCGGTGACCCCGCCTGCGGCACGGCGGGCTTCCTCGTCGGCGCGCTCCAGTACCTCCAGGAGAAGCACACCTCGCCCGAGGCCGTCATCGTGCAGGACGACGGGACGAAGCTCTACCCCGGCGACCAGCTCGAACACCACCGCAAGCACATCGCCCGCTCGGTGCACGGCTTCGACTTCGACCAGACCATGCTCCGCATCTCGGCGATGAACCTCCTCCTCCACGGCATCGACGACCCGCAGATCCACTACCAGGACGCCCTCAGCGAGAGCTTCGTCGAGCACCACCCGAAGCTCGCCGCCGGGGCCTTCGACGTGATCCTCGCGAACCCGCCCTTCAAGGGGAGCCTCGACGAGGGCGACGTCGAAGCCAGCCTCCTCAAGACGGTGAAGACGAAGAAGACCGAGCTGCTGTTCCTCGCGCTCATCCTGCGGATGCTCCGACGCGGTGGACGCTGCGCGGTGATCGTCCCCGACGGGGTGCTCTTCGGCAGCAGCAAGGCCCACGTGGGGCTGCGCCAGACGCTGGTGGAACAGCACGGACTGGAGGCGGTGTTCTCGCTGCCGAGCGGGGTGTTCAAGCCCTACGCGGGGGTGTCGACGGCGGTGCTGGTGTTCACCAAGGCGGGGAAGACGGAGCACACGTTTTTTTATGACGTCGAGGCCGACGGCTACTCGCTCGACGACAAGCGCCAGGTGGTGAGGGAGAACGACCTGCCTGACGCGCTCGCGAAGTGGCAGGCGCGCGACGCGAAGAAGGACACCGACCGGACGGCGAAGTGGTTCATGGTGCCGAAGGCGGACATCGTGGCGAAGGGGTACGACCTGAGCGTGAACCGCTACCGCGAGACGAAGCACGCGGAGGTGACGCACGCGCACCCGCGGGAGATCCTCGCGCGGATGAAGGCGCTGGAGGCGGAGATCGCGCGGGGGATCGAGGAGCTGGAGGGGCTGGTGTGAGGCGAGACTCTTCGATCGGCGAAGTAGCTACCTACGTACGCGGAATCACGTTCGCCCCCGAGGACAAGGTTCCTGATCTCCCCGATGCGCTCGCCTGCCTGAGAACGAAGAACATCCAAGATGAGCTCGACCTCGGCGACCTGATCTATGTGCCGGCGCATCTCGCCGCACGTGACGAGCTCCGCCTCCGCGAGGGAGACATCCTGATTTCGAGCGCGAACTCATGGGAACTCGTCGGCAAGTGCTGCTGGGTGCCGCGCGTGGATCGTCCGACGACGCTCGGCGGGTTTATCGCCGCGGTGCGGGCACACGACGATGTGATGGTGCCGCGGTACCTCTTCCATTGGCTCCGAACGGCTGAGACGCAACACTCGATTCGCGCTTGCGCGAGGCAGACTACAAACATCGCGAACCTGAGCGTGCCGCGCTTCGAGGCGCTCCGAGTGCCGACACCGCCGGTCGAGGAGCAACAGCGCATCGCGGACGTGCTCGACAAGGCCGACGCGATCCGCCGCAAGCGCAGGGAAGCGCTCGCGCTGACCGACGAGCTGCTGCGGGCGACGTTTCTGCAGATGTTCGGGGACCCCACGCGCGATGACCGCTTCGAGCACATGACGATCGGCTCGCTGATCGAGTCGGGGGCGTCGCTCGTGGATGGCCCCTTCGGCTCGTCACTCAAGCCGGAGCGGTACACCAGCGAAGGCGTCCGCGTGATCCGCAACTGCAACGTATGTGACGATCGCTTCGACGGGGCCACGTTCAAGTACATCCCTCGCGAGCTGTTCGACACGCTGCGGCGGAGTGAGGTGACCGCGCAGGACATCCTCATGACGATCAAGGGCACCGTTGGCGACGTGTGCCTGATGCCCGATCTGGGCGAGCCCGCCGTGCTCTCGGCCACGGGAACCTGCCGCCTTCGCCTCGTGGCCGCGAACGGCTTCGATCCTGATTTCGTGGTCAGTCAGATGGTGATGCCCACCTACAAGCGCCACATCCTCTCCTTCGCGACGGGCAGCGCGCAGCCGTACGTCAACCTGTCGGCGGTACGCCAGATGAGCCTCCTTCGACCCCCGATCGAGCTTCAGCGAGAGTTCCTCAAACGCAAGGCGCACGTCAGGCGGATGATCGAGCGCTACGAGCTGGGGTTGTCGCAGACGGAGGCCCTCTTCGCCGCGCTCCAGCACCGGGCGTTTCGCGGGGAGCTGTGACCTCACCCGTGGTGGGCGCGCGGTCGTTGCCCAGGGTTCGCCCGACATGGATCGACCATCGCGCGAAGGCTCACCCTGGGCTCGCAGCATGGGATCACCCCACGAGGGGGTTCCGCGACGAGCGTCGGGGGCGGCGGGCGACGGTCCTGACACCGCGTGCACCCTGAATCCGCCACGGGGCGGATGATCCCGTGCTGCGAGCCCAGGGTGAGCCGGACCGATCCGATGCATGCAATCGGGCGAACCCTGGGCACGACGCCTCCGCGCGCCCATCGATCCACGCCGGCCGCACCACCGTGCGACGCGGCGCGCACCGCGGGGGGTGTGGTCAGCGCGTGTTCGGGTCCATGATCCACGCGGCGAGCGCGTCGCCGCGGCGGTCGAGGACGGCGTCGCCGAGGGGTTCGAAGCCGTACATCCGCAGGCGGATCAGGAGCGTGACGTGCTCCACGGCCGTCAGCGGGCGGCCCAGGCGACGGGCGAACTGACGCTCGAGGATTCCGAGGCCCACAAGTCGACCCTGGGCACGGAGTCGCTCCGCGGCGCCGGAATAGGCCCTGACCATGGCGCAGCAGAAGGAAAAGAAGACCGCGTCGCCGCGCGCCTGATCTTCGGGAGATGGGGTCTCGAAGGGGAAGTCGGCCATCGCGTGGGATCCCTCGGGGAATGATCGTCTGGCCGCTGCCGTCACACCAGCGCGTCGCGGGCGGCGAGGAGGCGCGCGGCGATCCTACGCGGACGCTCATCCTCGGCGGGAGGGGGAAGCTGCATGGGGTGAGGTCAGCGCGCGTCGGGGTCGGTGATCCAGGCGGCGAGCTCGTCGCGGGAGAGGTCGAGGACGACGTCGCCGAGGCGGCCGGGGCCGTGCGTGCGCAGGCGGGCGAAGAGCGTGGCGTGCTCGGCGGGCGTCAGCGGGCGGCCCAGGCGGCGGGAGTACAGGTCCTCCAGTTCGGCGCCGCGGCCTTCCAGCCGGGCCTCGGCGCGGAGCTCATCCGCGACGTCGGGGCACGCGTTGAGCATGGCGTTGATGTAGGCGCGGACGGCCGCGTCGCCGAGCGCCTTGTCCTCCGGGGAGGTGATCGGAAAGGGGAAGTCGGCCATCGCGGTTCGTGCCTCGGGGAGCGATCGTATCATGTCGAGGACCCACTCGGGCGAGCGGCGGTCGATGATCCAGCGCATGAGTTCGCGCACCTTCCGCCGGCCCGAGCGCACGACGAGGAAGGGGATGAGCGCGTCGTGCAGCGGGAGTTCGTTGGCGGCGATCCACACGATGGGGAAGAGCGCGGGGCCCACCGCGTAGCAGCCCGGCGCGAGCTCACGGAGCGTGGCCCTGCCCGCAGACTCCCACGCGCGGAGCCAGTCGGGGACGTGAGGCGCGGCGATCCACGCGCCGCAGCGGGCGGGGTCGTCGTCCTCGGGTGACTCCGCGAGGCGCTGAAGCTGGCGGGCGTAGCGGCGCCACACGCAGCGTTCGAAGGCGCGCGGGTCGACGTGGTCGCCGGGCATCTTGCCGTCGAGCACGGCCTCGTGGAGCCATTGCGTCCGCACGCGTGCGCGCATGGGCTCGCGCGCCTTCCCTGCCGCGCGGCGCGGTGGTAGAGCACACGCATGCGCCCGATGTTCGCCGACCCGAAGACGGACTTCGTCTTCAAGAAGCTCTTCGGCACCGAGGATCACAAGGACCTCCTCATCGCGCTCCTCAACGCGCTCCTCGGCCTCGCGGGCGACCGCGCGGTCGTCGACGTCACCTTCCTGCGCGAGGAGGAGCGCCCGCCGGTGCGCGAGCTGAAGTTCTCCATCGTGGACGTGAAATGCCGCGACGCGCGGGGGACACACTTCGTCGTCGAGATGCAGGTGCTCAACGTCGAGGGCTTCGAGAAGCGCGTGGTCTACAACGCCTCCAAGGCCTACGTGAGCCAGCTCGGCGCGGGCGACGACTACCCCTCGCTCGACGACATCATCGCGGTGTCCATCTGCGACTTCACGCTCTGGCCGGATGCGCCGGGCGAGGCGCGCGTGCCGCTGGTTTCACACTGGCGCATGGTGGAGCAAGGCGGCGGGCGGCGGGGCCTGGGGCAGGTCCAGTACGTGTTCGTCGAGCTGCCGAAGCTCCCCCTCGACCGGCCGCCGGGGGACGAGTCGGAGGAGTGGGCCTACGTGTTCCGGCGGGCCGCGACGCTCCGCGAGGTGCCGTCGTTTCTCCGCGCGCCGGGGCCGCGCAAGGCGCTCGACGTCGCGCGGACCGCCCATTTCACAGAGGCGGAGTGGGACTTCTACGACCGCGCCAAGGTGGCCGAGCAGGACGCCCGCGGCGCCCTCTCGGTGGTGCACAAGCAGGGCGTCGATGAGGGCACGCTCGCGGGGCTTCGCTCCGCGCTCCGGGCGGTCGTAGCTGCGCGGGGGTGGCCGCTCACCGAGGGGAACGCCCGGCGGGTCGACGGCTGCTCGGACGCCGCCGCGCTCGAGCGCTGGCTCACCCGTGCAGTCGCCGCGCCCACGCTCGATGGTGTGTTCGATCCAGCGTAGCTCGCACGCGTGACGCGCGGTCGGGGTGCAGTCAGCGCCCGAAGACGCGGGTCGAGGGCTGCTACGGGCGCTTCGCCGCCGCGCGCTTCGTCGTCGACTTCCCCGGCTTTGTCGCCATCGCCTTCGCGCGGGACTTCCCTGCGGGCGCGGTCGACGCCGCGGCGATGGCGGCTTCGACGGCCGCGCGCCCCTCCGCGGTGGGCGGGGGGTAGGCTGCGGCGAGGGCCTCCAGCTCCTCCCGCGTGAGGGCCTTCCCGTCGTGGCGCATCACCGTGACGTGTACGTCGAGGGTCGGGGGGAGGCCGGGCGCGCTGGCGATCTGGACGTCGTAGATCGTGGAGGCCATGGGACGATTCTCCTACGGAACGACCGCGAAGGGGAGCTCTCGGCGAACAGCCGTCCGCGCGCGACGTACCAGGGCGATCACGAGCCGAGGGGGCATCCCTCGCAACCGCAGTGTCTCCGCGAAGCCACGGAGGCCCTGCGGGCCTTTCACCTGGTTGCAGGGGGCGCACGCCGTCACGAGGTTGGACGGCGCGTTGACCTTCGCCGCCGGGGCGCTCGCGGGAAACTGTGCGCGGGAGCGTACGTGGTCGACCTCGACGGGGACGTTGTTCGCGCCGCAGTAGACGCACGCCCGACCGTCGCGGAGGTGCACTCGGCGCGCGAGCGCGGCAGGGAGTTCCGCCGTGGACGGCGCCGGGATCGTGAAGCGCTTCCCTATGGTCACAGTGGAAACTCCTGAGCGAATCGCATGCGCTCCACGGCGATCGAGCGCAAGACCGAATCGCCCTCGCTTGACATTTCCTGACACCAACGCCTTCCGAAGTCAGATCGGGCGCGCTTCGAGCGTCCTTCGAGGGAGAGGCGCGGGTGCACCACACAACTTCTTGTGGCGGCACGCGCCGAAGGCCCGTCGAACCGCCCCAGCGCGGCCCGGCACGCGCCTCGCATCCGCTGACTCGCAGGGAGCGACCCGACGATGAACGAGCACGAAGCCCTCGCCGCCCGCTGGCTGAAGATCTTTCTGCAGCACCGCGGCCTCGCCGCCCCCGACCGCCGAGCGCTCTACGCGCTGCGGTGCACCGACGTCGAGCTCGGGATGGCGCGGGAGATCCTCCTCCGCGCGCTGCAGGCGCGGCTGTCCGTGGCGTCGTTTCGCGAGGGGCTCGGCGCGGTGCTGTGCCTGTTCGTGGCCGAGTGGTGGCGGCGCAACCACGAGGGGGGCGCGTGGGCGTGGCACAAGGTCTTCGACGGCCTCGGGGTCGAGACGCCCGCGATGCAGGGGCTCTACCGGGCGGTGCACCGCGGCCTGGCTGCGTGGCGGCGTCCGTTGATGCGCGCGGGCAACGAGCAGCGCTACCTCGTCACGCTGGTGTGCGAGGGCGGGCTCCCGCTGCAGCTCCTGCGTCGGGACGGGACGCACTTCCGCCGTTACTTCCGCGCCGTCTTCGAGGAGCTCCGTGACGCCGGTGGGCGCCCGGTGGACGTCACGGAGCTCGCGAGCCGCGCGGGGCCCATCCTCCCCATCAGCCTGCGACGGGCGGAGGTGTTCGCCCTCGGCGGGGCGCTGGTGGCGTCGATCTGGCGGCTCCGCGCGGAGATCCGTGACGTCGTGCGCCCGGTGGAGGACCTCGACGCGCGGCGCCCCGGGTGGCGCGACGAGCTCCCGCTCCGCCTGGAGGACGGGGTCGCACAAGAACTCTTGCAGGGGCTCGTGCGCGACGCGCTGGACGTCGCCCGTCGCCCGCGGGTCGCCCTCCGGGTCGAGACCACGGCGGAGCGCGCGGGGGACGGGTGGACGCTCCGGCGGCGGGTCCGGTGCCCCTCCTCCCTCAGCGCGGAGGCCCTCGCGTCGACCCTCGGGTGTGAGCGGGACGTGCTCCCGGCGCGCTTCTCGCTCTACCTCCAGGCCCGCGGCGGGCGGACGCTCCTGCTCGCCCACTGCACCCGACAGGCGGGGGAGGAGGACGGCTTCTACCTCGACGGCCACGGCCGCGCGGGCCTCGAGCTGCCGGAGGGGGCGGCGCTGGCGGCCATCGAGCTCGCGGCGGTGTCGACGCGGGCCACGGTCGCGACCGCCGCGCTGCCGGGCGGTGACGCACTCGACGAGGCGCCGTGGGTCTTCGTCGAAGACGCCGGCCATGAGGCAGTCCTCCGCCTCGTCGCCACCGCGTCGTGCCGGGTGCGCGGTGGCACGCTGTGGGTCGCCTTCGCGGAGGGGTCGTCGGTCGCACCGGCGGCGGGGAGCACGGTCACCGCGGCGGGAACGATCGGCGCGCGGCGGATGGTGCGGGTCGAGGGCGCGGCTACGGTGAGCGACCCCGGGGGCGAGGTGTTTCGCGTGACGACCGGGAGCGGCGCCGACGAGCACGACGAGGCCGCGTGGGTGGGCGCCCCGGTCGCGGCGGCGGGCGCAAGAGACCTTGTGTACCGCGGCCCTCCGGTCCTGTTCTCGCTGGGCGCGGACGGCGTGAGGCGGGCGGTGCCGACACAAGAGATCGAGTGGCGGCCGCGCGACACGCCGGGGCCGTGGGCGCGCTGGCACGGGCAGTGCGTCGGCGAGGTGGTGGTCCGGCGCCGCGTCGCCGGGGAGGTGCGGCTCCGCGCGCGGATGGTGGTGTTGCCGAGGGAGTTCGAGGTCACCTGGACCCCCGCTGGGGAGGGGACAGCGCCCGCACTGGTGCTCCACGGCATCGGGGACGCGCAGGTCACCCTCGCCGCCGAGACCCCCGGCGTGGTGGCGGCGCGGGTCGGCGACGCGTGGGACCTCCGCGCGTCGGACGGCGACGCGGCGGGCGCCCGCTGGACGCTCTCCATCCGCTGGGAGGGGGGGCGCCACGCGCGCGTGTCGTTCCCCTCGCCGCACACGGGCGTCCGCTTCCTCCACGGGGAGCATGAGGTGCTCGGGGACGGGGCGGAGCTCGCGCTCGAGCAGCTCGCGAGCGTCACCGCAGAGGTGCAGGGCCCCCCCTCTCGGGCCGCGTTCGTCCTGGTCGTGAAGACCCGGGCCCAAGACCTCCCGGCGCAGGAGGTGAGGGTGGTGTTCCCGTCGGCGACGTCGGGGCTCCACCGGCTGGAGCTCGCGCGGCTCCGCGGCGCGATCGAGCAGCGCCTCTCGATGAGCCGCGACCTCGACGCCCGCGTGTCCCTCGCGGTCGAGGCGCGCAGCGGCGAGCGGCTCCGCGGCGCGCTGCGGGTCGGGCGGGTCGCGGGGTCGCTCCGCCCCGACGGGGACGACGTGGTCTTCGACGCGCCCGAGCGCACGCGGCTCCACGCCAGCCTCGGGGCGCTCCGCGTCGAGGCGAGGCCCCTGTGGCGCCCGTTGAGCGGCGCGTCGGTGGAGCTCAGCGCGCGCTCGCCGGGGCGCTGGGCGCTCGACCGCGACGCGCTCGCGCCGGGCCCGTGGATCACCCTCGCGTGGCTGGGGTCGTGGTGCTGCCTGCGCCCGCTCCTGGTGACCGTGGCCGCGCGAGACGGGGCGGTCGAGGCCGGGGACAGCGTGGCGCCGCCGGAGCCGAGCGCCGCACCGACGCTGGAGTCGGCGACCCGCCTCGGCGATCGACGGGAGCGGGAGGCGGCCTTCGACGGGCTCCTCGCGGCGATGGGGGGCGACCCGAGCCACCCCGCGTGGACCTCCCTCGACGGCTTCGTCGCGACGCTCGGCGAGCTCCCCCCGACCACCTTCGACGTGATCGACCGGCTCACCGCGCACCCGCCCGCGTGCGCGATGGCGCTCCTCCTGTGGGCGTCGAGCCGCTTCGAAGCGCTCTGGCGGGGATTGGAGGGCCTCCCCTTCCTCTGGGAGCTCGTCCCCGCGGGCGTATGGTGCGGCGCGGTGGACGTGTGGGTGAGGGAGACCCTCGCGGCGGTCCCGCCGGACTTGCGGGACACGGTGCGCCCGATGGTGGTCGCGCAGTGGCGGGCGCTCCGGGCGCAGGTGGCGGCCCGGAGCCCGTCGGTCGCGGCCGTCCTCTCGCTCGCCGCCGTGCGCGCGGGCCTCGACGTTGCTGACGACCCGGAGCACACGGCGGTCCTCGGCCTGCTCGCCGCGGGCGAGGCCGTCGACGCGATCGCGGTGCCGGCCCTCACGGAGGCGCAGCAGCGCGCGTGGCGCACCCACGCGGACGACGACTGGCCCGCTTGGGACGGGATGCGCGAGGCCCTCGATGCCGCGCGCCCGACGCTCCCGTCGGCGCTGCAACCGCTGGTCCCCGTCCCCGACGACCACCGCACCGCGCTCATCGCCGCCCCCGTCTTCGCCGCCCTCTGCGCCGTCGCGGGGGCGCCCGTCCCCGACGCCGTCCGCTTCGAACTGAAGCGCCTCCGCGAGTTCGACGGCGACGCCTGGGTCGACCTCCACCTCTGGACCACCGTCCGCGCCCTCGCCCGCCTCGGCCGCTGAGACTCACTACACAGACGAAAGCCACGCGATGACCACCGCCACCACGATCCAGTCGTTCACTGCCTTGTCCCACGAGCTCACGCGCCGCGCCGCCCGCGCGTGGTTGAGCAAGCTGGGCGTCATCACGCCTTCCCTCCGGCGACACCTCAGCGAGCTGACCGAGCGCGACGCGGGGGAGGTCGGGAGCTTCCTCGCCGACCCGGTCTTCGAGGCGACCTTCGGGTGGAGCCCCGCTGGGCCGACGCTGCGCGAGCTCGCGGGGAGCGGGCTCCTCCACCCGCGGCTCGTCGACGCGATGGACTCGGCTGGGGGCCACCGCTTCGCCGCGACTTCACGGCCCTACGCGCACCAGGTGGCGGCCTGGGAGGCGCTCGCGCAAGAGCCCCCCCGGTCGGTGGTCGTTACCAGCGGGACAGGCTCCGGGAAGACCGAGGCCTTCCTCATCCCGATCCTCGACGACCTCACGCGCGCGGCCGAGAGGGAGGGTCCGCTGACCGGCGTGCGGGCGCTCTTCCTCTACCCCCTCAACGCGCTCATCAACAGCCAGCGTGAGCGCCTCTCCGCGTGGACGAGGCCCCTCGGCGGTGACGTCCGCTTCTGCCTCTACAACGGGGAGACCGAGCGTGTGCCGAACGCAGCAGACGACCGCTCACACTCCGAGGAGGTGCGCGACCGCCGTACGCTCCGCGCGTCGCCGCCCCCCGTCCTCGTCACCAACGCCACCATGCTCGAGTACATGCTGGTGCGCCGCGAGGACGCGCCCATCCTGTCGGCCTCGCGGGGCAAGCTCCGCTGGATCGTCCTCGACGAGGCCCACTCCTACCTCGGCTCGCAGGCCGCCGAGGTCGCGCTGCTCCTCCGCCGCGTGCTGCACGCCTTCGCCGTGAAGCCCGAGGACGTCCGCTTCGTCGCGACCAGCGCCACCATCGGCGGGGAGGGCGCGGAGGAGGCCCTCCAGGACTTCCTCGCGAAGGTCGCCGGCGTCGATCGGGCGCGTGTGTCCGTGGTGAAAGGGACGCGCGAGGTCCCGGCCCTCCCCGAGGCGCTTGCAGCGCACGACTTCGCCCTCCCGTCGGCAGACGCCCTCGCCGCTAGCTCGCCCGCCGCGCGCTACGAGGCCCTCGCGTCCAACCCCGCGGCCCGTCGTGTCCGCTCGCTCCTCGCGGACGAGGCCGAGCGCGGCGCCGCGCGCCTGGACGAGATCGCCGCGCGGTACCTCGACAAGCCGACGGGGGAGGTCACCGCCGACGATCGCCGCGCGACGCTCGCCCTCCTCGACCTCGCCCACCCCGCCGTGCGCGACCCCGGCGCGGAGGCGAAGGAGATGTTCCTGCCCCTGCGGGGTCACTTCTTCCACCGGACCGCGCCGGGGCTCTGGGCCTGCTGCGACCCGGCGTGCTCGGCGCGTCCGACGGCGCGCGAAGGGGAGTCGCCCGGGTGGGCCTTCGGCGCGGTGTTCGGCGAGCGCCGGACGCGCTGCAAGCACTGCGAAGCGCTGGTGTTCGAACTCGTCCTCTGCGCCCGCTGCGGCGCCGACCAGCTCACCGCCGACGAGGTGCGCGAGGGAGACAGCGCCCGTCTCGCGTCGCGCGCGCCGAACGACGACGACGATGAGGTGGTCGACGACGCGCCGGAGGGTGACCGCGACGACGGCGAGGACGGCGAGGAGGCGCCCGCGGCGGCGAAGACCCCGCGGCTGAGGAGCATGCGACGGCTGCTCTCCGCGCACGTCGCGGACGAGGTGGTGCGGACGTCGATCGACCCGCGCACAGGCGCGCTCGACGCACCCGGCGGCGCGTCCCTCTGGATGGGGCGGCCGGACGCCGTCGGCGACCTCGCGTGCCCCCGCTGCGGTGAGGTCGAGCGGGCCGAGGGGGAGGTGCTCCGGCCCGCGCGCGGGGGGGCGCCGTTCTTCCTCAACGTAGCGATCCCGACGCTGCTGGAGGCGTCGCCGGAGATGGACCCGGTCGACGGCCGCCACCTGCCCTGGCGCGGCCGCCGGACGCTCACCTTCAGCGATAGTCGCCAGGGGACCGCGCGCTTCGCCCTCATGGCCCAGAACGAGTCCGAGCGGAACTACGTCCGAAGCTGGGCGTACCACAAGGTCTCTTCTGCCCGACGAGGGCCTGTGCCCACGGAGGTCGAGAAGCTCCAGAAGCAGATCGAGGAGCTGGCCCCCTTGGCGGCGAACCCTACCCTCGCGGGCATCCTCGTGGGCCTGAAGGACGCGCTCGCGAAGGCCAGCGTCGAGCGCCCGGGCGAGGTGCCCTGGCCGGAGGCCGTCCGCGCGCTCGCGCAGACCACGGAGGTCAAGGACTGGCTGCCCGCGGTGTGGCGCGACCGGGACGACGAGCTCGACGCGACGGCGCTCGCCTCGCTGCTTCTGTATCGGGAGTTCTTTCGGCGCCCGCAGCGGCAGAACTCCCTGGAGACGCTCGGCCTCGTCGCCTTGCGCTACCCGCGCTTGGAGCGCGCCGAGGCCCCCGCCGCGTGGCGCGCCCGCGGCCTCGACGTCGCCGCCTGGCGCAGCTTCCTGGAGGTGGCCGTCGACCACTTTGTCCGCGGGCAAAGCGCGGTGATGGTCGACGACCGCTTCAGCCGCTGGATGGGACCGCACATCCGCCCCCGCGGCGTCGTCCCGCCGGGCGACCCCGTGACCCCGCGCGAGACCTTCGCCTGGCCCCACCTCGGCCGCGCCGGCGCCCGCTCGCGCCTCCCCCGGCTGCTGCTGCGCGGCCTCGGCCTCGACGAAACCGCCGCCGCCGACCGCGCGCTCGTCAACGAGCTCCTCGACGCGGCGTGGCATCAGCTCGCCGTGCAGAGCGACACCCGGGTGCTCGAGCCCGAGCAGCGCGGTGTGATGCTCCACCTCGAGCGCCACGCCGTGCTGACGAGCGTCGCGGGCGCGTGGCTGTGCCCGGTGACGCGGCGCGTGCTCGACGCCACCTTCCTCGGCCTCAGCCCCTACGGCGGCGCCCGTGACACCCGGGCGACCCTCCAATGTTCACCGATCGAGATGCCGAGGCTCCAAGTGTTCTTCGGCCGTGACGCCTCGCTCCGCGAGGTCGCGCCCGAGGCCGTGCGCGGCTGGCTCGAGGAAGACGCGGCCGTCCGCGCGGCCCGAGAGCGCGGGGTGTGGACGGAGTTCAGCGACCGCATCGCCTCCTTCGCGGCCTACTACCGGGCCGGGGAGCACTCCGCGCAGCAGTCCTCGGACACGCTGCGCAAGCTGGAGAAGGATTTCAAGCGCGGGGCGATCAACCTCCTGTCGTGCTCCACCACGATGGAGATGGGCGTCGACATCGGCGGCCTGAGCAGCGTCGGGATGAACAACGCGCCTCCCTCCCCAGCCAACTACCTCCAGCGCGCCGGCCGCGCGGGCCGCCGCCAGGAGACCGCCTCCGCGTGCCTCACGCTCTGTCAGGGGACGCCCCACGGCGAGGAGGTGTACCGCGCGCCCGATTGGCCCTTCCGCGCGGCCCTCTTCGTCCCCACGGTGTCGCTCCAGAGCATCCCCATAGTGCAGCGCCACGTCAACGCGCTGCTACTCGGGCGCTTCCTCGCGGAAGGGGCCGAGGGCGCGCTCCCCGCGGACGTGCTTCGGCTGCGGAGCGGATGGTTCTTCGAATCCGCAGGGGCGGGGGTGTCGTCCCCGGCGCTTCGCTTCCTCTCCTGGCTCGCCGGAGACTCAGGCGACGCGACGACCGACGACGGGCTTCGCACGGTCACGGCCCGCTCGGCGCTCGCCGACCACACCCCTCGCGCACTGCGCGAGCGCTGCGCCGACGACCTCCGCGAGGCGATGGGCGCGTGGACGCACGAGCTCGACGCCTTGCGGGAGGCCCTCACCCTCGCGGGCGGCGAGCCCACCGGCGCCGACCCGACCCCCGCGCAGCTCGCGCTCTGGCGTCAGATGCGGCGCGTGCGGGAGGAGTACCTCCTGAGCGAGCTCGCGTCGCGGTGCTTCCTACCCGGGCATGGCTTCCCGACGCAGGTCGTCCCCTTCGTCAACACCACGCTGGAGGAGCTCCGCCGCGAGCACAAGGAGCGCGAGCGGCGCAAGCGCGCCCGCCAAGACCAGGCCGAAGGCTCAGAGCGCGAGGACACCTTCGCCCGCCGCCGCTCATACCCGTCGCGCGACATCACCCTCGCGTTCCGCGAGTACGCGCCGGGCGCCGACGTGGTGGTCAACGGCAAGGTCTACCGCTCGGCGGGCGTGACCCTCAACTGGCACGTTCCCCAGGGCGACACCCAGGTGCGGGAGGACCAGTCCCTCCGCCACGCGTGGCGCTGCGACGCCTGCGGGGACTGCGGGACCCACGGCGTCCGCCGCGACACCTGCGAGCGCTGCGGCGCGGCGGCGAGCGCGATGGAGCAGTTCAAATTTCTCCGACCCTCGGGCTTCGCGGTGCAGGTCGGGCAACGGACCCACAACGACGTCTCGTCGCGGCCCTACATCCCCGTGGTCGCGCCGTGGATCTCCGCACGAGGCGCCGTCTGGACCCCTCTCCCCCGCGCCGAGCTCGGGCGCCTCCGGTGCAGCGCGGAGGGCGTGGTGGTCCACCACAGCGAAGGGGTCCACGGGTACGGCTACGCGCTCTGCCTGCGCTGCGGCGCCGCGGCCTCCGAGGTCTCCGCCCGGCCGACGGACGCCAACGACCCGCTCCGCCCGCACCGCCCCCTCCGCGGCGGCAAGGACCGCGACGGGCTCGGCGACTGCCCGGGGGCGCGCGGGTCGATTCAGCGCGGGCTCCGCCTCGGCGCCGAGACCCGCACGGACGTCTTCGAACTCCAGCTCCACGACCTCGCCACGAGCGACGCGCTGACCGACGACGTCGCCGCGGCCTCCATCGCCGTCGCGCTGCGCCACGCGCTCGCCGAGCACCTCGGCCTCGACGAGCGCGAGCTGGGTTGGGCGACAGTTCGCTCCAACGCGCCGTCGGGCCGGCGGGGGGCTCGCTCGGTGGTCCTCTACGACCGCGCCGTCGGGGGAGCGGGCTACGTCGCCGCGGCCCCCGCCGCGATGAAGAGGCTCCTCCAGCGGGCGCGCGAGCTGTTGCTCTGCCGCGCTCGTCGCTGCGATGGAGCCTGCCACGGCTGCCTCCTCAGCGCCGACACCCAGTACGACGTCGCTCGGCTCAACCGACACGCCGGGCTGCGGGTGCTCACGGAGGCGTTCATCGAGCGCCTGCAGACGCCTGCGCCGCTCCGTGAGCGCTTCGGCGAGGGGGCCGAGGTCGAGCGCGAGCCCCTCCCGCAGGCCATCGAGCGCGAGCGGCGGAGCCTCGGCGCCATAGAGCTTCGCCTCCACCTCGGCGGCCGCAGCGGCGACTGGGAGCTCGACGCGTGGAAGCTCCTCCGTCCGCTCGTAGCATGGGTCGCGGCGGGCCTTACGGTGCGCGTGGTGGTGCGTCGCTCGCTCCTGCGCGAGCTCCCCGACGCGGAGGCCGAGCAGCTCGCCAACCGCTGCGAGGCGCTCGGGGTCGAGCTGCGCGCGATCGAGGACGCCGACGATGACGGGGCCGCGATCGTGGAGGTCGGCGGCGCGCGCGCGGCGGTGCGCTGGAGCGTCACGGACGAAGACGCGCGGGCCCCCGGCGAGTGCTGGGAGCGAGACCTCCCGGACGGCGACGTCGTCACCGCGCGGGTGACGACCGCGGGCCTCGGCGCGCCGACCGGCGAGCGGGTGGACGTCGCGCGGCTCCGGCGGCCGCCGGCGGGAACGGCGGTGAAGCGGGTGGTGCGGGCCGAGCTCGACGGCCCCATCGCCGGGCTCGGGGAGCGCTTCTGGAGGACCCTCCTCGCGGCATCGCCGACCCTCGACGAACGCCTCGCCGCTGGCGGCGTCACGTCGGTGAGCCTCTCCGATCGCTACCTCCGTTCGCCCGTGACCGTGCGTGTCGCTGCGGAGGTGATCCTGGTCGCCCTCGCGCGCGGCGGAGACCGCGGCAGCCTCGTCGAGGTCGAGACCGAAGAGATCGTCGCCGGTCGCGACGGGGATCGCCGCGGGCCTCGCGTGATGGGCCTCAACGGCGACTGGTCGGACAACGGAGCCCGTGATCATGTGCTCGCGCGGCTCCTGGGCGCGTGGGGCTCGAAGGTGTCGGTGCGGAGCCGCCCCAAGCGCGAGGTGGCCCACGCCCGCACGCTGCGCCTGACGTGGCGCGACGGCGCTCGCTGGGAGCTCACGATGGACCAGGGTGTCGGGTTCCTCGAAGCGGTCGACGGGGCCTTCGATCTGAGCGCCGCAATGAGCGCCCAGGGGGACGCACTGGCGGCGGCGCGCTTTCGGGTGAGGCACAGGCACGACGGAGCGACGAGCTTCTTCGTGGGCTCCGTCACGGCCCGTTGACACCGTCGCCAACCCGCGCGTCTCATCTCCCCATGGCCCGCCTCACGCTCCCCATCACGCTCGCGGTCGTCGCGCTCTCGTGCACCTCGGCCGCCCCCTCACCCACCGACGCCGCCGCGGACGTCGCCCGCACCGACGCGACCGTCGACAACCCCGACGTCTGCCCCGACCCCTTCGCCTGCTACGGCGAGCTGGTGTTCCCCGACGGGTCGATGGAGCCGGTGTACCTCTACCTCCGCGACGGCTCGGCGAGCGACGTGCCCTGCCCCGACGTGCCGCCGCAGTGCCCCGTCGCTTGATAGGCCACACGGCGCCTCGGGGAGGCGCCTCGATGGTTCGGTGTCCGTACTAGGTCGCCGCCCAGACGTCCTGGAGGTAGCGCCCGTCGGCGCGCAGCCGCTCAACGTACGACTCGGCCTCGGCGCGCGACACCCTCGCCTCGCGCTCCACCACCTCGACGAAGGCCCGCTGGACGTCCGGCGCCATCAGCTTCGCGTCACCGCACACGTACACCGCCGCGCCGCGCTCCAGCGCTTCGAACACCGCCGCGCCGTCGCGCCGCAGGAGGTCTTGAACGTACACCTTCGGACTCCCCGGCTCGCGCGAGAAGGCCACCGCGAGCGCGTCGACGTCGCCGTCGCGGCCCCACCCCTCCATCGCGTCGCGGTAGATCCAGTCGTGGTCGGGGCGGCGGCAGCCGAAGTAGAGCGACGTGCGCCCCACCTTCACGCCCGCGCGGCGCAGGGAAGCGCGCTCCTCGATGAAGCCCCGCAGCGGCGCGAAGCCCGTCCCCGGCCCGATGAGAATCACCTCCCGCGCCGGGTCGTCGGGCAGGCGGAAGGTGCCGCCGGTGTCCTTCACCACCACGCGGAGCGTCGCCCCGACGGGCGTCCGCGCGAGGTGGTGGCTGCACACGCCCTCGTGGGTGCTCCCGTCGGGCCGCGGGGCCGTGTGCACGCCCACGGTGATCGCGCACGACCGCGGCATCACGCGGGGCGACGACGCGATGGAGTAGTACCGCGGCTTGAGCGTCGGCCGCAGCGACAGGAGCAGCTCCAGCGAACAGGCCACGGAGGGGAAGCGCCCGAGCACGTCGAGCAGGTGGAGCTTCGCGTCGTACACCTCCGCGCGGAAGGTGTCGTCGCCCGCGAGCGCTTCGAGCTTCACCCGCTCGGGCGGGCACGGCGAGGCCGCGGCGAGGCGGCGCAGCTCGCGGCGCGTGAGCGGGCCCGACAGGTCGACGTGCGCCCGCAGGAGGTCGCCCACCCGCAGCGGAACCCCCAGCGGAACCCCCGCGCTAGACGCCGCCCCCGCCCGCCGCTCGCGCACCACCACCACGTCGCCCACGCGGACGCCGCAACGCTGCGCCACGGCCTCCACCACGTCGGGCGCGTTCTCGGGAAACACCCCGAGGTGATCGCCCGCCGTGTAGCTCACCCCCTCCGGGAGAGCGACCTCGAGGTGCCGCGTCGAGCGCCCCGCGTCGGCCGACTGGAGCTCGTCGTTGCGCAGCACCGCCACCGCGCGCGCCGCCTCGTGCAGCGCCGTCCCCTCGGGGAGACCCGCGGAGCTGTGCGAGCCGGCGAAGTTCACCACCTCGACGGCGTAGAGGAGCGCGTCGTCCGCGGGGGCGGCGGGCGCGCTCACCCGCGACACGCGACGGAGCGCGTCGGTGAAGCCCCGCGTCCAGGCCTCCGCGGCGGCGTCGAAGTCGCCGTCGACGTCGCACTCGCCGAGGGGACAGAGGGCCGTCGCGCCGAGCGCCCGCAGCCGCTCGTCGATGCGCCGCGGAACACGCTGAAACGTCCCCCGCCACTGCTTGTTGCCGCACCCGAGCACCGCGAAGGTGACCCCCGCGAGCGAGCCCGGCGCCCGCGCGGGGTCGTCGAGCCACTGGAGAAACCGCGCCGCGTTGTCGGGCGGTGCGCCGTTGTACGTCGACGTGACGATCACCACCGGGTGCGTGGTGGGGAGCGCCCCGACGCAGGTGTCGAGCTCGGCGACGGTGGCCGCGACGCCGAGGGACTGGGCCTCGCGGGCGAGCGTCTGGGCGAGGTCTTGCGAGGCGCCCATGTTGGAGCCGTACAGCACCAGGAGCGAGGCCCCAGCGGCGCTGGCGACCGGCGCGGCGGGCGTCGCTTCGGCGTGGGCGGCGGGCAGACGACCGCGCTCCTCGGGGCGACGCTCGAGGGTCATGAAGAGGTCGCGGGGCTTGGTGGTGAGGGTCTGGACGTGTTCGAGCTTGTAGCCCGGGTCGGCGAGGCGAAAGCGGTACCGCTGGTAGAGCATCGCGAGCACCATCCGCGCCTCCACCAGCGCAAACTGGAAGCCGATGCAGCTCCGGATGCCGAGGCCGAAGGGGTGGTACGCGTGCGGGTGGCGCGCGGCGACGGCCTCGGGGAGAAAGCGGTCGGGGTCGAAGCGCTCCGGGTCGTCGCCCCAGCACGACTTGTTGCGGTGGAGCGCGCGGAGCCCGGTGATGAGCGTCGTCCCCTTCTCCACCGTGTAGCGGCCGGCGATGACGGTGTCGCGCTGGACAAACTTCACGAAGCCCGGCGCCGTCGGGTCGAGGCGCAGCGCCTCCTTGAGCACCCGCGACGTGTAGTCGAGGCGCTCGACGTCGGCCCAGGTGGGGCGATAGCTGTAGTCCCGCCCGAACACCCGATCGACCTCCTCGATGAGCCTCGCCTCGGCCTCCGGGTTGGTGGCGAGTCGATAGAGCGCGTACGACAGCAGCCCGCTGGTGGTCTCGTGGCCCGCGATGAGGAAGGTCACGAGCTGGGCGCGGATGTTGTCGTCCGGGAGCCGCTGCCCCGTCACCTTGTCGCGGCTCGTGAGCATGATCTGGAGCATGTCGTTCGGCACCGAATCACCGCGCTCCATGGCGGCGCGGCGGGCGGTGATGAGGGCGTCGACGGTGGCGGTGAGCACCTCGCCGGCCTTGTCGCGGCGGTGCCGGTCGAAGGGGTGGAAGGCGTCGGGGAGGACGTAGCGCGTGGCCTCCTGCGCGATCGTGAGCACGTCGACCATCGCCTCGACGAAGGGCGGCGGCGCGTCGGCCTCGATGGCGCCGAAGCGGGTGTTGAAGCCCGCGTAGGCGATGGCCTCGAAGGTCATCCGCGTCATGAGGTCGGTGACCGGGAGCGCCTCGCCGGGAGCCGTCCGGTCGAAGCGGACCATGAGGTCGGCGGCGACGTCGAGCATGCGGCCGTAGTACTGCCGGATGGCGTTGATGCCGAAGGCCGGGAGCAGCACCCGGTGGGCCACCTGCCACATCTCCTCTTCGTCGCCCGCGGTGAAGAGCCCGTTGCTCGCCACGCCGAGGCGCAGCTTGCCGAGGGGCGTCTCCGGGGGCGGCGTGGTCTTGCGGAAATCGTCGGGGCGGAGGGCCATGTCCTGCACGACGTCGGGGTCGCTGTTGACGTAGACGTACCCGCCCCCGCGCGGCCGCTTGAAGCGGGCGAAGTGGCCGTACTGCGAGGTGAGTCGGTTGAGCATCCCGATGAGCCCGTCGGGGCCGATGAGCGCCGGGGCGCTGCCGAGAAACGGGAACGCGGGCGGCCCCGGCGGCGTCACGGGCGCGGCGGCGGCGGATGCAGTGGGCGCGGCGGAGGCGAGGCGGAGCGTGAGGCCGGTGGGGAGGCTGTCGGAGATGGCGATGGCGTCGCCGTCGGCGTCGGTGAGCGCGAGGGGCGCGTCGTCGGGGAGCGCGAGGCTCTGGCGGAGCGCGCGCTCGATGGACGCGTCGGTGGCGCCGGCGTACCAGGCCACGCGCACGGAGCGGTCGCCGGTGGAGACGGTGAGGTGCTTCTTGTCCGCCATGGTGGCGGGGATGATGCGCGGGGAGGGCAGCAGGCGTCTACGGGGATGCGGCGGGCGCTTGACCGCGTCGCACAGACGCCGTCAACTCCGGCGCGGCACATGAGAACGCTCAGCTTCTCCGAACTCGCAGAGGTCGGCGAGGCCCTCGACCTCGGGTTCGTCCGCTCTCGCCTCCATGCGTCGGCGGCGGAGCCCTGGTCGTCGCTCGCGAAGACGCCGCTCACCGCGCAGGAGCGCGCCGACCTCGACGCCCTGCGGCGGCGCCTCGCGTTCACCAGCACCAGCCGCGCGAACGAGGCGACGCTCTGGGCCCGCGCGATCTACCCCTTGCTCATGGTGGCGGAAGTCGACGACGTGCGCGCCTGGTCGCAGGTGGCGCTCAGCGTGGTCGTCCGCGGTGACGACCTCCGCGGGCTCGGCGACGAGCCGCTGCGGCTGCACGGGATCGTCGACGGGGCGTTGGCGGTCGACGCGGCGGGGCAGCCGGTGGCGCCGTTCTTCCTGGTGGTCGAGGCGAAGCGCGCGCTCGACGCCGTCGACCCGCTCCCGCAGTTGCAGGGGGCGATGCTCACGGTCGCCCTCCAGCGCCTCGAAGACCAGCCCGACCGGGAGCACGACGTCTACGGCTGCTTCACCATCGGCGACGCGTGGACCTTCGTGCGCGGTCACTTCGCGCGCGCCCAGGGCGCCGACGGGCGACAGGAGGTGCGCGCCGACTACCACCCGTCACGCGAGCTCTCGGAGCACGCCGAGGCGGACACCGTCGCGGCGATCCTCAAGGCCGTCGTGGAGCTGCAGCGCCCGACGAAAGCGTAGCCAGACCACCGGAGAGCCGCAGGGGCGCATTCAGGAAAGGTTTGGGTACGCCCATCGCGCGAGGCGCCCGTGTCCATGTGCGCACCGCTCGCCGCCGCGATGAACCGCTCGCTTCTGGCGCCAGAAGCGGACTCGATTTGCCCAATTTTTAGTGGTTTTGTGACGCCGACCCGGGGAGAGCCGGAGTCTGCGGCGCCTCCCTGGGCCGCGTGCACCCATCCCATGGGAGATCGCTTCGTCTTCAACGTCCGCGCGACGACCGGCTACGACTGCTTTCCTCGTCCGCGCTCGATGGCGAGGTGCCCGAGGAGCTCACCGAACCTTGTGGCCACGCGCCCTCCGGGCTTCCTCCGCGAACAGCAACACCTCGCGCATCTTCTCTATGCGCTCGGTCGGCGAGAGCTTGAGGTTCTCGCGCAGGAGGCTGTCGTCCACGCCTGAGTCGACGACGGTGAAGAACTGTTGGTCCAAGGTCAACCCATCGTCGAGCGCCGGGGAGAACTTCATTGTGGTCGAGGACGAATCAGGCCCCCGACGCCTCGCGCCGTCAAGCCTCCGTGGCACTTGCTCAGACCCTCCCAAAGAATGGTGGGGTCTTTCGATCTGCGAGAACTTCCGGCAGCTCTCCGATGTGAGGACGAGCGGGAGCCTCCCCCAGACGCGAGGATGGTGAGGGCGGCGGCGGCAAACACAAGGCCAGAGGCATGCAGTCGGGCGACGGACCCTTACGCGAGCGTGGCGAAGGCCACGTCCAGCTCGATGCCGTTGGGCATCGGCAGCAGCACCGCGCGCAGCGCGTCACGCAGTTCGCGCCACTTCGGGCGCGACCGCAGCCGCACCCGCATCAGCCACGTCACCAGGTTGTACCCAAGCATCCGTAGCCAGCTCAGCGTCCGCTGCGGATGGTGGTCACGCGCCTCGCTCGCGTTCGTGCACCACGGGTGCGTGTCCTCCTTCCACTCCACGTCCAGCACCCAGTTGCAGTCGTTCTCGATCGCCCAGTGACGACGGACCAGCTCCAGGATCTGACGACCCGTCAGACGGTTCCACAGCAGGTTCGTGATGTACCAGCGCTCCAGCACGACGTGCTCGACGCCCTTCGCATCGCGCTCCACCGTCTGCACCAGCCACCCCTGTCGCAGGTGCGCCCAGCCGTCGTAGTCGGCCATCTCCTGGCTCCGCACCAGCCGCTGCTGCAGCTGTCGTCCATGGCGCGACTCCCACGGCGTCGTCGCCTCGGGCTCGTCGATCCGGCCCGCCAGTTGACGTTGAAGCTCGTCGAGCAGCGTCGGCTGCGTGCACTTCACTCGCATCACGTAGGCGTAGCCGTCGCGGTCGATGAGGGCTGCGTTCTCCTTCGACGTGTAGCCCGCGTCGAGCGTGACGGCCTCGAACAGCGAGCTCCGCCCGTACGCCTCGTACAGTGCCGCCCAGAACTTCGCGAAGTGACCCATCTCGTTGGTCTTCGCGGGGATGACGTCCTGGTCGATGCAGGGGCGGCTGGCCGCGCTGACCAGCACCGCCCGCATCCAGCGGAGGTTGTAGCGTCCGTCCTGGAGCTGCGCCTCTGGGTCGGTGAGGTGGGTGCCGGTCCAGGAGGTCTTGCCGTCGACGCTGACCACGCCCAGCGGGAGACCGACGGGTGCGACCGTCTTGGAGCGGAGCATGGTGCGCACCTGGCGCCGCAGCTCCGCGCGCAGCGGGGTGGGTTCGATGCGCTCGATGGTGTAGGCCATGGAGCTATCCGGGAGACGCGGTCCGATGCGCTCGCTGATGGACTCAGCCTCCGCGAGGGTGGGCGCCTGGAGGACGACGGCGGTGCAGACGACGTCGAGGATGTAGTTGAACGACCACTGCTTGCCTCTGCGTCGCCTCGGGTCTCGGAGTACCTCGCGGAGTCTGTCCGCGAGGCCGTGCTCGTTGATGAACTTCTTGATTCTTTTCGGGGTCCGTCGAAACTGCATGCGGGTCGAGGACTGCTCGAAGCGCCTCGTCGGCCCGCCGCCATGCAAGCACGGCGTGCGCTCCGGCGGTCCTCGCCTCCTACCCTCTTCCTAACGCACCGGGCGCGCCGACGAACGCGAATTTGCGACCGGAGCTCTGGACCCTGTGCCAGCCCCTGGCAGCAAGCACGGCGGCGCGATCTCACGCCCGTTCATTGGGAAGGTCTGGGCACTTGCTCGTCAAACGGCTGAGCGTCTCGAATGGCCTGCTACGCCCACGCGCTCCACCGCTGCGCAGAGCACAGGACCGCCTATCTACGCCCGCGGCCAGAAAGTCACTTCGTATGTCTTCGACACCGACTGACTATGCTGGAAGGATCCGCCAGCTTCCAGGCCCATGCCCGCGATCCTCGCGCAGAGTCCGGCGGTGACGCCAAAGTCCTCGGTGTGGCGGAACGAGACGTTGTAGCTCGTGATCCCACGTCCAATCCGCGTCTCCGCCATCGCCTGCCACAGCGGCTCGTGGTGGTACCAAAGCAGCCGAATCGGCAGGTGCGGAGGGCCCGGCGGCGGCTCCTCGGCGTCGAGCGAGAGGCTGAACTCGTCAGCCTGACCGGCGTTCGTGGATGCGCCCGCGCCGACCTCGACGCCCTTGACCCCAGCGACCCCAACGTTCGCACCAGCATTCGTCTTTGCGTCTTGCGCGTCGAGGAGGCGCACCGCGCGCACGCCCAGCGACGCGACGAGGCGCACGAACTCGGCGCGCTTCTCATCGAGGAGATAGCTGTGAAATCGCGCCAAGGGCACGTAGAACGCGCGCTCGTAGGGGTGAGCTGCATAGACGTGGCGCAAGGCGAAGGAGCCGTCGGCCGATCGAACCGACTCGAGCCTGGCGTCGCCCTGGGGGATGAGCGTCACCTCGGCCCCACCCGCCCGGACGTCGTCCCGATCGAGGAGGCGACGCGTGAGCTCCAAGAGCACAGGGCGTGACCGATCGTAGAGGTAGGCGCGATCCGCCTCGGACAATGACCGAAAGCCATCGCTGGAGACGGCGCGCGCGATCCTGGCCTCATCGGCGATTGTGAAGGCCCCCGAAGCCATGCCCATCGCGAGCCGGGCGGCATCCAGAAGGCCCTTCTTCACCTTTTCTGCGCGCGCGGTCGGCGCCGGCACATCGAGCACGAGGCGCACGAACTCGTCGAGCCCTTCGGGCGTGAACGGCGCACCTTGCGACGGGATGATTGAGATGAGCTTGGGTTGGACATCGCTCACGGCGTGCCTCGCTCTTGAACGGCGAATGTCATGGGCTTCGGACGATCGCACGATGCGGAGCGTCCTCGCAATCGTCGATGGAGCCCACGGGTTGCGCGACCATGGCGTCCGCAGCATGCGAATCCGCCGAGAGGCGACGTCGCCTCAACTCCGCGCTTCCACCGAGTTCGCCGTTCGCGCCCGCGCGTCGTGTCGGCGCTACCCTTGCGCGTGTTGGCGGCCATTGGGGCGCACCCTACGGGGCGACGGGCGACTTGCGGCCGCGGTGCGCGAACGCCTGCCCCTCCAGTGGATCTGCCCCCTCGCCCTCACCGCCCCTCCGGAAACCTCCCCGCCGCGATCAGCACATCGAGCCGCGACTGCCGCGCGTCGTCCACCGCCATGTTCGCCGTCGCCCGCGCGTCGCGCTCGCGGCGCCGCGCGTCGATGAGCTCCAGGTTCCCCGTCGCCCCCGCGCGCCACGCCGCGTCCGCGAGCTCCGCCGCCTCCGCCGCCAGCGCCGCCGCCTCCCGCGCCGCCGCCGCCCGCTCGTCCGCGAAGCGCACCGCCTCCGCCGCCGCGCGCACCTCCGCCCGCGCCTGCCGCAGCGCCCCCGCGAGCTGCGCGCGCGCGTCCTCCCGCACCGCGCGTCGGTCCGCTGCCGCACCGTAGCGCGCGCCGCCGTCGAAGATCACCCACGACAGCACCGCCTGCGCCTGCCACCCCACCAGCGGCTGCGTGAGCGACGGGGGGTTCTGGTAGAAGGGCTGAAACACCGCCCCCAGCGATGGCAGGTAGTCGGCCCACGACTCGTCCGCGGCCCGCTCCGCGTTGCGCACCCGCACCTCCAGCGCGCGCACGTCCGAGCGCCGCCGCACCTCCGCCTCCGCCACGCTCACGGGGGGCGGCGCCGCGGGGTCGATGTCGTCCACCGCGTCGAGGCCGGAGTCGTCGCCCGCCAGCACGCCGAGCGACTCCTGCGCCCGCGCCAGCGCCGCCCGCTGCGACGCGAGCGTCATCCGAATCGCCGCCACGTCCTGCGCCGCCCGCACCGCGTCGAGGCGGTTGCCGACCCCTCCCTGCAGGCGTTCCTGCGCGAAGTCGCGGTGGGCCTCGGCGTTGGCGAGGGCGCGCTCGCTGGTCGCGACGATGCGGTGCTGCGACGACACCGTGAGCCACGCGCGGGCGGCCGCGACGGACACCGCGCGGCGGGCGTCGTCGTACGAGGCGCGGGCGAGGTCGACGGCGTCCTCCGCGCGGTGCAGCGACGCCCAGGCGCGGGCGTTGTACAGCGGCACAAGCACCTGCACGTTGCCCGAGAGCTGGTCGCCACCGAGGATGATGCGGTCGTTGAGGCGGCGGTCGTCGTCGAGGCGCGTGTACGTGAGGTTGAGCGTCACCGTCGGCAGAAGGAGCGCCCGCGACTGCACCGTGAGCGCCGTGGCCCGGGTGACGGCGATGCGCGCCGTGGTGACGGTGGGGTGCGTCTCCGCCGCGCGCCGAACGGCGTCGACGAAGCTCACCCGCGGCGGGTCGGCGAGCACCACCGCGGGCGCGAGGAGAAGCGCCGCGAAGAGAGCCCAGGGGCTACGCATCGTCGGCCACCTCGGCGAGGGGAGCGGTGCGGCGGGCGAAGCGGTCGAGCGCGGTGTACACGGCGGGGACGAGGAAGAGCGTGAAGAAGGTCGACACCGTGAGGCCGCCGATGACGGCGCGGGCGAGCGGGAGGTTGGTCTCGCTCCCCTCGCCGATGCCGAGGGCCATCGGGAGCAGGCCCAGCACCGTCGCGAGGGTGGTCATGAGGATGGGGCGGAGGCGCGTCTTGCCGGCCTCCACGGTGGCGTCGATGAGGCCGGCGCCGCGCTGGCGGAGCACGTTGGCGAAGTCGACCAGCAGCACGCCGTTGGAGACCACGATGCCCACCATCATGATGACGCCCATGAAGCTGTTGACGCTGAGGGTGGTCCCCGTGAGGTAGAGCGCGAGGAGAACCCCCGAGATGCCGAGGGGGACGCTGAACATGATCACCAGCGGGTCGACGAGTGAGCGAAACTGCGACGCCAGCACCATGTACACCAGCGCGAGGGCGAGGAGGGCCGCGAGGCCGAGGCCCGAGAAGGCCTGACGCTGCGCCTCGATCTGACCGCCCACACGGACGGTGAAGCCGTCGGGCGGAGGGTTCTCGCGGAGGACGCGCTCGACGACGGCGGCGGCGGCGGAGAGGTCGGCGCCGGGGGCGACGTTGGCGGTGACGTCCACGACGCGCTCCATGTAGGGGCCCGGACGTAGAGCGCATCGAGGTCGCCCACCTCGTCGCGGAAGGGGTCGGCGAGGCGGACGGAGATGTTGTACTCGTTGCCCGTCTCCGGGTCGGTAAAGGGGGTCGGTGACAGGGCGTTGCTCCCCGCGAGGCTCACCAGCACCGTCTGGGCGACGCGCTGCGCGGTGATGCCGAGCGCGCCGGCCTTCTCGCGGTCGACCGTGACGTGGAGCTCGGGGTAGTAGTCGTCACGCCCCACCTGGACGTCCGACACCGCGGGCCTTCCGCCGCGACCTTGTGTGCGTCGCAGCGCGCCCGCGAGGCGACGGGCGTACACGCCACCGGCTTCGAAGTCGTACCCGAGCACCTCGATGTCGATGGGCGCGGGGGCACCGAAATTGAGGATGCGCTTGACGATCCCGCCCGTGCTGTAGAAGGCCTGCACCCCAGGGAGCGCGTCGCGCAGGGCGGCGCGGAGCCGCTCGGACGCCGCCACGTCGCTGAGGGCGCGCTCGCGGGCCGGGCGGAGGTTCACCTGGAGGTTGCCGATGTGTGGGCCCGTGTTGGGGGAGAAGAGGGCGGTGCGGCCGCCGGGGATGCCGCAGTCGTCGATCATGACGGTGGCGATGGGCCCGCGGGCGTCGCGGAGCGTGCGACGGACGGCGTCCTCGACGCGGGCGCCGACCAGCTCGGTGCGCTCGGCGCGCGTCCCCATCGGGGTCTTGTACACCACCGTAAACTGCGACTCGTCGCTCTCGGGGAAAAACTCCTGCCCGATGCGGGGGTAGAGCGTGAGCGAGGCGCCGAAGAGCCCGAGGATGGTGAGCACCGTGACCGCGCGATGACGGAGCACCACGCGGAGCGCGCGGGCGTAGAGGGCGTCGAGCGCGTCGAGGCGGGCCGTGAGGAAGCGGGCTACCGCGTTGGGGCGGCGCTCGTGCCCAGCGCGCAGGAGGTAGAGGCAGAGGAGCGGGGTCACCGTGCGCGAGACGAAGAAGCTCATGATGAGCGCGAAGGCGATGGTGAGGGCCAGCGGCACGAAGAGGTTGCGCGCGACCCCGGAGAGGAACAGCACCGGAAGGAAGACAACGATGGTGGTGATGGTGCTCACGAGGATGGGCATCGCCACCTCCTGGGCGGCGGCGAGGACGGCCTTCACCCGGTCGGCGGTGTGCTCGAGGTGGCGGTGGATGTTCTCGAGCTCG
>JBILLV010000082.1:0-30777 GCA_044375895.1 Polyangiales bacterium | reverse complement strand
AAGGCCAGTGCGGGCGAGCTGCGCGCCACCGACGAGCTCCTCGCGCAGGCCGAGCGCCACGTGGAGTTTCTCCGCACGCGCCGCGCCATCGCGGGGAGCGACGCGGTGAAGGCCATCGAGGCCGTCGCCGACGAGGTGAAGCACCGGGCGAAGCGCGACCCCGCGATCGTCGACCGCTACGCCTCCATCCAGAAGGTGGTCGACGCGCGCGCCGCGAAGATCTCCGAAGGCATGGCCGCCGCCAAGGCCGCGAAGAAGCCCGCCTGATTCACCCACCCTCCCGCAGCCTCGCCGCGCGCATCCGCAGGTAGTCGCGCTCGGCGAGGCTGTCGGTCCGCTCCGCCGCGCGGAGGTAGCCATCCTCCGCGCGAGCCGTGTCCCCCGCCCGCTCCAACAGGTGCGCCCGCGCCGCGTGCACCCGGTGGTGATCGGCGAGCCGCGGGTCGTTCGCGGCCTCGTCGAGCAGCGCGAGGCCCGCCGCGGGGCCCTTCACCATCGCCACCGCCACCGCGCGGTTGAGCCGCGCCACCGGGTTGTCCGTCATGCGCACGAGGAGCCCGTACAGCGCCGCGATCTGCGGCCAGTCCGTACCCTCGGTGTCGCGCCCCTCGTCGTGCAGCGCCGCGATGGCCGCCTGCACCTGGTACGGCCCCGCCGCACCCTTCGCCAACGCCGCTTCGACCAGCGCGATCCCCTCCGCGATGGCCGCGCGGTCCCACCGTGAGCGGTCTTGCTGGTCGAGCGGAACGAGCGCGCCGTCGTCCGTCGTACGAGCCGCGCGTCGCGCGTCGGTGAGCCGCATCAGCGCGAGGAGGCCCGTCACCTCGGGGTCGTCGGGTACGAGCGCGTGGAGCATCCGCGTCAGCCGAATGGCCTCGTCGGAGAGGTCGGCGCGCGCGAGCGTCGGCCCCGCGCTCGCGGTGTAGCCCTCATTGAAGAGGAGGTAGAGCACCTGCATCACGGTGCGCAGCCGCGCCACCCGCTCGGCCTCGCTGAGCGCTTCGAAGGGAACCCCCGAGGACTTCACCGTCTGCTTCGCCCGGCTGATCCGCTGCGCCATCGTCGCCTCCGGGACGAGGAAGGCCCGCGCGATCTCCGGCGTGGTGAGGCCGCCCACCGCGCGGAGCGTGAGCGCGATGGCCGACGCCGACGTGAGCGACGGGTGGCAGCAGAGAAACAGCAGCTCGAGCGTGTCGTCGCCCTCGCGGTGCAAGGCGTCGGCGGCGAGGGCGATCTGCTCGTCGGCCGGGACGAGGCTCACCACGAGGGCCTCGCGGTGACGGCGGGCAGCGTCGGCGCGGGCGTGGTCGGCGATGCGGCGCGAGGCCACGCGGACGAGCCACCCAAGCGGGTTGTCGGGGGTCCCTTCGACGGGCCAGTGGGTCGTCGCGGCGAGCAGGGCCTCTTGCACGGCGTCCTCCGCCGCGGGGAAGTCGCGGTAGCGGCGGAGGACAGCGGCGAGCGCGCGGGGGCTCAAATCGCGCAGGAGGCGGTGCATCGCTCAGGGCAACTCGCGGGGCGGCGCGCTCATCACCTGACGAACCTCGATGCCGAGGTGCATCGGTGTGCCGCCGGGCCCCGGCGCCATCGAGGCCTCGGCGGCGAGGGCGTAGGCGCGCTCGGTCGTCGCCACATCGATGATCCAGAAGCCGGCGAGAAACTCCTTGGTCTCCGGGAAGACGCCGTCGGTGACGGGCTCGCCGTCCTTGCCGCCCCGCACCAGCTTCGCTTGATCGGGGCCCGCGAGGCCCTCCGCCGCCACGAGCTCGCCCGAGGCGGCGAGGCGCGAGACGAAGTCGCGCATGAAGTCGATGTGCGCGGCGAGGTCGTGCCGGGGCCACGAGGTGACGCGGTAGGGGCCGGCGCCGGGGGTGTTCATCATCAGCATGTACTTCATGAAGTCGTGTCGTCCTTTCGCTGCCCCGATGGGTGTTCGGGGCCTTCGACGGGGATGTCGGAGCCGTCGGCCGCCGTTCGACACACCCGGTACGTTTTTTCTCCGTCGCCGGTCCACCTCCCGACACGTCGCGTTCTGCGCGATGCGCCCTTGACCCGCGGCCCCGCTGCCATGTTTCCATCCTCGCCGCCGTGCAGATCGACTTCCATCACGCCGTCACCTACATCGTCTGTCGCCTCGCGGGGCTCTCCGCGCACGACGCGGGCGTGGTCGCCTACGCCGCCCAGTACGTCGACGACGCCACCAACACGGGCACCGTGCGCTTCTCCAACGGGGCGATGTACCACCGCCTGAGCTCCGCCCACCGCACCTTCGACTACCGCAACCTGGAGGAGCTCGCGCGGCAGCAGGTGTGGATCCCCTTCCATTTTCTCCCGGGCAACGGTGGCGCGCCGGCGGGGGACGATCCGCCGGGGAAGTTCATCGAGAAGCTCATCTGCCGCCCCAACAGCCCGCCCGCGCAGGACATGGTGCGCCTCGCGATTCTGAAGCGCCACGCCCCGCACGCGCTCCACCGCCTCGGCATCACGCTCCACACGTATTGCGACACGTGGGCCCACCAGGGCTTCGCGGGCGTGAGCCACCAGGTGAACCACGCCGAAGACCTCCGCGGCCCCGACGGCGAACCCGACGACGACCTCCTCGCGAAGCTCCAGAACTTCTTCGTCCGCCAGACGCTCCCCCTCGGGCACGGCGCGGTGCTCGGCAACCCCGACAAGCCCTACCTCGTGTGGGGCTACACCGACGGCTTCGGGCGCACGGTCACCCGCAACAACCCGGTCGACTACCTCGACGCCATGCACCACGTCGCGAAGGTGGTGCAGCGCTACATCCTCGGCGACCCCGACGCAGACGTCCCCGGCCTCCACCCGCACGACCACGCGCTGATCGACCGCTACCTCCGCGCCATCGACGACCACGACGACCACGTCCGCCACGCGCGCTGGATGGAGGCCGTCCGCCTGGGGCACTTCCGCTTCGGCGCGGAGCCGCTCGACTACCAGCCGAAGGGCGAGGGGTCGTGGAAGCACGTGGCCCTCGGCACCGTCGCCGAGTCCGACGACGAGGACTCCGCGTACGAGTACTCGCCGGAGTTCTTCCGGTGCGACTGGAAGCTCTTCCACGACGCGATGCAGCGGCAGCGCCTCGACATCGTGCAGGTGGTGCTCCCCCGTTACGGGATCTGCGTCGCGTGAGCGCCCGCCGCGCCGCCCTCGCCGCCGCGCTCGTCGCCTGCGCCGCGGAGACGCGCCAGACGCTCCGCCCCCGCACTGCCACCGCGAACACCGACGCGCCCGTCACCGTCACCCGCCTCGGCGTCGATGAGCCCACGGTGCCCGCCCCCGGGCTCGCGGGCGCGACGGCCACGCGCTTCATCGGCGCGGGTCTGCGCGCCCAGGTGGCCACGGCCTCCGTCGCCCTCGCCGACGAGCGACTCGGCGCCCCGCTGTTGGCGGCCGTGGAGGTCGCTGGGGGCTGGGTGTTCGCGACCGCCGACGGGGTGGTCTCCGCGAGCGAGCGCTTCACGGGGCGACTCCGCCCGGTGGGGACGGTGCCCGGCCTCCAGCGCGCGGGCGCGTGGTCGCGCGGACGGCTCTGCCTCACGGCCCGCGAGGGGCTCTGGTGCACCGACGGCGACACCCTCGCGCGCGTCACCACGCTCGACGCGCCGGTGTTCGAAGCGGCCTTCGCGGACGCGAGCGCGGGGGCCGCGGTGCTCGACGACGGCCGCTACGCCGTCACCACCGACGGCGGCGCGACGTGGCGCGTGGCCTCACTCGAAGGGGCCATCGCGCTCGTCCCCCGCTACACCGGAACCTCCCTCCAGATCGTCACCACCCGCGGTCCGGTCTCCACCGAGGGGTCGGCCCTCCCGGCGCAGCGCGCGGATGTCGAGGTCGACGCGAGCACCGCGCTCACGCTCGTCGCCCAGGCATTGCGCGACCGCGTGCCGACGCACCAGCGCCTCCCCTCGGTGCGCCTCGCCGACGGCGCGTGGGCGTCGCTCGACGGCCGCGAGGTGGTGCGGGCCGACGCGCGCGGACGGGAGCGCGGGCGCGTGCAGGTGGCGGAGCGGGACGTTCCCGGGCGGCTCGCGCGCTGGGGCGACGCGGTGGCGTTGCGCGCCGACCGGCTGTACGTGAGCCGCGACGGGCAGCGCTTCGAACCCGTCGGCCCGGACGGTGGCGAGGGCTGGCCCGGCGAGGCCTACGCGCTCTCGGACGATGGCGTGCGGGCGGCGCTCCCGGGGCCCTGCGCGACGACATCGATGCCCGACGTCGCCGACCGTATCGACACGGTGTGCGCGCGCGACGGGCGGGGGCGCTGGCACGCGATTCCGCTGGCGGCGGCGACCTTGCCTGAGCGGGGCGTGCGGCGCGCGATGCACGGCGCGACGCTGCTCCTCGGCGCGGCCGATCGCACGTCGGGGCGTGGGTTTCGGTACGTCACCATCGACACGGAGACGGGCGCGACGCGCGACGTGGCGCCCCCCGAGGGCATGCGCTTCACCGCGACGCTGGAGTGGACGCGCGCTGGGACGCTCCGCGGTGTGGTCGAGGCGGGCGAGCTCCGCCTGCTCGCGACGGGGTCGCCCGAGGGGCCGTGGGTGACGTCGCCGCTGCCCGAAGGCGCCCTCTCGGTGGCCTTCGCCGATGCGCAGCGGGGGGTGGCCTTCGGTGCGCGGCTGTCGTCGCTGTGGCGGACGCTCAACGGCGGGGAGTTCTGGGCGCGCGTTCCCGTCGGGGCGTCGGTGCGGGCGGCGCGGCTGTCACCGCAGCCCGATGGGGTGTGCGACGAGGGCGGCTGCACGGTCGACGACGTCGCCCGCGTCGAGGGCTGGGGACCCATCCGTGAGTCCGCGGAGGGAGACGCCGCGGGGGCGACGGACGAGCGCCCGCGCCGCGCGTCCGAGCTGCTCGCGTCGGTGGTGTCGCTACGCTGCGAAGCGACCGGAGCAGCGACGCCGTCGCCGTTGCGCGAGGGCGGCGCGGCCCACTGGAGCGTCGGCGCGGCGTCGGCGCGGTCGAGCGTGGGCGTGGCGCAGGTGAGCTGGCAGTCCGAGGGGATGCGCGCGCCGGCGACGGCGCTGGTGGAGGGGGCGGGCGGGAGCGACCTCGTGGTGCTCGGCGCGGGCATGGGCGCGCTGGTGGCCGACCGCGGCGCTGCGGGGACGCTCGCGTGGATGCGCGGGCGGACATCGCGGGCGCTCACGGGGATGCTCCCGGGCGTCGGCGGGTGGACGCGGGGCGGCGCGGAGGCGTGGCTGGTGCTGCCGACGCGTGACGGTGGCGTGGTGGCGCTCTCGGCGTCGTCGCGGTCGCCGCGGCGCATCGCGACGGCCTTCGAAGTCGACGCGACGGGCAATGTGCGCGGCGTTCACACGGCAGCGGTGGAGACACGCGACGAGCCCTTCCCCGCGGTGGGGCTCATCGAGCGCGGCGCGCTGTGGTCGGTGGTGACGGCGACGGCCGGGGCGATGCGCGTCGGCGCGTGGGGAGGCGCGGTGACGGAGGAGCCCAACCCGCACGCGTCGGTGCGCGCGTGCGCGGTGGCGCGGTCGGGGCCGCGGCGGATGGCGCTGTGGGTTCCGTACGGGCGCGGGTGGGGGCGGCGGCTGGAGGTGGGCGGCGAGGCCGCGGCGGTGGGCGTGGTGGAGCTGGAGGGCGCGGAGGCGCGCTGCGTGCGGGGCGTGCGGGTGCAGATGGGGAGCGCGGTGCACACGCTGCGATCGGACGGCGAGGCGATGGTGGGCTGGCGCGACGATGGGACGCAGCGGACGCCGGAGCGCTGCACGCTGCGGGTGGGGGAGGGGCGGTAGCGCTACGGGTTGAGGAGCGCGCGGCGGGGCGCGCTCGCGAGGTGGCGCACGACGTCGACGAGCCCGCCCACGACGCGCGTCATGCGGTCGTAGTCCAGCTTGTCGGCCGTGTCGCTGTGGCGGTGGTAGTTGGGGTCGCGGTAGGGCGCCGAGTCGGTGACCATGATGGCGGGATAGCCCGCTCGCCAGTACGACCAGTGGTCGCTCCACCCGACGCCGGGCGTCCGCTCGGGGAGCGCGACGCCCTCGCTCGGGAAGCGCGTCCGCGCGCGGAAGGCGCCGATGGCCGAGCGCACCAGGCCCACCATCGCGTCGTTGCCCACGAAGGCGATGAAGTCCCCGCGGTCGGGGTAGATCATCCCCAGCGGCGGCGGGTAGTGCTGCGAGCCGGGGCGGGTGTCGTAGTAGCCGACGGTCTCCAGGCTCACCATCGCCACGATGTCGTCGGCGCGCGCCCGCGCCCGCCGCGCGTTGACGACGCTCCCCATGGTGTCGGTCTGGAAGTGGTAGGGCTCCTCGTTGGTGAAGGCCACGAAGCGGACGGTGCGGGGCAGCGTCTCGTTCGCGAAGGCGCGGGCGAGCTCGATCACCGCGGCCGTCCCGGAGGCGTTGTCGTTGGCCGCGGGCTTGTCGAGGACGCCGTCGTAGTGCGCGCCGATCACCACCACCTCGCGGCGGAGCGCGGCGCCGGGGCGCTCGACGACGAGGTTCTCGCAGAGGGCGCCGTCGGCGCGGAAGGTCTCGTGGGTGACGGGGTAGTCCGCGCTCGCGAGGGAGTCGCTGACGTACGTGGCGGCCTGCGCGAGGCCCGCAGGGGCGCTGGTGCTGCGGGCGCCGATGGAGGTGGCGAGGGCGACGACGTGGGCGTGCAGGCGGTCGCGCCGCGCGGTGTCGGCGGCGTCGAGGGGCGCGAGCGGGGCGCGGTACGAGCGCCCCGGCATGCGGATGGACGTGGCCCACCACCACGTCGCGAGCGAGGCGAGGCCGAGGGCGAGCACCGAGAGCCGGATCTTCGCGCCGCGGGTGAGGAGCGGCGGGCGGAAGCTCGGGAGGGGCTCGTCCGTGGCCATACCAGCGACGGTACCCGCCCGCGGTCGCGCTGTCAGCGACGGAGCTTGAGCTCGTGGAGGACGCGCGGCGCGACCATCCAGCCGAAGCCCACGCGGGTGAGCTCCTCCACGAGCTGCGCGAGCGTGAGGCGCGTGGCGACGGCGGCGGCTTCGAGGCTCCAGCCTGCTCGGGCGAGGCTGTCGAGCAGGTAGGCGCGGCGGCTTTGCGGCGCCGACAGCCGGTAGGTCTTCAGGTAGGCCAGGGTGCCGTCGCGCGCCACGACGCGCTCGCCGACGTGGTGCTCCCCCTTGCGGCGGAGGCCGGTGACGAAGCGCTCCAGCGTGAAGGAGTCCATGGTGTACACCGCCTCCGCGTCGGCCTCGCGCAGGAGGTCGCCGCTGAGCGACTCGTAGAACATCCCCCACCGCCCCACCTCGGCGTCGAGCTCGCGGCGCAGGGCGGCGAGCGTGGGCGTGCGCGCCGGGTCGATGACGGCGTCGAAGCGCGGCGCGTCGTAGCGGGCGTACTCCAAGAGCTCGGCGGGGAAGAGGTCGAGCACCAGGGACTCGTGGAGGGCGCGGTAGTCCTCGGGCCGCGGCGCGACGAAGCTCCCGAAGAGCAGGTCCTTGAAGAACAGCAGCATCCCGCACTGCCCATCGAGCACTTCGAAGGTGCGCAGGGCGTCGGCGAGGTGGGGCATCCAGCGGCCCGAGATGGCGCTCTCCACCCGCGGGTCCATCCCCTCGCGGAGCACACGCTCGGACCAGTCGCGCGACGCCAGCGTGGGGCCGCCGAAATGAAGCGCCAGCAGGCCCTCCAGCGCGAGCTGCTGCGGGACGAAGCGGAGTGAACGCTCGGACGCGCGGCGCGCCATGCGGAGCTGCGTGCGGACGCGGTGGCCGCCCCGCGAGGACGCTCCCTCGTCGCGCGCGAAGGAGGCCCCGAGGCTCACTTCGGCGTCGGCGTCGTCGCCCCACGCGAGCACGAAGGCGTGCGGCACGACGGAGACGAAGTGCTTCTCCCGCGCGCGGTGGGCCGTGTGGACGTCGACGGTGGTGACGGTGAGGGCCTCGTCGAGGTCGACCCCCGCGAGCCGCAGGTGCGTGACGGGCTTCTCCCGCACCAGCGGGACGAGCCGAACCGAGCGCCACACCTGCGCCCCGAGCGCCTTCAGCCCAGCGAGGCCGACGGTGGTCACGTGGCGCTTGCTCATGGAGCCACCTCCGCGTCGTCGTCGGTGACGGTGGCGGCGTCGAGCAGCTCGCGGACGCGCGGGGCGAGCCAGGCGCGCAGCTCGTCGAGGGTGGCGCGCCCGTCGGCGAAGCGCGCGAACCCGAGGGCCGTCGGGACGTCGTCGAGCTCGCGGACGGTCACCATCGGGCAGTAGGGGCCGAAGCTCGCCGCGCCGAAGGTGGCCGCTTCGAACACCGGGTTGAGGTGAACCACGCCCACCCGACGCTGCGGGTCGATGCGCTCGCGAAACGCGCGGAGCACCTGGCCGGTGGCGCCCGGCGGGTCGTTCTCGTAGCCGTCGGAGACGATGACGAGGAGCTCGGGGTCGCCTTCGAGGGCGTCGAGGACGCGGTGCGCGAGGCGCGTGCCGCCGCGGGGGCGACGGTCGAGCCACGGGTCATCGGGGTCGCTCGTCCAGTGGGCGCGGTACGACGTCGATGCGGCGCGGAGCAGGGCGTCGACGCCGACCGTGAGGGCGAGGGGGCGGCGGTGCTTCTCACGCGATCCGCGCATGGAGTAGCTGCCGTCGAGCACGGCGGCGACGCGGCCGAGGGCGAGCGGCGCGCGGGCGAGCACGCGGGCGACGGCGGCGTCCATCGCGCCGGCGAAGTCGTCGCGGCGGGCGTCGCGCTCGTCGCGGGGGAGCGACCAGGCGTAGAGGCAGAGCTTCGTCGCGCCGAGGGCCGCGGGGTCAACGGCGGGGAGCGCCACCTCCTCCCGCGCGGCGCTGCGCTGGAGGCCGTAGCGCTCGTGGCGCGTCAGCTGCGGCGCGATGCGGGCGAGGAAGCGGTCGCGCGGGATCCGGTGCTTGCGCGCGAAGCCGACGGCCACGGTGTACGGGAGCTCGTAGACGGCCTCGGCGGCGTAGTGGGCGCGGCGCCACGCGTCGAAGAGCGGCGTCTGGTACGCGCCCTTGCGGTGGTCGCGTTCGAAGAGAAACGCGCCCGTCTCCCCCGGCGTGGCGAGGTGGAGGTGGGCCACCATGGTGCGGAGGGCGCGGCGGTACTTCACGGCGTCGAAGGTGAGGTCGCGCGTGGCGAGCCACTGGCGCGCGATGGCCCGCACGCGGCGGTTGGTGACGCGCCGCAGGCAGAGGGCTTCGAAGAGCCGGTACACGCGCTGCGGCGGCAAGGCCCGGAGCGTCGCGGCGATGAGCGCCCCCTCCTCGCGGAGCTGCGCCTTCGGGACGTCCGCGGTGGTGGTGAGAAGCTCGAGGACGATGCGGGCGCGGGCGTGGTGGTTCACGTCCGCGGCGAGCGTGCGGGCGTAGAGGGAGCGGTAGATCTGCGCGACGTAGGCGTGCAGGAAATCGAGCGCGAGCGACTGCCCCCGCGCGTCTTCGTAGAACTCCGCCTGCGACGTGGCCGCGAGGCACGCGTTGAGAAAGAGAACGAGGTCTTCGCGCTCGACGCGCTCGGTGTGGAGCTTCACGAGAGGGGACGGAGCGGGGGGAGGGGAGGAGGGGAAGTGCCCGGGGAAAGACCGGAGTGACGAGGCGAAGGCCTGCCTTCAAAGGGCAATTTCGGAAGTCACCCCGAAGGCCCGCGGGCGGTCGCGAGTATGACGCCGGCCTCCGGTGCCTGTCGAGGCGTCGCTACCCCTTGGCCCGTTCAACGTCCCAGGGTTCGCCGAGCGCTCACCCTGGGCTGGATTTGGATCGCCCGCAAAGCCGGGCTCCCTCGTCTCCCGCCATTCTGGTTCTTCCTGAGCCCGGCTCTGCGGGCGATCCGAATGCAGCCCAGGGTGAGCGCTCGGCGAACCCTGGGACGTTGGGGACGATGACCAACACGTTGCAACGGCTGGTCGCTACACCCCGAGCATCGCCCGGAGCTTGCGGCTCGACTGGCGCGACACCTCCAGGCGAGCGCCCGCGTGGGTGACGAGCATCACCTTGCCGCCGGCCATGTCGTCGATCGCGGCGACGTGGTCGAGGTTGACCAGCAACGCACGGTGGGCGCGGAAGAAGCGCGTGGTGTCGAGGCGCCCCTCCAGCGCGGCGAGGGTGAAGTCCGTGGTGAAGCTCCCCTTCTGCGTGTGGACGGTCACCAGCTCGTGCTCGACCACGCAGTGGGAGATCTCCGCCACGGGGATGAGCAGCACGCGGCCGTTGACGGTGATGGGGAGCTTGTCGGCCAGCACGCCCGCCGCCTTCGCGCGCAGCGGCGCGAGCACCTCCTCGGCCTTCGCGCGCATCCCCAGGGACTCGGCGCGGGCCACGGCGCGCACCAGGCGGGCCGCATCGAAAGGCTTCAGCAGGTAGTCGATGGCCCCCTTGTCGAAGGCGTCGAGGGCGTAGCGGTCGTGGGCCGTCGTGAAGATGACGTAGGGAGCCGGTGCGGGGATGCGCGCCACCATGGCGAGCCCGTCGAGGCCGGGCATCTGCACGTCGACGAAGGCGAGGTCGGGTGTGCGCTCGTCGATGAGGCTGAGACCCGACTCGCCGTCGGCGGCCTCGCCCACGAGCTCGACGCGGCCCGCGAGCGCGTCGTGGAGGAGGCGGGCGAGGCGGGCGCGGGCGGGGGCCTCGTCGTCGATGATGACGGCGCGTGCGGTCATGCGGCGGTCCTTTCGGTGGCGTCGGAGAAGGCGCGGCGGGCGGTGACGGTCCCCACGGCGGCGTCACCGTCGGTGGCGATTACGAAGGTGCCCTCCGCGCCCCAGGCGAGGTCGACGCGGCGGCGCACGAGCTCGATGCCCATGCCCCCCTCGCGGGGTCCGCGGAAGGCGCCGGGGCTCCGCACGCGGACCACCAGCGAGTCGCCCTCGCGGCGGGCGGTGACGAGGATCTCGCCGCGGTCGATCTGCCCGTGGCGGACGGCGTTCTCGAGCAGCGGCTGGAGCAGGAGCGGCGGCACCATCGCGCCGAGGGCCTCGGGGGCGATGTCCATCCGAACCGCGAGCGTGGGGTAGCGGGCCACCAGGAGCGCCACATAGTCCCCGCTGAGGCTGAGCTCCTCGTCGAGCGTGTGGAGCGGTCGGCGGCGCGTGTCGAGCACTGCGCGGAGGAGCGTCGAGAGGCGGACGATGTTGTCCTCCGCGGCGCTCGGGTCGGAGGTGCACTGGCTCGCGATGGCGTTGAGCGCGTTGAAGAGGAAGTGCGGGTCGAGGTCGGCGCGGAGGGCGTCGAGGCGCGCCGCGGCGAGCTCGGCGGAGAGGCGCTCGTGGGAGCCGAGGGTGACGTCGAGGCGCTGCTCCAACTGGATGTCGCGCGCGAGGCCCCAGCCGCCGATGAGAAACAGCAGCCACGCGACGAGCGACTCGCGGGCGTGGCCGAGCACGTACACCGAGCGCATCCCGGTGACCTCCGCGAGCCCGCGGTACGACGCGACCAGGGCGTAGAAGAGGGCGGTGCTCACGGCGGCCGCGACGAACCACCGCACGAGCTTGTCGCCGCGCTGACCGTCGGCCTCCAGGGGAACGAGCGCGCGCCACGGGAGCGGGCCGAGGATGAGGGTGTAGAGGGCGGCGCCGGGGCCGAAGAAGAAGGCCGGGCGGTGCCCCGTGGTGCGGTACTCGAGCACGCCCATCCCGACGCCGAGCACGAGCGTGGCGGGCAGGCGCCACGAGCGCATCGCCTCGCGCACGGTGTCGCGCGCGAGGGCGGAGAGGTCTCTCGGGTCGGGGATCACCATCGGGGGAGCGGCGCGGACCATACCTCCGCGCGCGCGGCCGCCGCGAGCCCTGTTCGTGACGAATGGTCGGCGCGGCGGAGCGAGCGGTCAGTCGCGGCGGTACATGGTGACGACGCAGGCGCCGCCGAGGCCGAGGTTGTGCTGGAGGGCCACGCGGGCGCCCGGCACCTGCCGCTTGTCGGCGCGGCCCTGGAGCTGCCACACGAGCTCGGTGCACTGGGCGAGGCCCGTCGCGCCGAGCGGGTGGCCCTTGGAGAGCAGGCCGCCCGAGGGGTTGGTGACCCAGCGGCCGCCGTAGGTGTTGTCGCCGTCCTCGATGAGCTTCTCCGCGCCGCCCTCGGGGCAGAGGCCGAGGCCCTCGTACGTGAGGATCTCGTTGGCGGTGAAGCAGTCGTGGAGCTCGACCACCTGCACGTCGGTGGGGCCGAGGCCCGCGCGCTCGTACACCTGGCGCGCGGCCTCCTTCGTCATGTCGTAGCCCACCATCTTGATCATCGAGTCCTGGAAGCTGGAGTCGAAGTCCGTGGTCATGGACTGGGCGGCGATGTAGACGGGGTTGCTGATGCCCTTGCGCTTCGCGAACTCGTCGCTGCACACGATGGCCGCGGCGGCGCCGCAGGTGGGCGGGCAGCACTGGTAGCGCGTGAGGGGGTCGAACACCTCCGGCGCGGCCATCACCTCTTCGAGGGTGAGCGTGTCGGAGAAGAGGGCGTAGGGGTTGCGGTGGGCGTGCTGGCGGGCCTTCACCGACACCTTGCCGAAGGTCTCGCGCTTGGTGCCGTACTTCCAGCGGTGCTCACGGCCGGCGCCGCCGAACATCTGCGCGGTCGGCGGGGCCTGCCCGAAGCCCTGCTGCTCGGACATCACGCCGACGTGCTTGTCCATCGGGTTGGTGCGGTCGGTCCACTTGGCCTCGAGCGCGCCCTTCTGCATCTGTTCGAAGCCCACGGCGAGGACGCACTCGGCCGCGCCGCCCTCCACCGCCTGCTTCGCGAGCATGAGGGCCGTCGAGCCCGTGGAGCAGTTGTTGTTGACGTTGAAGACGGGGATGCCCGTGCGGCCCACTTCGTACACGGCCCGCTGGCCGCAGGTGGAGTCGCCGAACACGTAGCCCGCGTACGCCTGCTGCACCTCCGCGAAGCTCACCCCCGCGTCCTTGAGGGCCTCCTCGATGGCGCCCTTCGCCATCACGTTGTATTCGTCGCTCGCGCCGGGCTTCTGGAACTTCACCATGCCCACGCCGATCACGTTTACGCGTCGAGTCATCGTCGTACTCCCTTTCGTTTCACTTCACGCGAGCTGGTTGAAGGCGCCGAGGCGGTGCGCCACGCGCGCGTCGCCGTCCACGCGGAGGTCACCCCGCTGGAAGAGGCTCCGCGCGGTGGACGCGCCCGACACGAGCGCCGCGAGGCTGTCGTCACTGAGCACCAGGAAGGCCTGCGCGTCGGCCGCCTTCCCCTCCGTCACGTTCGCGCCGTCGACCACCCAGGCGCGGTCGAGGCCCGTGATGGTGAACTGCACCTTCGCGCCGAGCTCCGCGGCCAGCGCGGGGTTGGCGGCGTAGCGCTCGGCCAGCGCCTTGAACACCGCCGGGGCCTTGGCCGTCTTCGCGGGGGCTGCCGCGGGCGCTGCTGCGGGGGCGGGCGCGGCCGCGGGCTTGCGGTCGGCCATGGCGGCGGCGACGGCGTTCTTGTCGATCTTCGTGAGGAAGTCGAGCTTCTGCGAGGCCATGAGGTCGCCGGAGATCTTGAGCTTGCCCGAGGAGAAGAGCTTCATCGGGTTGGCCTTGCCCGACACCATCGCCATGAAGTCGGCGTCGCTGAGCTCCAGGGTGCAGTCGGCCTTCTCGGCTGCACCCGCGCGCACCGCGTTGGCCTTGAGGTCGAGCGTCCAGGCGCTCGCGGGCGACGACAGGGTGAACTGGTACACCTTGCCGATCTTCGCAGTGGTCTCGGCGTTCTTGGCGATCCACGCGCCGATGCCGGCGAACACATCGGCGCTCGACGGCTCGGCGGGGGCCGACGCGGCGGCGGGCGCGGGGGCCGCGGCGCCTCCGCCTGAACCGACGCGCTCGTTCATCGAGGCGATGACGTCGTTGGGGTCGACCTTCATGAGGAAGTCGAGCTTCTGCGAGGCCATGAGGTCGCCGGAGATCTTGAGCTTGCCCGAGGAGAAGAGCTTCATCGGGTTGGCCTTGCCCGTGGCCATCGCCATGAAGTCCGCGTCGGAGAGCTCGAGCGTGCACTCGCTCTTCGCCGTCTCACCAGCGTTCACCGCGTTGCCCTTGAGGTCGAGGGTCCACACGCTGTCGGGCGCCGAGAGGCGAAACTGGAACACCTTGCCCACCTTCGCGGAGAGCTCGGGGTTCTTGGTGAGGTACTTCCGGATGCCGCCGAAGATGTCCGTGGTGTTGGGCACCGCCGGCGCGCTCGCTCCCGCGGCCGCGGCCTTGGGCTTCGCGCGCTTCACGGGGATCTCCTGGTAGAGCTCGACCGAGGCGGCCGAGAGCACCACCTTGTCGCGCTCCTTCACCTTCGTGCGGAAGGTGACCTTGTCGCCCTCGCGCCACATCTCCGTGACGAGCGTCTCGCCCGGGAACACCGAGTCCGCGAAGCGCACGCGCATCGACTTGAAGAGCCGCGGGTCGCCGCCTGCGAAGGCCCCGATGACGTGCCGCGCGGCGAAGCCATAGGTGCACAGCCCGTGGAGGATCGGGCGGTTGAACCCGAAGGAGCTCGCGAAGCCCGGGTCGGCGTGGAGGGGGTTGATGTCGCCCGAGAGGCGATAGAGGAGCGCCTGGTCGTCCGAGGTCTTCTCCTCGACGACGGCGTCGGGGGCGCGGTCGGGGAGCGCCGCGGCCTCACCCGCCGGCCCGCGATCGCCGCCCCAGCCGCCGGCGCCGCGCACGAAGGTGGTCACCTCGTTGACGCAGAGCAGGTCGCCCTCCTCGTCGTACGACTTGAACTCCATCACCACGACGGCCCCCTTGCCCTTGTCGTAGATGGCCTTCACCTTGCCGCGGTTCTTGAGCTTCTGCTTCGGCGGCAGCGGGCGAATCACCTCGGTGTACTGCTCGCCGTGGAGGATGCGGTCGAGGCCGTAGTTGAGCCCCGGGGCCTGCGCGCCGTCCATCGCCATCTTCATCAGCAGCCCGACGCTCATCGCCGCCGTCATCGTGGGCAGCACGTGGAAGCCGTCGGAGTTCATCTCGTAGACGAGGCTGAGCTCCTTCGCGTCGAGGGCGTTGCGGCCCGCGCCGACGCCGAGCGCGTAGAGCGACACGTCGCGCTCGGTGTACTCGCTCTTCACCTCGGGCGACTCCCAGCCGAGCGCCTGGTCGACGTCGACAAACTGGTTGCCGCCCTTCGACGGCCCCGCCTCGACGTTGCTCATGATGGGCTGCATCGACTCGTTGATCGAGCCCGGGTGCGCCGTCTTCCCGAAGTCGCCGATGGCCCCCCACGCGTCGCGCACATCCTCCGGGCCGATCGCCCGGCCGAGGCGCCAGGTGCGGCCCTCGGTGCGCTCCCAGCGGAGCTTGCCCATGAAGCCGCCGCCCACCTCGTAGAGCCCACCGGTGTCGGTGTTGGACTCGTGGCAGAGCCAGGCCACCAGCGGCGAGACGTACTCGGGCTTGAGGGCGTCGAGGAGCTCCTTCGGGAGCACCGTCTCGGTCATGCGCGAGCCCGCGATGGGGGCGATGGTGTTGACGATGACGTTGGCCTTCTTGCCCTCCAGCGCGAGGGTGTTGGAGAAGCCCACGAGACCGAGCTTCGCCATCGCGTAGTTGGCCTGCCCGAAGTTGCCGTAGATGCCCGCCGCCGAGGCCGTGAACACCACGCGCCCGTACTTCTGCTCGCGCAGGTGAGGCCACGCCGCCGCCGTCACCCGGTGCGCGCCGAGCACGTGCACCCGGTAGATGAGGTCCCAGTCGTCGGCCGACATCTTCGCGTAGGAGACGTCCCGGAGGATGCCGGCGTTGTTCACCACGATGTCGATGCGGCCGAAGGTGTCGAGCGCGGTCTGGACGATCTTCGCGCCGTCCTCCACCGAGTCGTAGTTGGCCACGGCCTCGCCGCCCGCCGCCTTGATCTCCTCCACGACCTTGTCGGCCGCCGCGCTCGAGCGCCCGCCGCCGGTGTGTGCGCCGCCGAGGTCGTTGACCACCACCTTCGCCCCGCGGCTCCCGAAGAGCAGCGCGTGTGAGCGCCCGAGGCCGTTGCCGGCCCCCGTGATGATCGCGACCTTCCCATCAAATCGGAGCTCGTTCGCCATGTGTCTCCCTCGAAAACCCGCGGTCCGTGGTAGCCGTTCCCGTCCAAACTGAATGGCCATTCAGTTTTGGCGGAGTGGGGAGGATAGGGCACGACCCCGCGGAGGTCCATGGCCTCGGGTGGGGCTCCCGTGGTCATTGCACAGCGTGTGACATTCGGGGTTGAATCCCGCTCATGAGGGCGCTTCTCGCAGGGTTTCTGGTGGTCGCGTGTGCCTCGGAGCCGACGACCTTCTCCGCCCGGGACGGCGGCCTGGACGCCACGGCGCGACCGGACGTGGGGGACGGGGGAGGGGACATCACCCCCGTCCCCGTGCGCGACGGGAGCAACCTGGTGGTGGGCGACCCGAGCACCTGCGAGCAGGCGGCGGCGTCGCGGACGTACGTGGGCTGCGACTTCTGGCCGACGGTGCTCCCCAACGTCGTCGGCACCTGCTTCCACTACGCGGTGGTGGTGGCCAACCCGGGCGACACGCCGGCGGACGTCACCGTCGAACGCAACGGGATGATCGTCGGCCGCGCCACGGCCCGTCCGGGCGACCTCGCGGCCATCAGCCTCCCGTGGGTCCCCGAGCTCAAGGTGATGATGGGTCGCTGCGACACCGAGCACACGCAGGCCCTCACCACGAGCGCGCGGGTCCCCAACGGGGCGTACCACCTGGTGAGCTCGCGGCCCGTGATCGTCTACCAGTTCAACCCGCTGGAGTACCGCAACGACGCGTGCAACTGCCTGTTCGGGACGTTCAGCTACTCCAACGACGCGTCGCTGCTCCTGCCGAGCACGGCGGCGACGGGCAACTACCGGGTCACCGCGATGCGCGGCCAGGACACCGAAGACCTCCGCGCGCCCGGCTACATCAGCGTGACGGGCCTGCGCGAGAACACGAGCGTGCGGGTGCGCCTCGGCCGCAACGGTCGCGTCGTCGCGGGCAACGGCATCGCCGCGACGGGGGCCAACGGGGTGGTGACCTTCACGATCGGTCGCGGGGAGGTGGCGCGCCTGCTGGGGACGCCCGACACCGACCTCGGCGGCGCCCTCGTGCAGGCCGACGCGCCGGTGCAGGTGCTGGTGGGCTCGCCGTGCATCTACCAGCCCTTCGACCGCCAGTCGTGCGACCACATCGAGGAGAGCGTCTTCCCCGCGGAGTCCCTCGGGCGGAGGTACTTCGTGCATCGACCCACGGGGCCGCGCGGCAACGCGGTGGGCCATGTGGTGCGGCTGTACGGCAACGTCGACGACACGCTCCTGCGGTGGCCCGGGGGCGCGCCGCCGGGAGCCCCCGCGCGCATCTCCGCGGGCGAGGTGGTCGACCTGGGCGTGGTGAACGGCGACTACGAGGTGGTGGGCGACCGCGAGTTCGGCGTGGCGACCTTCATGCTCGGGCAGACGATCGTCGACCCCGCGATCAACGGGCGCGGCGACCCGTCGCAGACCAGCGTCGCCGCGGTGGAGCAGTACCGCCAGACGTACGTGTTTCTCGCGCCCAACAACTACGACGTGAGCTTCGCCGACGTGGTGATGCCGATGGACGCGCAGGTGACGCTCGACGGCGCGCCGATCGCCGTGCGCCCGACGCCCATCGGGGGGATGTTCGGCATCGCGCGGTTGCCGCTCGACCGCATGAGAAACGCGCACACGATCCGCGCGAACGTGCCGGTGGGCGTGCAGGTGATGGGCTACGGACACGCCACCAGCTACCACTACCCCGCGGGGCTCAACCTGCTGGGCATCGCGCCGCCGCCGCCGGTGTGAGCGTGACGGGCCGCCGGGCAGCCTCGCTCGGAGGAGCTCCGGGTCGACCCCCCGCCGTTGTGCTCCCCGTGATACCCCCACGTTTGCCGTCCGGGTGTCCAGAGGCGCGAGCAACACCTTGACACCAGATTCGTTGTCTGTAACCTCCGCGCTCCCCGACGCCCCGATTACCCGTTCTACCCGTTGGCGCGGCGGCAACGATTCTGGAAGGAAATCTCATGCAAGGCACCTACACTGCGAAGCCCGCCGAGGTCGTTCGGTCGTGGTTCATCGTCGACGCGACCAACAAGCCCCTCGGGCGCATCGCCAGCGACGTCGCCCGCGTGCTCCGCGGCAAGCACAAGCCCACCTACACGCCGCACGTTGACACGGGCGATTTCGTGGTCGTCGTCAACGCCGACAAGGTCGCGCTCACGGGCGAGAAGGCCACCGACAAGTTCTACTACGCCCACTCGGGGTATCCCGGGGGGATGCGCCGCCGCTCGGCGGGCGACATGCTCAAGCACAAGCCGACCTTCCTCGTGGAGAAGGCCGTCAAGGGCATGCTCCCGAAGAACCCCCTCGGCCGCGCGATGGTGAAGAAGCTCAAGGTGTACGCCGACGCGACGCACCCGCACACGGCGCAGCAGCCGAAGACCCTCCCGACGAAGTTCTGAGCGGACAAGAGAAGACATATCCATGAGCCTCCAGACTGACCGCCACTACGCCACCGGCAAGCGCAAGACCGCCGTCGCGCGCGTCTACATCCGCCCGGGCTCGGGCAACATCCTCGTCAACAACCGCCCGTACGACCAGTACTTCCCGCGGCCGGCGTCCCAGCTCCTCATCCTCCAGCCCTTCGAGATCGTCGAGACCATCGGTCGCTACGACGTTGAGGCGCGCGTGGCGGGTGGCGGGCTCGCGGCCCAGGCCGACGCGGTTCGCTTCGGCATCGCCCGCGCCCTCACCGTGGCCGACAGCGAGCGCCGCATCCCGCTGAAGCGCCAGGGCCTGCTCACGCGCGACGCCCGCAAGAAGGAGCGCAAGAAGTACGGTCGCCCCGGCGCCCGCAAGCGCTTCCAGTACTCCAAGCGTTGATCGCGCAGGGGCGCGCACGCCGCGCCCCGCCCCGCCCATCCCTCCGCCTCCCCAGCACGCTTCACTACCCTCTCTTCGAGGTCTCGATCCCTCATGTCCACGGCACAGCGTGTTCGCGTCGCGGTCGTCGGCGCCACTGGCTATACGGGCGCGGAGCTCCTCCGGCTGCTCGCGGGTCATCCCCACGTCACCGTCACCGCGCTGTGCGCCCGCGACAAGCTCACGCCCCGCGCCAGCACCATGCTCCCGTCGCTCACGGGGCTCGTGGAGCTCCCCATCGAGCCCTTCGATGCCGACCTCGTCGCCGCGAAGGCCGACGTGGCCTTCTGCGCGCTCCCCCACGGCGCCTCCATCGCCTGCGTGCGGGAGCTCCGCGCGCGCGGCCTCACCGTGCTCGACCTGTCGGCCGATTTTCGCCTCCGCGACCCCGCCGAGTACGCGCGCTGGTACGGCGCCGAACACGCCGCCCCCGCCCTGCTCGACGAGGCGGTCTACGGCCTCCCGGAGCTCCATCGCGAACGCCTGCGCGGGGCGAAGCTCGTGGCGGTGCCGGGCTGCTACCCCACGGCCAGCGCGCTCCCCGCGATCCCGCTGCTCGCGGCGGGCCTCGCGCGGGCCGACGACGTGGTGGTCCACGCGCTCTCCGGGGTGTCGGGGGCCGGGCGCTCGCCGGCCGCCAGCACCCACTTCCCCGAGTGCAGCGAGGGGGCGCGGAGCTACAAGGTCGCGGGAACCCACCGCCACACCCCCGAGATCGAGCAGACGCTCTCGGGCGTCGCGGGCGCGCCCGTCACCCTCACCTTCACCCCGACGCTCGTCCCCATGACCCGCGGGATCCTCTCGACCGTGTACCTCCGCCCCACGCGGACCGTCACGGCTGCCGAGCTGGTGGCCGAGGCGCGGCGCTACTTCGCGGGCTCGCCCTCCGTGGCCGTCCTCGACCCCGGCGCCCTCCCCGACACCCTCTGGGTCCGCGGGAGCAACCGGGCCCACGTCGCCTACTTCGTCGACCCCCGCGTCGACCGGATCGTCGCGCAATGTGCCATCGACAACCTCGTGAAGGGCGCTTCGGGGCAGGCCATTCAAGCGATGAACGTCTGCCTCGGCTTCGAAGAGGGGGCGGGGCTCATGGCGCCGGCCATGTTCCCGTGACGGTGGTCGCGGGCGGGTGGTAGCCTCGCGCCCCTCTAGGATGACGCCCTCCGCGCGCCGTGTGCTGGTCATCTCGAAGCGCAGCTCGTACGACCTGTTCGTGCGGCAGCAGAAGCTCCCCCGCATCATCGACCTGCTGGAGCGCAAGGACGCCACCGTCGCCCGCATGGAGCGGGCCGACCGCCACCACGCCGAGACCATCGAGGAGGTGCGCGAGGCCATCGAGGCCGTCGGCTGGAAGGCCACCTTCCGCGAGCGCGACCGCATCGGCGAGGTGTCCAACTTCGACCTCGTCATCACCGTGGGCGGCGACGGGACGCTCCTCTGGGTGAGCCGCGCGGTGGGCGACACGCCGATGCTGGGCGTCAACTCGGCGCCGCAGGACTCGGTGGGCTTTCTCTGCGGCACGCGCCGCGGTGAGGTGCGCGACCACCTGGAGGCCATCGAGCAGGAGCGCGTGGCCCGCGTGCGCGTCGCCCGCATGAAGGTGGAGGTCGACGGCGAGGTGGTGCACGGCCGCGTGCTCAACGACGTGCTCTTCGCGCACCCCGTCCCGGCGATGACGTCGAAGTACATCCTCGAGCTCGGTCAGGCGCAGGAGGAGCAGAAGTCCTCGGGGCTCTGGGTCTCCACCGCCGCGGGCTCCACCGCCGCGATTCGCAGCGCGGGTGGGAAGCCCATGGCCTTTCGCTCCCGCATGCTCCAGTACCTCGTGCGCGAGCCCTACCTGCCGCCGGGCGCGGAGTACGCGCTGCCGCGGGGTCACGTGCATCCGGGCGAGGTGCTGCGTGTTCGCAGCAAGATGCGCGACGCGCGCATCTACGCCGACGGCTCGCGCAACGCCGTGTCGGTGGAGTTTGGCCAGGAGGTGACCTTCTCGCTCAGCGAGGAGGCGCTGGTGCTGATGGGCGTGTCGCCCCACGCCATCTCCGAGCGCAAGCGCGTGGACGGGGGCACCACGCCGCCTCCGCCGAGCGAATAGCGATGCGGGGCGCTACCCTCCTCGACGCGTACCGCCGCGTCCGCGCGCGCACCGAGCACCTCGCCGCGCCGCTCTCGCCCGAAGATCAGTGCCTCCAATCGATGCCCTCGGCCAGCCCCACCAAGTGGCACCGGGCGCACACGACGTGGTTCTTCGAAGAGTTTGTCCTCGCGCCGCGGGGCGTCGCGCGCTTCGACCCGCGCTACGCGTACCTCTTCAACTCCTACTACGAGGCCGTCGGGCCGCGGCACGCGCGCGGCGCCCGCGGGATGCTCTCGCGCCCGAGCGCCGCCGAGGTGGGCGAGTACCGCCGCGCCGTCGACGCCCGGATGGAGGGGCTCCTCGCGGCGAGCGATGATCCCGCGCTCGCGGCGATCGTCACGCTCGGCCTGGCCCACGAGGAGCAGCACCAGGAGCTCCTCCTCACAGACATCCAGCACGCCCTTGCGCAGAGTCCGCTCCTCCCCGTGTACGCCCCGGAGCCCGCGGTGGAGGGCTTCGCGCCGGGAGCTCCCGCGTGGGTGGAGCATCCGGGCGGGCTCGTCGAGGTGGGCCACGCGGGCGACGGGTTCGCCTTCGACAACGAGGGGCCGCGGCATCGGGTGTGGCTCGAACCCTTCGCCATCGCCCGCGACCTCGTGCGCGTCCGCGACGTGGTCGCCTTCGTGCGCGAGGGCGGGTACCGCACGCCGTCGCTGTGGCTGAGCGAGGGCTTCGATCAGGCGCGCACCCACGGCTGGACCGCGCCGCTCTACGCCGAGGTGGACGGCGATGTGCTGCGCGCCTTCACGCTCCACGGGGCGCGCGCGCTTCATCCCGACGCGCCCGCGACGCACCTCTCGTACTACGAGGCCGACGCGATCGCGCGCTTCCTCGGGTGTCGCCTCCCGACGGAGTTTGAATGGGAGGCGGCGGCTGCGGACGAGGCTCACCACGGGCAGCAGCTCGACGTGGGCAGCGACGGAACCATCGGGTCGCTCGCGCCCCGCCCCATCGCTCCGTCGCTCTACGGCGGGGTGTGGGCGTGGATGGCGTCGAGCTACGAGGCGTACCCGGGCTTCGCCGCGGCGTCGGGGGCGGTGGGCGAATACAACGGGAAGTTCATGGTGAATCAGCGCGTGCTCCGCGGGGGCTCCCGGTACACGCCGCGCGGCCACATCCGCCGCACGTACCGAAACTTCTGGCACCCCGACACGCGCTTCCAATGCACCGGCGCGCGGCTCGCGCGGACGGCGCGGTAACCCGATCAACCCCTCCGGCGAAGTAACCCCCACGCGCCCAGAGGAGCGCCGTTTCAATGGCCCCCAACGATGATGTCCCCGCGGTTGCTCACAACGCGCACCCGCTCACCGACGCGATGCTGCGCGGGCTTCGGGGTACGCCCCGGTCGCTGCCGAGCGCGCTGCTCTACGACGACCTCGGCTCGGCGCTCTTCGAGGCGATCACGCTGCTGCCGGAGTACGAGCTCACGCGGGCCGACCTGCGGCTCATCGAGGCCCACACGCCCGACGTGCTGCGCGCGCTGCCGGGGCCGCTGGAGGTGGTCGAGCTGGGCCCTGGGGGCGGCCGCAAGGCGCTCGCCTTCCTCGCCCCGCTGTGCGCGCGGCAGGGGGAGGTCTCGTTCGTCGGGGTGGACGTCTCGGCGGCTCTGCTCGCGTGTCGTCGCGCGCTCGAAGCGCTGCCGACGGTGAACGTCCGCGCGGTGGAGGCGAGCTACCTCGACGGGCTCCGCGCGGCGCCGCGATCGGCGGGGGCGCGGCGGCTGGTGCTCTTCTTCGGGAGCAACCTGTCCAACTTCGCGCGGCGCGAGGCCGTGGACTTCCTCCGGGGCGTGCGGGAGGCCCTCGCGCCCGGCGACGCGCTGCTCCTCGCGACGGATGTCGGGGGCGACGCCGCGCGGCTTGTTCCGGCCTACGACGACGCGCTCGGGGTGACGGCGGCCTTCAACCGCAACGTGCTGGTGCGCCTCAACCGCGAGTGGGGCGCGGACTTCGACCTCGCGGCCTTCGCCCACCAGGCCCGCTGGGACGGCGCCGCGCGGCGGATCGAGATGCACCTCGTCGCGACCCGCCCGTGCGACGTGACGGTGCGCGGCGAGCGGATGCACTTCGAAGCGGGCGACACGATCTGGACCGAGTCGAGCCACCGCTTCGACGTCGGCGAGCTCCGCGCATGGGGCGTGGAGACGGGCTTTGCGTGCGAGGGGCAGTGGGTCGACGGGCGCTGGCCCTTCGCCCACACGCTCCTCGTCGCGCGCTGAGAGGGAGACGAACGATGACCAAGCGTGCAGAGTGGCAGGGCGCCGTGCTGGCAGAGTCGGACGACATCGTGACGGTGGAGGGCAACGCGTACTTCCCCGCGGCCTCGCTGCGCGTGGAGCACTTCTCGCCGAGCGAGACGCACACCGTGTGCGGTTGGAAGGGCACCGCGAGCTACCACCACGTCACCGTGAACGGCACCGTCAACCGCGACGCGGCCTGGTACTACCCCGACCCGAAGGACGCCGCGAAGCAGATCCGCGGCCGCGTGGCCTTCTGGAAGGGCGTCACCGTGCGCGACGTGTGAGCGCTCACCGCGCCGACGTCGGTCGCACGCCGCGGATGGTCAGGCCGAGCGGCGGCGCGAGGGCGCGGGCGACGTCGTCCCAGCGCGACTCGCGGTACGCCGGCTGGAGGCGGTAGAGGTCGAGCATCGGCGCGAACGACGGGACGTGCGCCGCCACCCCGCACCAGCCCGCCGCCTCGACGTCGCCGTCGCGTCGGAGGTGCAGCGCCACCAGCTCGTCGCGCACCCAATGCTCCATGCGCTCGGCGGCGGCGGTGGCGGCGGGGCCTCGGCCGGTCGCGGCGGCGCGGGTGACGGCGAGGAGGTCGTAGTTGCTCTCCAGGCCGTAGGAGAAGCACGCGGGAATCGCCGCGACGGCGTCGTGGGTGGGCGGGGCAGGGCCGTCGAGGAGCGCGGCGGCGAGGTCGTCGGCGCGGACGTTCCAGCCGTCGAGGGCGGCGGTGCGCACGAGCGTGAGGCTGCGGTGCTGCGCGTCGCTGCGGGCGATGGCCACCGCGAGGGCCGTGGGCGACGCCTCCGGGTGCGCGGCGGCGAAGGTGAGCAGCGTCTCGTAGTAGGTGTTGCACGCGGCCATCACGCGCTGGCTCGCGAGGATCGCCTCGCCCGTGCCGCGGAAGTTGAGCAGCGCCTCGATCGACGCGCGCCCGCACTGCTGGAAGAACACCAGGGGCACTTCCGTGGGCCCGAGGTGGTGGCCCCGCATCCATGCGCGCACCACCTCGCCCGTCGCCCGCGCGGAGAGCCAGCGCGTCTCGCTCCCGGCGTCGGCAGGCGGCGTCGATTGGGCGCGCTCGTCGTAGCCCATCTGGTCGATGGCGCCCCCGTGGTCGAGGAACACCAGCACGTAGCGCCGCGCGGGTGACTCGCGCACGGCGGCGTCGAGGAAGGCCGCGACCTGCGCGGGGTCGGCGCTGTCTTCGGTGTCGAGGTGGACGTCGTGGCGACGGTTGCCCTGGAGGTGGATGCGGCGGAGCCCGTCGCGCGCGGCCCCGTCGTAGAGCACGCTCACCGCCATGCGCGGCTGCCCCGCCCCGCGCTGGAGGGCCGCGGTGATGGGGGCGGCGCAGCGGTCGAGGTCGTTGTCGTAGGGCATCACGTAGAGGAAATGCCAGTCGTAGCGGAGGGGCGGAGCGGGCGTCGGGCGGGTGGCGCAGGCCGCGAGAAGGGGCGCGAAGGAGAGGAGCGGCAGGAGGGCGCGCACGGTGGAGCTACGATACCGTCACGGGACGATCGGTTCCCGCGCGGACGAAGGGCGTCGGGTCAGCGCCGGGCGAGGTGGTTCACGTCGTGGCAGCGCGAGGCGTCGGCGCACACCCGCATGCCGCGGACGTAGACCCCGTCGATGTAGAGCGGGAGGGCGCGGTCGAGGTTGCGGATGCGCACGTAGCGGGCGACGCGGTGGCCGACGTGGTCGAGGTCCCACTCGTGCGCGTCGCCGTGGCCGAGGGTGACCCAGGGGCCGTTCACATCGAGGTGGGCGTGGCTCACGTCGACCTCGTAGTTGTGAGACTCACGGACGTTGGGGTGCACCTCGATTTCGAGGTCGAAGACGCCGTCGGTGCCGTCCGACGTGAACTCCTGTCCCTCGGGGGCTTCGAGGGTGAGCGAGTCGCCAGGACCGAGTTCGAAGTAGTGCTCGTCGCGGTGGTTGAGGCGGCCGTGCACGTCCGCGATGCCCTGCCCCCGCACGTGCGCGTAGTGGAACAACAGCGGGAACGCGTAGTCCCGGCCGTGTGACGCCGTGGTCATCACGCGCTCGTCGCTGGGATCCGCAGGAGCCGGAGCGGGAACGAGAGCGGGAACGGGAGCGGGCGGCGCAGCCGAAGGAGCAACGGGAGCGGGCGGGGCTGGCGTGAGGGCACCTTGCGTGACGGTCGTGGGGGCGACCGCACGCGGCGGCGCAGGGTCAGCGCCCTGCGAGCGGCCGAGGAAGTACGCCCCCGTGATGAGGATCGCGAGGAAGCTCATCACGCCGAGGCCCGCAAAGACGAGGACGATCGTGGGCTGGCGAGGCGGGTTGGCGGGGTTCATCGAGGTTCTCGAAATGGAGGGTTGGGAAGAAGGAACGTCAAGGCCCGTGGCGCTCACACGGCCGCTCGCGCGCGGGTCGCTCGTCGCAGCGCCCACCCGCCGAGCGCGAGCGCCGCCGCCACCAGCAGGGCCAGCGCGAGGGTCGCGGCGCGCATCCCCGCGGCCCGGTGCGCCGCCTCCGCGCGCGGGCTCACCAGGGCGCCGTAGAGCGCGCTGCCCGCGAGCAGCCCGAGGTTGGTCACCAGCCCGAGGAGCGACTGGGTCCGCGCGGCGTCGGCCTCCGCGCCCTCCGCCACCAGCCGACGGATCGGGCCCGCGGAGAGCGTGCAGAGCCCCGCGCCCACCACCGCGCTCGCCGTGAGGAAGCCCGCGGGCGAAGGCGCCGTGAGCCCGAGCGCCGCGGCGCCCAGCACCAGCGCGGCGCCCGTCACCGCCACCACGCGACGCGCGCCGAGGCGGTCGATGAACACCGCCGCCAGCGCCGTCCCCACGAGGCCCGCCACCACGAAGGGCAGGCTCCAGAGCCCGACGCGCGCCGGCGCCGCCCCCACCACCACCGCGGCGAAGCTCGGGATCGACACCGCGAACACCTGGCCCGCCCCCATCCCGAAGGCGAGCGCGCACGCTCCGCGCACCGTCGCGTCGCGCAGCAGCCCAAAGGGGACGAAGGGCTCCGCCGTCGCCCGCGCGCGCCACGCCGCCGCCCCGAGGCTCAGCCCCGCGACGACCAGCGCCACCGCGAGCGGCAGCGCGTCTCCGGAGGCGCCGCGGAGGCGCGGGACGACGACCGCGAGCGCCGCCACCGTCACCGACCACCACGCCACCCCGACGCCGTCGAGCGACGACGCCACCGCCGCGCGACCGTCACCGCGCGCGCCCACCACCGCGACGGCTGCGACCAGCGCGAAGGCCCCGAGGCCGACGTACACCGCGCGCCACGCGAGCGCGCCCACCGCCGCGGCGCCGACGCTCGCGGCGACGAAGGCCAGGCCGTACGCGAGCGAGAGCGTCACGATCGCGCGCCCCCGCCCCTCGGCCGCGACGCGCGCCGTGACCACCGCCGTCGCCATCGGGAGCACGGCGCCGCCCCCGAAGCCGAAGAGCGCGCGCCCCACACAAACGGCCGCGAGGTCGGGCGCGGTGGCCATCACAAACGCGCCCGCCGCGGCCACGAGCAGGGCGCCCACGAGCGTGCGCGACGCCCCGCGGGTCGCGCCGAACCATGCGGCCCACGGCGCGCCGTAGATCGCGCCGAGCACATACGCGGAAAGAATCCACGCGGCGCGCTGGTCATCGAGCGCGAGGCCCGCGCGGAGGGCGGGGAGGCAGGGGCCGAAGCTCCCCGCGTCGAGGCCGCAGAGGGCGCCCGCCGTGGCGAGGGCGAACATCGGCGCGCGCGTCGCAGACGCGGGTGGCACATCGCGATCGGTGTGGTAGGAGTCGCGCGTCATGAGCGGGGAGGAGAGCTGATGAGTCCCATGATCCGGGTCGCGCCCGTAGGAGTATTTCAAGCGCTGGGGTGGGTCTACGCGTTCATCGCGGTGTCGAGCGCGGTGGCGATGGCGATCCCGAAGGTGCGGCGCAACCCGTCGCTGCGCGCGCCCATCCTCGGGTGGTGGCCCGTGAGCGTGGTGGGGACGCTGGCCGTGTGCTTCGGCCCGCTGCCGTCGGCGGTGGTGTTCGCGGCGGTGTCGATCGCGCTCTACCGCGAGGCGCTCGCGCTGGTGGCGCTCCCGCCGCGATTGCACCGCGTGCTGCTGGTCGCGGGCGCGGTCGTCGCGCTCGCCGCGCACGCCGCGATGCTGGTCGACGGGTCGGTGGGGACGCTCCTCGCGCTCGGGCTCCCGCTGGTGATCGTCCCGGCGGCGCAGCTCACGCTGGAGGGGAGCGACGGCTTCACGCGCAACGCGGGCGGCGCCCAGTGGGTGATGCTCTCGACGGTGGGGCTCTTCTCCTTCTGCGCGCGGCTCGTCACGAGCGACGTGGGCGGGCCGTACGGGGGGCAGGGGGCGGGCTTCGCGTTCTTCGTGCTGGTGATGCTGTCCGACGCGCTCCAGTGGCTGGGCGGCAAGCTCCTGGGGCGGCGCCCGCTCATCCCGCGGGTGTCGCCGAAGAAGACGTGGGAGGGCTTCCTCTTCGGCGTCGCGGCGTGCGCGGCGGTGGGCGCGGGGATGGGGCCGTCGATGATGGGCCTCTCGCGCGGCCTCGGCGCGGTGCTCGGCGCGAGCGTCGTGGCCCTCGGGCTCTTCGGCGACCTCATCGCGTCGGGGTGGAAGCGCGACGCCGGCGTGAAGGACTCCGGCGCCGTCATCCCGGGCCAGGGCGGCGTGCTCGACCGCTGCGACAGCATCCTCTTCGTGGCCCCGTGGTTCTTCGCCTTCGCCACCACGCTCCCGCGATGAACCCCGCCAACGCCCTCACGCTCCTCTCCGCCGCCTCGGCGATGTCGGGGCTCCTCGCGCTCATCGTGCTGCGCGGCCCGCTCGCCGTCGCGGTGGCCGTCACGTGCGTCGGCCTCTCGCAGCTCTGCGATCGCTTCGACGGCGTCGTCGCCCGCCGCCTCGGGCTCACCTCCCGCATGGGCGCGCAGCTCGACAGCCTCGCCGACCTCCTGGCCTTCGGCGCGCTCCCCGCGGCGCTCCTCACCGCGCGGCACCCGACGCCGCCGGTCGCCGTCGTCGCCGTGGTGTACACGCTCGCGGCGGTGTGGCGCCTCGCGCGCTACGACGAAGACGAGCTCGCCACCGGGCGCTGGGGACCGTGCTTCAAGGGCGTCCCGTCGCCCGTCGGCGCGGCGGCGGTGGTGGTGGCGGCGGCGCTCGGGTCGGTCGTGCCCGCGCTCGGGTCGCTCGACGTCGCGGCGGCCGTGGGGATGGCGGCGCTGATGCCGTCGACGGTGCGCTACCCGAAGCGCGGCATCGGCGCGTGGCCGTGGATGGTGCTGCTGCCGCTGGCGGTGGTCGCGGTGTGGTGGCGGGTGCAGCGCGGCGGTTAACGGCCCGCGCGGACGGCGAGCGGCGAGCAGCGCGAGGGCTGCGGGGCGCCGTCGGTGCACACCAGCACCTCGGGGGTCACCGCGAGGGGCGGGCGCGCGATGCGGCCCACCGCGACGAGCGTGATCGTCGACCCGCTCACGATCGGCACGTCCACGGTGCCCACCACGCGACCGGTGCACGGCGCCCGGCCCGCCACGCTCGCGCGGAACGACATCGACGCCGTCCCCGGCGCCACCCCCGCGTAGTGCCCCGGCACGCCCGCCGCGTTGGCGAAGGTGCCGTAGGTGACCGCGGGGAAGGCGGGCGTCGCGCCGTTGAGGCACACGTCCACCACGCCGCCGCCGACGAGCGCGTGGAAGAAGCGCACGTTGGCCCGACCCGCGGGGGCCGGCGTCATCGCGTCCTCGTCGTGGGAGAAGGTCACCTGCGGGCCCGTGAGGTCGCTCGCGAGGCCGTGCGCGATGATGGTGTACGCCCGGCCCGGCTGCAGCTCGGGGGTCGTCCAGTTGATGGGGGCGGGCTGCGCGGGGGACATCCCCGGCACGCGCGCCTGCACCGTGTGAGCCCCCGCCGGGATGGGCGTGTACCCCGCCGCGCTCTTGAACGCGAGGTCGGGCACCGCGGGCACCTGACCGTTGTCCAGGTACGCCTGCACCACCTGCGCGAAGGTGTCGGGCGACGCGTGGATCACCCGCACGAAGGCCGACGGCGGCGGCGGGGGAGGGGGCGGCGGAGGGGGCGTGGTGACCACCGCGGTCTGCGTCGTCGACGGCGACGCGGCGCAGGCGGCGAGGGCCAACGGGAGGATCCACACGAGCGAGCGGCAAGAAGGGGAGGGCGGCACGGCGCGGGAGGATGCCACAGTCGCCCCGCCGCGGAGTAGCACCTCGTCACGCGATGGCGGTTGACGGGGGCGTACGATCCCGGGTCTATCCTCGCCGCGTGGACCGCCGCCGTCCGTTGGTGCTCGCCTTCACCTCCGCCGCCGCGGCCGCGTGCCACGAGGCCGTCTGGCCGAAGCTCCTCACCCGCCACGTCGGCCACTCGGCCTGGGCCACCGGCCTCGCCCTCACCATCTTCATGGCCGGCCTCGGCCTCGGTGCCCTCCTCCCCGCGCTCCGCCCCGCCCTCCTCGCGCGCCCCCGTCGCCGCTACGCCCTCGCCGAGCTCACCGTCGCCCTCGGCGCCCTCGTCGCCACCACCGTCCTCGCGCGCACTTCGCCGCTCTCGGTCGCCCTCGGCCTCGGCTCCCGCGCGGTCGACGTGCTCGCGGGCGCCGTGCTGCTGAGCGTCCCCGCCGTGGCGATGGGCGCCACCTACCCGCTGCTCGTCGCCACGCAGCGCGACGACGGGCGCCCCGCGGCTTCGCTCTACCTCGCGGGCCTCCTCGGCTGCTGCGCCGGGGCCCTCGGGTGCGCGGGCGTGCTCGTCCCCTGGGTCGGCGTCACGTACGCGGGCTACCTCGCCGCGGCGCTCAACGTCCTCGTCGCCCTCGCTGCGTCGAGCGCGCTCCCGCCCGACGCCGACGCGCCACCACCTTCCGCGCCCGCGGCCGACTGGCAGCGCCCCGCCGCGCTCTTCGCCGCCGCCGGGCTCTTCGGCGTCGGCGCGCAGGTCGTGTGGAGCCGCGCGCTCGTCCCCTACGCGGGGGTGTCGCCCTTCGCCTTCGCGGCCATCGTCGCGGCCTACGTCGCCGCGCAGTCCGTCGGGATGGCCCTCGGGCACCGTCTCGGCCCCCAGCGATCGACCTGGGCCGCGGCCCTGGCGCCCGCGCTGTGCCTCCTCGCGCTCGGGCTCTGCGCGGCGGTGTCGACGTGGCCCGGCGCGCGCGATGGAGCGTCGCTCCCGTGGGTGCTCGGCACGCTCGCGGCGGTGGCGGCGGTGGTGGCCCCCGCGGCGATGGCGCTCGGCGCGGGGCAGGGGACGGTGCTCGACGCCATCGACGGCGGCCCCGGACGGGCGCGCGCGGCGGCTCTCGCCACGGGCGTCGGCACGCTGGTGGCGGCGCTGGGCTCGTCGCTCGCGGCGCTGGTGCTCGTCCCGGCGCTCGGCCCGCGGTGGACGCTCGTCGCCCTCGCCGCGCCGCTCTTCGTCGCCCTCGCGCGCCAGGGCGAGCGCGCGGCCGTGCTCGTGGGAGCGGGCGCGGCGATGGTGATCGCGCTGGCGGCGCCGGGTCCGCGGCACTTTCTCGGCCGGGAGTTCGACCCCGCGCCAGTGCTGTACGCGTCCGACAGCACGCAAGACACCACCGCCGTC
>JBILLV010000383.1:0-8199 GCA_044375895.1 Polyangiales bacterium | reverse complement strand
CGATCGCGCGCTGGTGCTCTGCGCCGACCACGAGCTCAACCCGTCGACCTTCACCGCGCGGGTGGCCGCGTCGGCGGGGGCCGACCTCGGCGCGTGCCTGCTGGCCGCCCTCGCGACGCACACCGGAAGGCTCCACGGGCGCATGTCCGACGCGGTCGAGGGGGCCGCCGAGACGCTCACGCCCGCCGACGTCGCCGCACAAAAGCAGCGCGGCGAGGGGCTCGCGGGCTTCGGGCACCCGCTGTACCCCGCGGGCGATCCGCGCGCGAAGATGTTGTTGGGCATGGCGGAGGCGGCGGGCCGGACGCGCTGGCAGAAGCTCGCCGCGCTCATCGACGCCGCGCATGACAGTGGGATGGAGGCGCCCAACCTCGACGTGGGGCTCACGGCGCTGCGCATGGCCTTCGGGCTGCCGAAGGGGGCGGCGGCGGCGCTGTTTGCGGTGGGGCGGAGCGGCGGGTGGATCGCCCACGCGGTCGAGCAGCGGGAGGCGGGCGTCGTGCTGCGGCCGAGGGCGCGGTACGTCGGGGCGTAGAATTCGGTCGAAGCGCGGGGCCGGGTGTGTGTACCGTGAGGGTCATGCGAACCCACGTCCTGCGCACCCTCACGCTCACTGCGGCCTCCCTGCTCGCGGCCCCCGCGGCGAGCGCCTTCTGCGGCTTCTACGTTGCCGGCTCCGACGCCTCGCTCCGCAACCGGGCCACCTCGGTGGTGCTGCTCCGCGACGGCGCCCGCACCGTCCTCTCGATGCAGAACGCCTATGAGGGACCACCCGAGAACTTCGCCCTGGTGATCCCTGTCCCCGTGGTGGTTCCACGCGAGAACGTGCGCACCTTGCCGCGCGAGGTGTTCGCCCGCGTCGACCGCCTCGATGCGCCGCGGCTCGTGGAGATGTGGGAGCAGGATCCCTGCCCGCCGCCGCAGGATGGGGAGCCGAGAGAGACCGCGCGCGCCCCAGGTCCGCGCTACGCCCAGCGGGCGATGGGCGTGCGGGTGGAGGCGCAGTTTGCGGTGGGCGAGTACGACGTCGTGGTGCTCTCGGCCACGGACTCGGTGGGGCTCGACGCCTGGCTGCGGCTGGAGCGCTACCACATCCCCGAGGGGGCCTCCGACCTGCTCGCGCCGTACGTCCGCGGGGGGAGCCGCTTCTTCGTGGCCCGGGTCGACACGTCGCGGGTGCGCTTCGAGAACGGGCGCGCGATGCTCTCGCCGCTGCGCGTCCACTACGACAGCGACACCTTCACGCTGCCCATCCGCCTCGGGCTGGTCAACTCACCCGGGACGCAGGACCTCATCGTTCACATCCTCGGTCACCGACAGCGCTTCGACGTCGCCAACCGCCCCAACCTCTTCGCCCCCACCAACCTCGACGTGCGCGACTCCGTGCGCAGGCGCTTCGGCGAGTTTTACAACGCGCTGTACGACAAGACGGTCGCGCGGACGCCGGGGGCGGTGGTGACCGAGTACGCGTGGACGGCGGGCAACTGCGACCCCTGCCCGGACGAACCGCTGTCCGTCGGCGAGCTGCTCACGCTGGGCGCGGACGTCGCCCCGTCGACTGCGCCACCACCGCGCGAGGCGCCGCCGCCGGAGGCCATCCCCACGCGACGGCCGTTGCTGCGCATGGGTGACCCGACGGTGGGGGAGGGAATGGCCGTGGCGTCTGTGCGACGCGTGCTCGGCAGTGCGCAGGGGTCATTGCTGCGGTGTCACGCGAACGCGCTGGTGCGCGATCCCAACACAAGCGGGCCGGTGTCGCTCGAGTTCGAAGTCCAGCCCATGGGAAGGCCTGCATTCGTCAGGGCAACGTCGAGCGAGTACAGCGACCGGGACGCGCTGGGCTGCATCGAGCGCGTCATCCGAACAGCCCTCTTCCCGTCCCCGGACACGACCTCTACGCGGATTGTTGTGCCCATCGAACTGTCGGTCGAGGACTATCCCCCGGGCACACCGCCGCCGCCGCCTCCTCCGCCGCCACCGCCTCCTGGGCCTCGGCTGGTACGCCCCGACGAGTGGACGTTGACCCGGCTCCACACCCGTTACGGCCGCGCCGACACAGGCGACGACCTGATCTTTCGCGCGGCCCCACCCGTGGTCGGCGGCCGGGAAGCGCGCGGGGAAAACGACGCGCTCGAACCCACGCAGGTGGTCGCCGAAGGCCAGAACAGCACCTTCCAGACGCGCATGGTGATCCGCCACCCGTGGACCGGTGCGGCTCGCTGCGACACCCCGCGGTACGGGCACTGGGGCGAGCCCCCGCGTGGCGAGGAGCCCGACCCGGTGGCGGCGCAAGACCTCGCGTTCGCGGGACGGAACGTGTCAGTGGACGCGTACCTCGCGCCGCCGCCGTCGCGGGGCGGCTTCGCGGCGCGGGTGCGACGCTGGCTCGGGTGCGCGACGACCCCTGGGGGCGCGGGGCTGACGGGGTGGGCGCTCGTCCTCGCGGCGCTGGTGGCGATCGGAAGGCGGCGGCGCGGTGACGCTCGGTAGGTTGCTCCCGACGAGTGCTTAGGGAGCCTTGATCGCGCAGCGGAAACCGAGGTGCGTATCGTGGTCATCGGGGGCGAGACGTTGCCTTGCGGCGCAGCGCACTTGATGGCGGCGACGTTCACTCCACCCGACGCCGCGAATCACGCGCAGCGGGCCGTTGTCGTTGCGTGGGTCTCGCACCGGAACGTTGGACGGCGGATAGCGATCGAACGCGTCTTCCGTCCACGTGGCGACGTTGCCCACCATGTCGAGGAGGCCGAAAGGCGACGCTCCGCGCGGGTAATCGCATCGTGAGCCATGGGGCCATTCCAGGAGAGACAGGAAGCGGCGTCAAGATTGACGCAAGCAAAGCCGCTAGATCACCACGACGCCGTGCGCTCCGAACAACCGCGCCACCCTCGCCCGGTCGTAGCCGTCAGCCCCCCGCCACGCGCCCGCGTGGACAAACTCCCCGCTCCCCAGCCCCGGGTCCGACGCCACCAGCACTCCCGCCGCGGCGAGGATCTCCACGAGCTGGTCGCGCTCCTGCTTCGTCGACGGCAGCACGTCCTTCAACGCCTGCGAGAGCTTGCCCGGCGTGTCCTTCGGGGCGGCGCGCGCGGCGGCCTCCAGCACCTTCGCGAAGATCCCGCGGTCTTCATCGGTCGGGGTCGCGGGCTCCTCCTCCACGAGCCGTGACAGGTCGAACCACCCGTACAACACGTCCCCGTGGCGAACGCCGCCCCACTTGTGGCGCTCGAACTGGAGCACGTCGAGGTCGGCGTCGGCGTTGCGCTGGTGGCCCGCGCAGACCGCGCAGACCTTCGAGCTGCCGCGCGTGAAAGCGTGCGTCGGCAAACGCTCAGCGAGGCAGCGGCTCGCGAGGCCCGAGCGCAGGTCGAGACGCCGCGTGGAGAGGCTCGCGAGGAAGTGCCCCGCCGCGACCTCCAGCGAGACGACGCCCCACGCGCGGTGGAGGTCTGCGAGCAGCGCGTCGTGTTGAACGTCGACCCGCTCGAACATCATGCCGTGCGCCATCGCGTATGCGCGATCGGCGGCGGGAATGGCCCGCGCGTCGCGGTCAGTCCAGCCCTTGGAGGTCCAGAAGGTGTCGAACAAGATCTTCCTGGCGCGTGCGTCGATGGCCTTCAATCGAACCTCTTGTCGCGCCGCGAGGCGTCGTGGGTGTGCCACGCGGGCATCGTGTAGCGCGTGCCGCGGGTGACCTCGGTGACGCCGTGGAAATGCTCCAGACCCCCGCTGAACCCGACGAGCGTCCCGGCGCGCGGCTTGATGCGTCGGCCGAGGCGTTCGAAGAAGATCTCGCCGCCCTCGTAGTCGTCATTGAGGTACGCGACGCTCGCGAAGGAGCGCCAGGGGTACGCGTTGGGGGTCCCGTCGGGGTGGGCGTTGTCGGCGTGGGCCGCCATCGACTGCCCCTCGCGCCACCGCACGATGTGAACGGTGTCGGTGTAGAGCGGGTCGGCGCACCCGTAGAAGGCCGCGATGTCGCGCACGAAGCCGCGCTGGGCCTCGCGCATCACGCGCTGCATCGCGGGCTCGTGGTCGAGGGCCTCGTAGTAGAGCAGCCGCGCGCGCCAGTAGGGGTCGGCGGCGGTCATGTCGAGGCGCTCGGTGTTGCGTTCGAAGCACGCGACGAGCTGCCGACACACCTCCGGGGAGAGGAAATCTTCGACGATGAGCAGCGGGCGCGGCGCGTCCGGCGCGTCGTCGGGGCGGAGCGCGTCGAGCGTCGCGAGGGCGGCGGCGAAGCGGGCGGGGCCGACGCGGGGGCGCGCGACGGCGGGCGGCGCGGCGGCAGCGGAGGCGGTGCCGAGGCCGTGGCAGGAGCCGTAGGGGGCGCCAGAGCCGCAGGGACAGGGTGCGTTGGCGCGGAGGGGTCTCACGGGTGGGGGAGGATACACAACCGCCGCCAGCGGGCGCTATCGTGCGGGCCGTGACCATCGCCACCCACGGCCTCTCCCACCTGAGCCTCGCCGTCCGCGACCTCGACCGCACCGCGCGCTTCTACGCGGTGTTCGGCTGCGCGGAGTACTCCCGTGACGCGAAGTGCGTTCAGCTCCTCGGCCCCACCGGGCGCGACGTGATCGCCCTCGAGCTCATGCCCGAGCACGCGGGCGCGGTCGGCGGCGTGCGGCACTTCGGCTTCCGGCTCGTGCGCGCCGAGGACATCGACGCCGCCGTCGAGGCCGCCGTCGCCGCCGGAGGCACGCTGCAGCGCCGCGGGAGCTTCGCGCCGGGCTGCCCGTACGCGTACGTCACCGACCCGGACGGCTACACGGTGGAGATCTGGTTTGAGTAGCGGGAGGGAGCGATCGCCTGTCAGGCGATGACGTTCTCGCGGATGGTGTCGAGGTTCATCACGGAGGGGCCGCTGAGGTCGTACATCGCGCGGTCGGTGATGCCGAGGCCGGCGGCCATCGCGGTGGACACCTGCTTGTTGGCCCACACGGAGGTGGTCATGATGCGCTCGTAGCGGGGCGACAGCGTCTTGAGCAGGCCGACGCCCGTCATGTCGGCCGCGAGGCGGTCGCGGGAGATGATGACGCAGTGGGGCTCGCCCGTGACGCCGCCCATGAAGGTCGCGGGCGCGCTCGGCGGGCGGTCGTTGGGGGTGGGCCCGCCGGAGATGAGCGCGTTCCACCCGTCGAGCACCACCATGGAGACGGCGGGGCCGGCCTTGTTCATGAAGGCCGTCTGCTTGTAGAGCCGGTCGCCTGCCGTGGAGTGCGCGCCGAGGTTGGGCATGCGCGAGCGGTCGACGGGGTTGATGATCCCGATCATGTTCTTCATCGACATCGTGAAGGTGGCGATGAAGTGCGTCTTCACCACCGACAGCGAGATGATGTGATCGGCCGTCGCCACCGACACCGGGATGCGCATCGTGCCCTGCCAGATGGTCGAGCGCTCGCCGATGCCCTCCGCGTTGCCCGCCAGGTCCATCCAGTCGACCGCCGCCGAGGCCGCGTCGCCGGCGCCCGTGTCGCCGAACACCACCAGGTCGACCCCGAGCTCGGTCGCCACTTCGGCGATGCCGTTGCGCTGGAAGTTCCGCAGCGTCCCGCGGTCGCCGAAGAACGACCGGTCGCCGATGAACACCTCCCCGCCCCGCTCGCGGATCTTGCCGACGACCCAGCGGATCATGTCGGGCGAGGTCGAGTAGGGGAACGGGTCGCCGGAGTTGGTGTTGACCTTGAGGTACACCCGCTGGCCGCTCTGGATGAAGTCGAAGTCGTGCGTCTCGGCGAGCGCGGCCTCCGCGGCCATGATGTGGTCGTCGTTCTGCCCCATGCCCACGAGGTGGCGCACGCGCGGGGGGGGCATCATCACGTCGGGGGTCGCGTCGGGCGTCACGTCGGGTGACGCGTCGGCGCGCGGCGGGGTCGGACCCGGCGCCGGGTCGGAGCCACAACCGATGAGGGCGGCCGAGGCGAGGGCGCCCTGGAGGAGGTTGCGGCGGGAGAGGTCCTTGGCGAGGTACTCGTCGAGGAGATCACGCGACTCGATGGTGCGGCCGCCGGACTTGCGCGAGGGGAAGAGGTGCTTGAGGGACATGTACGCTCCGTGGCCGAGATGGCACCACGAAGCGCGGGGTGTTGAAAAGGGCGGAGCGCGCAAAAGGTGCCCGCGGGCGACAAAAGTCAGGTCGCTTCGGGCGCGGGCTCCTCGTCGAAGTCGAACACCACGTCGAGGTCGACCTCGACGCCCGCAAAGGGCTCGACGGCGACGCGCTCTCCCGGCCCGGCGACGCGCGACACGAGGTAGTCGCGCTCAGTGCGCTGGAGCACAGTGAGCGTCCGGTGGTGCGGGTCGACGAGCCAGTACCACCCGACGCCCGCGCGGTGGTAGCCCGCCCGCTTTGCACCCATGTCCACCGACGCCGTGCTCTTGGAGAGCACCTCACAGATCCACCCGGGCACCTCCGTCACCAGCCCCTTTGCGTTGGGAACCGGCATCCGCGGATGGCGCTCGCGCTCCCACCCGATGAGGTCGGGTCGGCACCCCATGCCGGCGAGATGCATGTCCACCTCCAGCGAGATCCACCACCCGCCCGGCCCCTCCGGGTCGCGACGGCGTCGATCGTAGGGGTCGAGCACCGCGCCGAGGCGCTTCTGCACCGACCCGTGCACCGGGCCGGGCATCGCCTGATAGATGATCCTTCCGTCGATGAGCTCGGCGCGGCGCTCCTCCGGGATCGCGAGCCAGTCGTCGATCGTCGCGGGCACGGGCGGACGCGAAGGGCGGGGTGAGAGGATCGGTGAGGCGATGGTCATGCTGGCACCTTCCGCCGATGAAGCCCCGAAGTGCTCCGGGCGTCAAGCGCACCGCGGCGCAAGCGAGCGCCTCCGTGGCGCTCCGCTCCCCATTGCCACCAGGCCCCATCCGCGCGATGTTCCCCCGCGGTGAAGCGCGCTCCCCACCCGTCACGACTCGCCCCGCGGCCGCGCAGCCGCTTCGTGGCGCTCGTGCTGGCGCTCGCCTTCCTCGTCTCCGCGGTCTTCGGCGGCACCGTCTTCGTGTGGTGCGCCCCGATGGCCGCCGCGATGCTCCACGCCTGCTGCCCGCCGCAAGCCCACACCGAACGAGCGTTCGAGCAACCCTGCTGCGAAGGCCACCGCGTCGCCGCGCTCCCTGACTTCTCCGCGGCGGAGCTCCCCTCGCCCTTCATCCCGCCCGCGCCGCTGCTCGCGGTGCTCGCGCTGGCGATTCTCTTCGCCGTCGCGGCGATGTTCGACCGCCCGCCGCCGCGCCTGCGCGCGCACCCCGCCCGCGCCGGGCCGCGCCTCCCGATCTACCTCCGCCACCGCACGCTCCTGCGCTGAGCCGACCGCTTCGCCTTCGAAGCCTTCGTGTCTCTCAGCTCATCACGGAGCGGTGTGTCATGCGTCCTCAGCTCTTGGTTCTCCTCCTCGCGGGGTGCGGAAGCGCGTCCTCGTCGAGCGCCTTCCACGCCACGCTCGCGCGGCGCGCCGCGGCCCTCTCGGCCCCGGCTCCCACCGACGACCTCCCCCACACCCGCGAGGGCTTCACCCGCGCGGTGATCGCCCGCGACCCCGGCATGGCGGCCCGCGTCGAGCGCGCCCGCGAGGCTCTCGAACAGGCCGGCGTCGAGTCGTCGCTCCCCTCCCCCGAGGCCGTCGCGCAGGTGTGGAACGTCCCGTTCTCCCAGCCCTGGTCCCTCGGCGACGCCGACATGTACATGATCGAGCTGCGCCAGCGCCTGCCCCCGCCCGGGCTCCTCGGCGCGCGCGAGCGTCAGGGCGCCGCGATGGCCTCCGCCGCCCTCGCCGAGCTCGCCACGCGCGAACGGGAGCTCGCCCGCCGCGTCGCCACCGCGTGGGCCGAGCACCTCGCGGCCTCGCTCCACCACCGCGTCCACCACGAGCACCTCGCGGTCGTCGACCGCATGGCCGACGCCGCCCGCGCGCGCATCGCGGCCTCCCGCGGCGCCCTCGACGACCTCCCGCGCCTCGACGCCGAGCGGGCCCGCGTGCTGCGCCTCATCGCCCGCTTCGACAACGACCGCCGCCGCGCCGGCCGCGCGCTCAACGTCCTCGCGCTCCACGCGGTCGACGCGCCCCTCACGCTCGCCGACGACGCGCCCCTCGAATCCGTCACCGTCCCGCTGGAGGAGCTCCTGGCGCGCGCCGTCACCCGCCGCGGCGCCGTCGTGGCCGCCCGCGCCAGCCTCGACGCCGCCCGCGAAGG
>JBILLV010000381.1:0-8236 GCA_044375895.1 Polyangiales bacterium | reverse complement strand
CGGCCGTCTGGTTCCAGCGGGTGGTGGTGGTGCGCGTGAGGGTGGTGTCGACGTAGCGGCCGAGGGCGCCGTGGTACACGAGGCGGCTCTGCGTCACCGACACCTCGCGGAGCGTCGTGGCGATGCGCAGCGTGGCCGTCGCGTCGAGCGAGTCGATGAGCGCCGCCCCCACGCGCAGGTCACGCGCGCTCACCTGCACCTGCACCCCGACGGGCGCCGGCGTGAAGGTGTAGCTCACGGTGCCGCTGACGTTGCGCAGTTGGCCCCGCCCCGCGCACTGGACCAGCCGCGCGTCGACCCGGCGCTGCGCCTCGTCGACCGTCAGCGTCGCGCACGCGCCGTAGAAGTCGGCGAGCTGCGCGCGCACCCGCAAGAGCCCGCGGCGCGTCTGGGCGGCGTCGGTGACGGGCTCGTCAACGACGCGGAGCACCGTGAGCAGCAGCGAGCTCTCCGTGACCGCGCCGTCGATCGCGTCGCTCGTGAGCTCAGCCTCCGGGACCTCCGCCGCGGGCTCAGCGGGGCCGCACGCGACCAGCGCGAGGGCGACGAGGCAGGAGGCGACGATGGGGGAGCGCACGGGCGTTGTCCTCTTCCAGGATCGTGCCGGACCCTCCGTCGCTTGTCACGTCCGCGAAGCACCGTGCGAACACGCCGTGACGGCGATGACGGCGCGCCACACCTGTCGACCCGAGGCCACGGCCCCGCGCAACGGGGTGGCGCGGGCGCGCGGAGAAGCGGTACAAGTGCCGCGGCGTGTCGACCTCACCGGTGCAGGATCGTCGATGGACGGCGGCGCTCGCGCTCTGCGTGGGCGCGTGCGGGGAGTCGCGCCAGCTCACGCTCCGGATCGCCCAGGTGGAGGCCAGCGCCCTCGACGCGGGCGCCCCCGACGACGCGGGCTCGCCGTGGTGCGCGCCGCTCGAAGGGACGCCCGACCGGCTCCGCGCCCGGCAATTGCTCTACAGCCCCCAGCCCCGCGACCTCTGCGTCGCCTTCGTCGTGCACCCCGACGACGACCAGCGCGACCTCCTCCAGGTGCACGTCCGCCGCACCCAGCGGATCACCGAGAACGGCATGATCCCCTGCCTGGGCCCCCTCGGGATGCCCCTCGCGCGCGACCTCGGCGACGAGGCCACCTACCTCGCCAACGTGGTGGTGCTCGACCTCGATCGACCGAAGTCCGACTACCTCCTCACGCGCCGCGCCGTCCCCCGCGGCGACACCGCCGCCGAGGGGTCGTGGTGCATGGACGCCTTCCGTTGTGACCGGCTCTTCCCCTGGGTGCACGACGAGGTGGTGCGACGCTGCCTCGCGGCCCCGCGAACCCCGATGAGTGCGTGCAACCTCCGCCAGGAGTCGAGCGACGTGTGCCCCGCCACGAGGCTCGCCCGATGACCCGCCGCGCGCTCCTTGTCGCCGCGCTCGCCCTCGCGCCGCGCCTCGCCCGCGCCGACGACCGCGTGCTCTTCCTCCGCGAGCAGGGGGCCACCGCGACGCCGCCCCCCGGCACCACGCTCCTGCCGACCGACCCGCTGGCGCCGTCGCGCCACGCGGAGACGGCCCGCGCCGCCCTCGTCGCCGCGCGCGAGCGCTTCCTCGCGTCGGCCTTCCGCGAAGCCGCGACGGGCCTGCACGCCGCCGCCGCGGAGACCGTCGAGCACCTCGTCCGCGACGACCGCCCCCTCGCCGTCGAGCTGCTCCACTGGGCCGCGGCCTGCTCGCTCCTCGCGGGCGACCGCGACGTGGCCCGCGACGATTTCCGCCGCGCGCTGCTCATCGCCCCCGAGGCACGGCCGCCGTCGGTGTTTCCCCCCGAGGTGGAGGCGTTTTTCGAAGAGGTGCGCGCGGCCGCGGTGGTCGCCACGCCGACGGTGTTCGTCGTGCGGAGCGTCCCGGCTGGCGCCCGCGTGGAGATCAACGGCCGCGACGAGGGCGTCACCCCCGTCACCGTGCGCCTCGCGCCGGGCGTCCACGCGCTCCGCCTCGAACGCCTCGGCTACCGCCTCTGGGTCGGCCCCCTGCGCGTCGAGCCCGGCGCGCTCCCCGACCCCCAGATCGTGCTCACGGAGGCCCGCGGCCCCGAGCTCCGCGCGCAGCTCGCGCGACCCGACGGGCTCCAGTTGGTTCCCGACGAGGCCACGCTCGCGCGCATCCGGGCGGAGTACCAGGTCGACCGGGTGATGATCGCCCTGCGCGACGGGACGCAACGCGTGCACCCGCCACCGCCCCCCAACTACGTGCCCTACGTCGTCGGCGGCGCGGCGCTGGGCGCGGCGATCCTCGGCGTGACGCTCTGGTATTTCCTCCGCCCGCCCCCCGTGGTGGAGATCGGCGCGTCGGGGGGGTAGACGGAAAGTGGCGCCCGCGGCGGGTGTCCTGTATGAGCCCGTCGGTTCCATGTCCCAGGCCCGGCGATCCCGCGTCCAGCTCCTGGTGTTTCGTGCCGTCGCGATGCTCAGCGTCGTGGCCGCGATCGCCACGGGGGCCCTCATGGCGCTCTCGCACGTGCCCTCGCCGAGCGTGGCCGCCGCGCGCGCCGCCCGCGTCCGCACCCAGCGCCGCCACCGCCCGCGGGTCATCGTCGCGCAGACCGACGGGGGCCGCGTCGAGCCCGTCGCCACGGTGCTCCCGCCCGAGGACGAGGTCGCCTGGCCGCCGCCGCTGCTCAACCCCGAGGCCCACCTCCGCGCCGCGTGGGACCTGTCCATGGGCCGCCCCGGCTCGCGCGAGATCCTCTTCTCCTTCGACGACGGGCCGCTGCCGGGCACCACCGACCGGCTGCTCACCATCCTCGCGCGGGCGGAGGTGCACGCGGTGTTCTTCGTCTGCGGCTGGCGCATGGAGGCCGACGAGCCGCTGCGCTCGCGCTCGCGGAAGATCCTCCAGGACATCGCCGCGGCGGGCCACATCGTGGGCAACCACACCGTCCACCACCGCGTGCTCCCGTCGCTCACCCCCGAGCAGATGGCCTACGAGATCGACCACAACGCCGACCTCATCGCGGAGGTGCTCGGCGAGCGGCCGCACCTCTTCCGCCCGCCCTACGGCGCGTTCAACGAGGCCGTGCGGCAGCACACGGCGGCGCTGCACAACGAGCTGTGGCTCTGGTCCATCGACCCGCATGACTACCTCGTCGTCGGCGACTCCGACACGGTGGCCCAGCGGGTGATCCTCGGCATCGCCAACCACGCCGGCGGCACCGTGCTCCTCCACGACACCCACGCGTGGAGCGTCAACGCCGTGCCCAAGATCCTCCGCTGGATCGGCGACACCAACCGCGAGCGCACCGAGCAGAACCGCCCCCTCTACGAGATCATGGACGCCCCGCGGTACCTGGAGGGCGCCCGCGCGCGGCTCCCGCAGATTCGCGCCGCGGAGCAGATCGGCCAGGGGCGGCACCGCGACGAGTCCACCGGCGACGCCGCGGTGGGTACCGTGGAGGCGGGCGCGGATGTCGCCGCCGAAGTGGGCGCAGAGGCCGCAGCGCCGCCGCCCGACGCCGCGGGGGTGGACGCGACCGCGGGCGATTGAGCGCGTCGCCGCGCGAGGAGTGCGCTACCGTCGCGCCGGGAGAGAGACGCATCGCATGGTCGCACCGACCCCGCAGCCCACCGCCGAACAGCTCATCGAGACGCTCGCCGAGGCCGGCGAGATCGACGTCGGCGTCGAGGTGCTCGACGCCGTCCGCATGCGCGACCCGACGGCCTCCCTCGTGCGCCTCCAGGCGAAGCTCTTCGACGCGCCCGACGCCCTCCCCCTCGACGCCCGGCGCGCGGTGCTCGCCCCCTGGGCCGACGGGGCGTTCGAGCGTCTCATGCAGCGCGGCGCCTTCCTGGAAGCGGCCGCGGGGCTCCGCGTGATGGCGCGCGTGTTCGCCGACGACCCGACGTGGGCCGAGCGCCACACCCGCGCGGAGGCCCTCGCCGCGCCGCTGCCCAACCCGCAGGGCGACCCCAACCGCGCCGCCTTCGACGCCGCCGTGGCCCGCGGCGACCTCGCCGACGCCTGGGAGCGGCTCCGCTCGCTCGTCCGCCACGAGCCCGCGGATGTCGCCCTCGCCGCGCGCCTCGAGGCCCTGCGCGATGTCGTCTTCCCGCCCGCCGAGACGCGCCCCTACGAGGCCCTCCGCGAGCCCGGCGACCCGTCGACCATGGCGGCGCTCGCCGCGCGCATCCCGCAGCGCCTCACCGGCGGCGACCTCCAAGGCGCCCTCCTCGACGCGGCCACCCTCGCCGAGCAGCCCAACGCCAACCCGCGCTGGGTGCGCTTCCGCGACGCGCTGCAGCGCCTGGTCGCCTGGTCGACGTCGACGACTTCGCCCACCACCGACGACGAGGTCACGACGCGGACGGGGCCCATCGAGCGCGTCGAGCTGTGGCTGCGCGCGGGCAACCTCCAGCAGGCCCGCGACGCGCTCCGTCAGCAGATCGGGATCGTGTCGGTGGGCCTCGCCTCGCAGCTCGCGGTGCGCCTCGCCGACCTCGACACCGTCCTCGACACCACGCTCCCGACCCCCGTCCCGGTGCGCCCCTCGTCGCAGGCCAACGTGGCGATCTCCATCGCGCGCATCGCCCCGCCGCCGCACTTCCCGCCCCCTTCGGCCCCGCCCCCGGCGCCCGCGGGCGGCACGGAAGACACCGAGCCCGCGCGCCCGCACCTCGCCCCGCGCTCCTCTCCGCCGGACGCGCGGGTGTCGGCGCCCGATGTCGCCTCGCTGCCCCCGGACTCCCCCTCGCAGATCCCACCGCCTTCGGGCGACGTGAAGGTGGGCAAGCGGAAGATCGTGCGTCTGAAGTGACCCGCGGTTGATCCTCGACGGGAGGGGCGCCCCCTGCGGTATCCTCCCGCGCCGCACGGAGGACCACGCGATGAGCACGGCGTCGATCGAGAGTGTGATGAAGGAGACGAGGGAGTTCGCCCCGGACGCGGACTTCTCCGCGCAGGCGACGGTGGGCTCGCTGGAGCAGTACCGTGCGATGCACGCGCGCAGCCTCAACGACCCCGACGGCTTCTGGTCCGAGGCCGCCGCCGAGTTGCACTGGTACACGCGCCACCACACCACCGTGGAGTGGGAGCTGCCGCACGCGAAGTGGTTCGTCGGGGGCACGACCAACCTCGCGTACAACTGCCTCGACCGCCACCTCGGCACCGCGCGCCGCAACAAGGCCGCGATCGTGTGGGAGGGCGAGCCGGGCGAGACGCGCACGCTCACCTACCAGCAGCTCCATCGCGAGGTGAGCCGCTTCGCCAACGTGCTGAAGAAGCTCGGCGCGCGCTCCGGCGACCGGGTGGCCATCTACATGGGCATGGTCCCTGAGATCGCCGTCGCGATGCTCGCCTGCGCCCGCATCGGCGCGACGCACACGGTCATCTTCGGCGGCTTCGCGGCCGAGGCCGTGCGCGACCGGGTCAACGACGCCCGCGCGTCCATCATCGTCACCTGCGACGGCGCGTGGCGCCGCGGCCAGATCGTCCCCCTCAAGCAGATCGTCGACGCCGCCGTCGCGCAGTGCCCGACGGTGCGCCACACGGTGGTGTACCAGCGCACCCGCGAGCGCGTGAACATGGAGCCCGGCCGCGACCACTGGTGGCACGAGATCACGCAGGCCGTCGGCGCCGAGTGCCCCGCCGCGCCGGTCGACTCCGAGCACCCGCTCTTCATTCTCTACACGTCGGGGAGCACGGGGAAGCCCAAGGGCGTGCTGCACACGACGGGCGGCTACATGGTGGGCGCGTACCTCACCGCGAAGCACGTCTTCGACCTGAAGGAGTCCGACACGTATTTCTGCACGGCCGACGTGGGCTGGGTCACCGGGCACAGCTACGTCGTGTACGGCCCGATGGCCAACGGGGCCACGGTGGTGATGTACGAAGGGGCCCCCAACTTCCCCGACGCGGGGCGGCTCTGGCAGGTGTGCGAGCGCCACGGGGTCACCATCTTCTACACGGCCCCGACGGCCATCCGCGCCTTCATGCGCTGGGGCGAGCAGTGGCCGATGAAGAGCGACCTGTCGTCGCTGCGGCTCCTCGGCACGGTGGGCGAGCCCATCAACCCCGAGGCGTGGATGTGGTACCAGCGCGTCATCGGCAACGCGCGCTGCCCCGTGGTCGACACCTGGTGGCAGACGGAGACGGGCGCCATCATGATCGCCCCGCTCCCCGGCGCGACGCCCACGCGGCCGGGCAGCGCGACGCTCCCGTTCTTCGGCATCGACGCCGCGATCGTGCACAAGGACGGGACGCCCTGCGGCGACGACGAGGGCGGCTTCCTGGTGGTGAAGCGCCCGTGGCCCTCGATGCTCCGCACCATCTGGGGCGACGACGAGCGCTTCCGCCGCGCGTACTTCTCCGAGATCGAGGGGGTGTACTTCACCGGCGACGGCGCGCGCCGCGACAAGGACGGCTACTTCTGGATCATGGGCCGCGTCGACGACGTGGTGAACATCGCCGGCCACCGCCTCGGCACCGCGGAGATCGAGAGCGCCCTGGTGTCGCACAAGGCCGTCGCCGAGGCCGCCGTGGTGGGCCGCCCCGATGAGCTCAAGGGCCAGGCGCTGGTGTGCTTCGTCACGCTCCGCCCGGGCCACGCCGCGACGAGCGAGCTCAAGGCCGCCCTCATGGAGCAGGTGGCCAACGAGATCGGGCGCTTCGCGAAGCCCGACGCCATCCGCTTCGCCGACGCGCTGCCGAAGACGCGCAGCGGGAAGATCATGCGGCGCCTGCTCAAGGAGGTGGCCGCGGGCAACGAGTCGAAGGGCGACATGACCACCCTCGAAGACCTGTCCGTGCTCGCCGCCCTGCGCGCAGGGTCGGACGAGGAATGACGGCCGTGAGCACCGAGTGGTGGGCGCACGCGAGCGCGGTCATCGATGAGGGGGCCACGATCGGCGAGGGCACGAAGGTCTGGCATTTCTGCCACGTCATGCCCGGCGCGGTCATCGGCCGCCGCTGCTCCTTCGGGCAAAACTGCTTCGTCGGCAACCGCGTGCGCCTCGGCGACAACGTGCGCGTGCAGAACAACGTGAGCCTCTACGACGGCGTCACCCTCGACGACGACGTCTTCGTCGGCCCGAGCGCCGTCTTCACCAACGTGGTCAACCCCCGCGCGGCCTTCCCCCGCAAGGACGAGTACCGCGACACGCGGGTGGGCCGCGGGGCCTCCATCGGGGCCAACGCCACCATCGTGTGCGGCCATGACATCGGCGAGGCGGCCTTCATCGCCGCCGGGGCCGTGGTGACCAAGCAGGTGCCGGCCTTCGCCCTGATGGCGGGCGTCCCCGCGCGACGCATCGGCTGGATGTGCCGCTGCGGCGAGCGCCTCCCCGAGGAGGACCTCGCCTGCGGCCCCTGCGGCCGACGCTACGCCCGCGGCGCCGACGGGCTCACCGAGCTGGTGGCCTGAGCGCACCCTTTTCGCAGCGAGCGGTGGTAGTACCGTCCCCGCCATGGCCGACCTCCCTGAAGCCCACCGCGTCCACCGCCGCTTCGACCGCGCCGCCCGCCTCGTTGGCGACGCCGCGATGGAGCGGCTCGCCCGCGCCCACGTGATGGTGGTCGGCCTCGGGGGCGTCGGGTCGTTCGCCGCCGAGGCCCTCGCCCGCACCGCCGTCGGGCGCCTCACGCTGGTCGATTTCGACCTCGTGTGCGTGACCAACACCAACCGCCAGCTCCACGCGATGCGCGGCAACATCGGCCGCCCGAAGGTGGAGGTGATGGCCGAGCGGCTGCGGCTCATCCACCCGACCGGCGCGGTCGACGCGCGCGTGGAGTTCTACGGCGCCGACACGAGCGAGGCGCTGCTCGGGACGGCGCCGGACTACGTCATCGACGCGATCGACAACCTCACGGCGAAGGCCCACCTCGTGGCGACGTGCCGCCGGCGGGCGATCCCCGTGGTGAGCACGATGGGGGCCGCGGCGCGCATCGACCCGACGCGCGTGCGGGTCGACGACATCGCGCGCACGCACCACGACCCCTTCGCCCACCACTTCCGCGAGATCCTGCGCAAGAAGCACGGGTGGAGCTTCAAGGCGACGCGCCCCGCGGGCGTGCCCTGCGTCTTCTCCGACGAGCGCCCCATCGCGCCGAGCGACCTCCCGTACGACGCGGCGAACGGCTTCCAGTGCGTGTGCCCGCAGTCTGACAACGGGCAGCACACCTGCGACGAGCGCGCGCGCATCGATGGCAGCGCGGCGTGGGTGACGGGCACCTTCGGGCTCGTCGCGGCGTCGGTGGT
>JBILLV010000380.1:0-8250 GCA_044375895.1 Polyangiales bacterium | reverse complement strand
AGGTGGCCCGCTGGGCGCCGTTTGTGGGCGTTGGCTTCGAAGGGCGCACCTACGCGCTCGCGTCGACCCAGGTCGCCGGGCTCCGCCTCACGGGTGGCGTCGTCGCTCCCTGGAACGCCGACGGCACCCGCCTTCGGCTCCGCCTCGACGGCGGGGTCTCCTTCGGCAGCGGCGCGTCGCTTCTGGGCGACGCCGACGTGCTCGTGGCGACGGGCGCCGTTGCGGTCACCTTCGCGCGCGGCACGTCCGTTCAGATGGAGCTCGGGCCGCGCGTCGAGCTCGGCGTGGCGCGCGCGGCGGGGCGAGCGACGACGGGGCGCGGCGCGGCTGGCGTCACGGCGAGCGAAGACGAAGCGCTGATGGCGGGCGTCGGGCTCATCGCGGGGCTGCGGGGGCGGTTGAGCGCGTCGTGGTCGGCCTCGCTGGAGCTCGAAGGCCAGTGGGTGTTCGGCGGCGTCGACGCGCGGTCCGTCGACGGGGTGACGGGGCTCGACGTGCGCGTGGTCGGCGTCTTCGGCCCGTCGCTCGCGCTGCGCGCCGGAATCGTCTGGGACCCGTGAGCCGTTTCCTCGACCCCGCGGCCCTGACCGGCATGATGCACTTCCCGTCGCGACGCCTCGTCACCAGCGCGTTCGCCGCCTCGCTCGTCGCCGCGTGTCTCCCCGATGCCTCCGTCGTGCTCGCTCGCAGCGACGCCGCAACGGATGCGACGCCCGACACGCGCGCCTCCGACGACACGCCCACGCCCGACGCGAGCGCCCCCGATGTCGCCCCCGATGTCGCCTCCGACGTGCTCGAAGACGTCACCCCGCCCATGACCGACGAGGTGTGGACGGCCCGCGCGGTGGGCGCGACCCTCGGTTGCGGCGTGGGCGAGTGGTGCTGGGAGAATCCGCTCCCGCAAGGAGACGCCGTCTTCGATGCGTTCGCCCTCTCCGCCAGCGACGTCTGGGCGGTCGGCGGCCGCGGCCTCGCCATGCACTGGAACGGCACCGCCTGGACCATCACCCGGACGGGCACGACCGCGAACGTGCACCGCGTCTGGGGGTCGCGCAGCAACGACGTGTGGGCCACCACGATCCAGACCGATCGGGGCGGCGGCAACGCGACCGGGCAGCTCCTCCACTGGGTCGGTGACCGCTGGCTGACCGTGACCGTCCCCTTCCCTGCCGCGCAGCGCCCTGCGGTGGTGCACGGGTCGGGAGGCTCCGACGTCTGGGTGGCCACGCAGACCAACCGCACGACGGAGACCGGGTCGATCTGGCGCTACGACGGCGCCCGCTGGACGGAGATGCGCGATGGCCTCCCCGCCGCGCCCTTCACTCCGATCGACCTCTGGGTCGAGCGGGCGGGCCGCGTGTGGATGTACGGACGCGCCGCGGGCGCCGCCCACGCGTACACCGTGTACCGCCACGACGGCGCCCGCTGGGCGCTCATCGAGGACATCCGCGACTCGGTGAGCGACCACGTGTTCAACGGGCGCATCGCGGGCGGCGGCGGCGAGGTGGTGCTGCTCGCGACGGGCATCGGCGGGCTGAGCACCGCCTACACCGTGCGCCTGTCGCAGAGCCCCTTCCGCTTCGAGCGGCCTCCGGTCGCGTCGCGCAACTACTCCGACACCATGCTCAGCGCGGGCGGGGCCGTGTGGTACGTCGGCTCCAACGACATCTACCGCTACGACAGCGGAGCCTGGGTGGCGACCGGGATCCGCCGCGCCAACGAGCGCATCCGCGCGCCCACCGCCCTCGCCGCCGCCGACGCGAACACCGCCTGGGGCTTCAACTACTACGCCGACACCTTCCGCATGACGGACGGCCGCTGGGCGCTGACGACCCCTGAAGCGAAGCCCTCGCTCCGCGGCGTCTCCTCCTCGCGCGGCCAGACGCTCGCCTACGGGTCTGGCGTCTATGTGCGCGACGCGGCGGGCCGCTGGGCGCGAGACCCCGGCGCCCCTGCGGATGCGACCGTGGTCGTCACCGACCCGACGCGCGCGGTCCGCTGGGTGCTCCACGGCATGGGTCGCGTCGCGCGCCTGGAGGGGGCCGCCTCGGTCGACGTGACGCCCGACGGCGGGGCCGTCACTGACGTCGCGGTCGCCTCGGCTGGCAGCGCCTGGGCGGTGCGTGGCGGCGGCGTGCTCCGATGGGACGGAACGCGCTGGGAGGATGCGCCCGCGCTCCCCGCCCGCGTCGGCGACATCGACACCTCGCGCGCCGAGATGCACAACGTCCAGACGCTCGGGGCGGACGTGTTCGTCACGGGCGGCGTGCGCCGCGTCGAGCTGGAGAACGAGTTCACGGACTTCCTCTGTCGGCTCCGCGCGGGCGCCTGGACGTGCGCGGCCATCGCGCAGACGCGGCCCTTCATGTTCTACGGCTCCAACGTCACCGCGATGGTCGCGACGGCGCCGAGCGGGCTGTGGCTCCTCGTCGCGGGCCGCCTCACGCGCGTCGACCCCGACACCCTCACCGCCACCACCGTCGGCCTGAGCACGGGGGAGGGATCGTTCTCGACGCTCGCCACGGGACCCAACGGCGAGGTGATCACCTTCGCCGACGGGATCGTCGTGCTCCGCCCCGCCACGCGGACGGCGGAGCGCTTCGAGCTCCCCACCTCAGGCTACGCCGGGGGCCTCGGCGCCGCTGGCTTCGGGATCGACGGCGCGCTCTACGCGGTCGGCGGCTACGGCGAGATTCTCCGCCACCGACTGCGCTGAACGCGCGCCCCCAGGAACCGACCTCGACCGTGCGCTGTCACGTCGAGGTGATGGACACCGCGACCGTCTCTCCCTACCGCGCCCCCACCTTTCGCGCCCCGCACTGCCCCACCCCGGATGACCTCGCGGAGGTGACCGTCACGTGGGGCGATCAGGTGCTCTCCGTGGCCCACCTGAAGGCCGGCGAGGGCTTCGCGTGGGAGGGGACGCCGGTGGTGGTGTGGCGGGACGAGCGATGGGTGGTGACGACGCCCGCGGGCGCGACGGGCTGGACGCTGCGAGGCGGTGAGGCCACGGTGACTTCGCTGCGTGAGGGTGACGAACGTGCGCTCGATGCGGACGACCGGGCGGGGGTGGTGCTGGGTGAGGTGACGGTCTGTGTGGCGCGGACGGTGGCCTCCGAAGCGCTGCCGCGGGCGAAGGGGGGAATGGCCTTCGCGGCGGTGGTGGCGGGGATGCTGGTGCTGGCGGTGACGGGGCTGGCGATGGCGCAGGCGCAGGGCGAGGACGACGACGGGACGATCGCGCGCGAAGACACCGCCGAGCGCGCGTGGCTCACGGCGCACCTTCGGCCGTACCCGAAGCACGCGCCGCGGGCGGACGTCGGGCAGCCGATCGTGTACGTGGCGTGGGGCGGCGATCCGTGTGGCGTCTTCTGCGCGCAGAACCTCGTCGGCCTCTGTACGGGGACCGATTGCTGGAGGCTGTGGCCCGCCTCGCAGGTGAACGTCGAGCAGCCCGCGCGGCGCCTCGAAGACGCCTACGCGCGCTCCGTCCACCTCGCAGCGGTCGAGGTCTCGCACCGCGAGGTCGCGGACAGCGTGCGCCGCGTGGTGCTGCGCAACCTCGGCCAGCTCTCGTTCTGTCGGCAGGGGGCGCGGGCGTCGGCGCAGGGCGGGCGCGCGGCGATCCGCTTTGCGATCGGGGCTTCGGGGGCGGTGCTGGGGGCCGGGGTGGCGTCGGCGACGACGCGGCCGGAGTCGATGACCGACTGCTTCGCCAACGCCTTCCGTCACTGGCAGTTCAGGGAGACGCCGCGCGGTGAGGTCGTGGTCGCGACCGTGACGCTCTCGGTGCGGTAGCGGTCGCCGCGGCCCGTGGTGGGCTCCTCGAGCGGCCCGCGCCGCCCCACCGTCGCGAATTCGGTTACGCTCCGCCGATGCGAACCGCCGCGTGCCTCCCCCCGCTCGTCGCCCTCCTCGTCGCCTGCGCGTCGCCCGCCGTGGTGAGCGCGCCCGACGCCGCGCCCATGGACGTCACCGCGCCGATGGACGTCACCGCGCCGCCCGACGCCGCCCCCGACGCGCCGTCTGCGAGCGACGACGGACCGCTCCTCCCGTCCACCGACGCACCCCCGCTGCTCGGCGACGCCGGCCCGCTCGGTGAGCCCCCGTGGGTGACGCTGGAGGTGCGCACCACCACCTCCTGCCCGCCGCTCGCCCCCTGCGGCGGCGCGGTGATGGGAACCTGGGACGTCGCGGGCGGCTGCTTCGACCTGCCCGTCCCCGCCGAGCTCATGCGTTGCCCCGGCGCGCGCGTCACCCGATCGACGGGGCGGGCGCGCGGTCGCGTCAACTTCGGGCCGATCATCGCGGCCCGTGCGGCGCAGTGGGAGGTGGAGGCCGAGCTGGTGGTCCCGATGCTCTGCGCGTCCTTCGTCGGGGGCTGCGCGGGCCTCCAGGGAATCGTGCGGGGCGCCTTCCCCGACTCGGCCTGCGCGCCCGAGGGTGCCGCCGGGGACTGCCGCTGCGTGGTGCGCCAGACGGGTTCGCTGCGCGACGGCGACGGCTACACCACGCGTGACAACCGGATCGTCTCCGCCACCGCCAATCGCCGCTGGAACTACTGCGTCACCGGCGACCGCCTGCGCTACCGCGACGTGTCGGCGACAGAGCCGCGCGAGCCGGGCACCATCGAGCTCACGCGCCGCGCGCCGTGATGCGCCCGTGGGGATCGCTCGTGTTCGTCGCCGCCCTCGCGGGTGCCTTGTGGCGCGCCGAGGTGGAGCACCACGGGTGGGCGGGGCTCCGCTGGGTCTCCTACTTCCATTGGGCCGTCCCCGCGGGCGTGGCGGGGTTTCTGGCGTGGGTGGCGTGGTGGGTCGACGCCGCGACGCCCCGGCGCCGCCTCACCCTCACCCTGTCGCTCGCCGCCTATGCCGCGCTCGCGATCCCGGCGACCGAGGCTTCGCTGCGGATGCTCTTCACCCGCTGGGGGCCCCCGTCGCTGTGGGTGTTGCCGTTCTTCGCGTGGTGGCTGCTCGCGCCGACGAGCGTCGCGGTGCTGTTGCTGTTCAATCGCACGCCGCCGGGCTGGCGCCGCTGGCTCGCGAGCCAGGGGCTCTTCATCGCGGCCTTCCCCGTCGCGACGGCCCTCATTCACCTCGTGCCGCAGCACGGCCACACCGACCTGCTCCACGCGCTCAAGAGCGGGCTGCTGGCGCCGTGGCTGGTGCTCGCGCTCGGCGTGGGGGTGCCGGTGCGCGACGGCCGCGAACTCGGTCGCGCGCGGCCACGGGCAGGGTACAATCGCGGACGCCATGCCGTGGAGTGAACCGCCTCCCTGGGTGCCTTCCCCGCGCGCGCTCCTCGCCGACCGCGACGCGACCGACGGGCAACGCGTCCACCTCCTCACGCCGCTGCTGTTCGTGCTCTCGTGGGTCGTCGCGTTCGCCTCCGGGTACAACGACCGCAGCTCGTTCGCGGGGGGCTTCTTCCCGCTGGCGGCGATCGGCGTGTGCCTCGCGGTGGTGCCGCTCGCGCGCGCGAAGCGCTGGGGCGTGACGGCGAAGAGCGCGCAGGTGGCGTACCTCGCGCTGGCGTCGCTCACGCCGTGGCTGGTGTTCGCGTGGCCCACGGCCGCACGGCTCGACAGCGATGGCGACGCGGGCGGCGCGTTGGGTGGCAGCGCGCTCCTCTTCTCGTCGATGTTTCTCCTCGGCGTGATGCCCGCAACGCTGACCGTGCTCGGGTGGCTCCCGACGCTGCGTGCGCGTCGCTGGCCCGTCGTCGCCTCTGTGGTGCTCGTCGTGGGCCTCGCGCTCGTGGCGGCCGTCTTCTCCGCTTTGCACCCGACCGCCGCGGGCCTCGGTCGCTACCACGCGAGCCCCGCCCACCTGTCGCCCACCCGCAACCCGCGCGTGTTTGAACAGTTTTTCGACGGCGTCACCGTGCGTCAGCGCCGGGTGGGAGAGCGCTGCGTGACCCGGATCGTACGCGGCTCCGTTCGCCCCTCGCCCTACCTCGCGCACCGCTGCGACTCGCCCGTGACGATCTACGAGTTCGGGTGGGGCTTGCCGGAGGCGCGGATGCAGAGCGCGCGTCGCGTCTACCGCGAGTTGGTCTTTGTCGCCGCCGAGGGCCAGGTTATCGGCAACAAGGCCGCCCCGCGCTATCTGCTCTTCACCGCCCCGCTGTGGGAGTGGATCGTCTGCGCCCTCCTCGGCGTCGCCGTCGGGCTCTCCACGCTGCGCCGCACCCGTCGCGCGCTCGCCGCGTGGCGCCAGCTCCCCACGCGCGAGGGCGTCGCGCATGACGGCGCGGCGCACTGCGACGACGGCACTGTGGTGCAGCTCCCCGACGCCCTCGCGGCGCACCGCGGGCGGGTGGTGGTGCTGGGCGATCCGACGCCGGCCGCACCCTTCCGCGAGGTGCCGCGCGAAGGCGTTATCGTGCTCGCGGGGAGCCGTCGCTGGTGGGACGAGGCGCTGGCCGAGAGCGAGTCGGTGGCGATGTCGTTCGCGCTCGCCGTGACGTGGCTGCCCGCCGCGCCGCTGCTCGCGTCGCCCTTCCTCGGGATGCTCTCGCCGCTGCCGTAGCCTCAGTTTCCGTCCGACACGCCCCACGGGAAGCGCATCGCTTCGAGCGCCGCGAGCAGCGGCCCCACCGCCACCGCGCCGTCTTCCCCCGCCTGCCACAGCCGCGCGAGCGTCGCCTCGCCCTCGCGCAGCGCCGCCGTCCCCTCCGGCGTGTGCGTGTGAAACACCAGCCGATCGACCCCCGCGAGGCGCGCCGCGAGCACCTGGAGCAGCGCCATCAACGCCTTGTTGCCGCCGTACGCGCCCGTCCCCCAGTTGCCGGTGTGCACCACGGTGACGGCGCCCTCCCGCGCGCGCTGCGACTCGACGCGCGCGGCGGTGAAGCCGGTGTACGCCGTCACCAGCACGTCGCGGATCTGCGCCAGGGTGTACACCCCGTGACCGCCCGTGGGCGCCTCCATCGCGAGGATGTTGGACACGGTGGGCGGCGTCAGCGCCCGCGTCGCGGCCGTCACGTCGTCGGGGGGAGCCACCCCGAAGCGCGCGCCGTAGAGTCCGTCGGGGCGCCCCGCGGGGGCGTTGGGGGCGATGTCGACGACGCAGCGTCGCTCGACGCCGCGGATGAGCACGGGGGTGGGGCCGAACACATCGCGGGTGCGCGGCGCGAGCAGCGGGTGCGGCGGGGCGTTGAGCATCGCCTCGCGCAACGATCCGAGCGCGGGGTGCTCGGCCACCTGCAGCTCGTCCTGCGCGAACATCGGCCCGCGGTACGCGCAGAACAGCGCCGAGCACGCGAAGTTGAGGTGCCACTCCACCGCGGTGAGGGCGTCGGCCGCGGGGGCGTAGTCGAAGACGTCCTCGCGGGGGATGCACGCGGTGGCCTTGGCGCGCGCGAGGGCGACGGAGGACGGCGGGTCCATCGGGCGCCAGCGCGAGACGGTGAGGGCGCCGTGGTGACGGGCGCCGGGCGGGCAGGCGACGGCGTAGACGCGCTTCTTGTTGCGATCGACGAGCCGCGGGGGGTGCGCGTCGACGAGCGACTGCGCTTCGAAGCGGGCGCGGGCGAGGAGGGAGGTCGACTCGACGGCGTCAGGGGAGGGGAGCGCGGACACGGGCGGAGGGTAGCCCCGCGCCGCGGCGGGCATCAACGCTCCGTGGCGTTGAGGCAGCGCCCTGCGGCGTCGAGCTCGGCGACGCACGAGGTGATGGTGGGGCGGCCGTCGGTGCAGGTGTACGTCGACCGCGCTGCGCATCGCATCGCCGCGTCGAGCGGGGCCTCGCAGCGGGGCGTCGCCGCGTAGAGGGAGCGGCACGCGCTCTGGCAGCGGTTCATCGAGAAGGAGGCGCAGGAGGCGCTCGCCTGCGCGAGGCACATCGCGTCGCAGGGGTCGCGCTCGGAGGAATCATCGAGGTCGATGTCGATGCCGCAGGCGAGCGTGCCGCCGATGGAGAGGAGGAGGAGAAGGTTGCGCTTCATGGTGGGTGCTCCGGGTGTTGGCGCCGTTGGGGCGCGTCACGACGAGGAGCAACCGGCGGGCCGCGCGGAGATGCGGGCGTCTGGTGCGGCGGAGGATGGCCGTCTGGGGCGTCGGCGCCCCGAGGCGCGGGGCGTCGGCGTCCCGTGCGCTACGCCCAATGTTGGTCAGTTCGCGTGGGGCCGACGCTCTCGGGAGTTCCCAGGGTTCGCAGGAGCTCACGCCTGGGCTCGAATCGGATCGCCCGCAAAGCCGGGCTCCCTCGTCGAGGACCCTCCATGGTTCTCCATGAGCCCGGCTCT
>JBILLV010000081.1:0-30925 GCA_044375895.1 Polyangiales bacterium | reverse complement strand
CTGGTGTCGGCCGACCTGCCGACCGCCGCCTACGAGCTCGCGGGGCAGGCGGGCGCGGCGCTCGCGTGGGAGGCGGCCCGCGGGTGCTTCGTGCCGCGCGCCGACGACGACGGGGCCACCGCGCAGCCGGGCGTGTACGTCACCGGGACGCTGCGCGCGCCCTGGGCGACGGAGGCCGAGCGGGCGGCGGATGGTGCGCGCGTGGCGGCGCGGGTGCGGCGCGACCTGGGGGTGGTGCGATGACGGCGTTCCATGCGCTTCGGTTCGCTCGGCCTCCATCCCCCGCTCGCTATCGCTCGCGCGTTCCCCCTTCCTCCGTCGCAGGAAGCGCCAGAGGAAGGGGCCGTCGACGCGCGGTAGGGCGGCGGCGCGCACCTCCCGCTGGACCGCCGCTCCGCCCAGCAACGTCGACGCGGCGCCGGGTAACTGCGGTGCGGCGTAGGGCGAAGCAGTGGTGCGATGTGAGGTGCGTCTCGCTGCCCTACGGTGCGTCGATGGCCCCTTACTCTGGCGCTTCCTGCGACGGAGGAAGGGGGAACGCGCGAGCGACAGCGAGCGGGGGATGGAGGCCGAGCGAACCGAAGCACATCCCGTGGGCGGGCGCCGAAGCGCCACGTTCATCCCCGGTGACCCCCCTGCCCCGAGGTGTGCGATGACGGCGAAGGCGATGGTGTGCCGCTGCGAGGACGTCACCCTCGACGAGGTGGAGGAGGCCATCGGCAAGGGCCAGCACGACCTCGAGTCCGTGAAGCGCTACACGGGCCTGGGGACGGGCTGGTGCCAGGGGAAGCAGTGCGTGGTGGCCTGCGCGCGCCTCCTCGCGGCGAAGACGGGCGCGCAGCCCGAGCTGCCCATCACGGCGCGGCCGCCGCTGCACCCGATCCCGCTCGGCGCGCTGGCGTCGCTCGGAGGAGACGACGATGCGTAGCCGCGCGAAGGTGGTGGTGCTCGGCGCCGGCATCATGGGCCTCGCCACCGCGTGGAACCTCGCCCGCCGCGGCCTCACGGACGTCCTCGTGGTCGACCGCTCGTACCTCTGCGCGGGGGCGAGCGGGCGCAACGGGGGCGGGGTGCGCGCGCAGTTCTCCACCGAGACCAACATCCGGCTGATGCAGGAGAGCATCGCGATCTGCCGCGAGTTTGCGGCGACGATGGGCATCAACGTGTGGTTTCGCCAGGGCGGCTACCTCTTCCTCGCGCGGAGCGACGCGCGCGCCGCCGCCCTCGAAGCCTCCGTCGCGCTGCAGAACCGCTGCGGCCTCCCCACCCGCCTGCTCGAGCCGCACGAGGCCCTCCGTCACGTCCCCGAGCTCTCGGTCGACGGCGTGCTGCGGGCGAGCTTCAACCCCGAAGACGGCGTGGTGTTTCCGTGGCCCTTCGTGTGGGGCTACGCGCGGGCCGCGCAAGACCTCGGCGTGGAGATCGCGCCCTTCACCGACGTGGTGGGCTTCGTCACCCAAGGGTCGCGCATCACGGGCGTGCGGCTGCGACCGACGCGCCTCGGCCAGGTGACCCGCGGCGAGGAGGTGGTGCACGCGGGCGACGCGTTCGTGGTCGAGTGCGACGAAGTGGTCTGCTGCGCGGGCGCGTGGAGCCCGGAGATCGCCCGCATGGTCGGCGTCGCGCTCCCCAACAAGCCGCACCGCCACGAGATCTGCTCGACCGAGCCGCTCAAGCCGTGGCTCGGCCCGCTCGTCGCCGACCTCACCGATGGGCTGTATTTCTCGCAGTCGATGCGCGGCGAGATCGTCGGCGGCGTGAGCGTCGAGCCCGTCCCCCACGGCATCGACCAGCGGAGCTCGGCGGACTTCCTCGCGAAGTATTCGCGCTCGCTCGTCCGCGCGGTGCCCCGCCTCGCGCGGGTGAAGGTGCTGCGCCAGTGGGCCGGCTGCTACGACCTCACGCCCGACGCCAACCCCATCGTCGGCCGCGTCGCCGAGCCCGAGAACCTCACCCTCGCCTGCGGCTTCATGGGCCACGGCTTCATGATGGCGCCCGTCATGGGCCGCCTCCTCGCCGAGCACGTCCACACGGGCGCTACCTCCCCCCTCTTCGAGCAGTGGTCGCTCGACCGCTTCCGCACCGGAAAGCTCTTGAACGAAAGCATGATCATCGGGTGATCACGGCGCCCCCGTTGACGGTGGGGGGATGTGGGTGTAGAGGGCGCCCCAATGAACCAGACGACGTTCGTGACGGCGGCGATGCTCACCACCCTGGCGGCGATGGGCTGCGCGCCCGTCGAGATGGAGTCGCAGGGCAGCGCGGCGGAGCGGATCGAGTCGGCGACGATCACCTTCGGCGCGGACTGGTCGCAGCGGGTGACGGGCTCGCTCATCGCGGGGCGGCAGGTGCGGGTGGTGTTCGACGCCGCGCGGCTCCCGCAGTGCCGCGGCGAGACCAACGGGCAGCAGGCCTGGGGCATCAGCGGGTACTTCCGCGTCAACGGCGGCGCCGCGACCACCTTCTCACCGACGCTCGTCGGGGGGCTGTCGCCGTACGCCACGGCCATCACGCTGCCCAACGCGGCGGGTCGGCTGGAGATGTGGTTCCAGGTGAACAACCGCTGGGGCTGCAACGCGTGGGACTCGAACTACGGCAACAACTACCGCTTCACGGTGCAGCCCGACCCCAACGCGCCTGGCTGGGTGGGCGACGGCGCCGTGGTGATCTCGCGCGCCACCTGCAACAACGGCTTCGCGTGCGACGCCGACCGCCGCGCCATCACGAGCACGTGGACGTACGAGACGTGGGCCCGGCAGCGCGCGGCCATCCGCGTGGTGACCTTCGACGTGTGGAAGCAGGGCGTCACCGACCGCGACAACCCCGACCTCTGGCGTCAGCTCAACGTGCAGATGCACTACCGCTTCGGCAGCGCCGGGGCCTTCGCGATGCGGCACGTCAACTTCGAGCGGCGCGTGGGCAACAACGCGCGCTACGCGGTCGACCTCCGCGGCGTCGACCCGCTGCCCGACTTCCCCGCGCTCACCGCGTGCCCGGCGGCGCCGCTCGCGGCGTCGCCCGACGGGGCGCTGGTGTCGACGACCTTCGAGTACTACTTCACCGTCAACGGGACGCAGTACCGGCCGTCGGCGACGGGCGTGTTCCAGGGCGTGTTCAGCAACTACAAGACGACGCTCCTCGCCACCTGCCTGCCGCGCTGACGCGGCGCTACAGGTGGAGGCTCAGCGCGATGCCGCCCGTCGCGAGGAGCGCCTCGCTGTTGGACAGGTCGAAGTTGCGCCACGATGCGCGCCCGAAGAGCCCCAGCGCCAGCCGCGGGTGAAGCACCACGTCGGCCCGCACCGCGAAGCCCCCCACAAACTGCTGCTCGTCGCGCCGGAAGGTCGCCTCCCGGCACGACAGGTCACATTGGAACAGCGCCGAGCCCGTCACGAAGATCCCGAGGTCGAGGTCGGACAACGGGAAGGTCCACCCGAGGTCGGCGCCGAGGAGGAACGGGGCGCCGTCGGTGTCGATCCAGATGGCGTGGGCGAGCGCCGTGATCGAGCGCCGCACGAACACGCCCGCCTCGACGCCGAAGGCCAGCACGGGACGGTCGCGCGGCACCGAGAAGCCGCCCAGCAGCGCCGCGCGCCCTGACACCATGCGACCCACGCGGCGGTTGGCGACGCGGTCGACCTCGGGCGGCGGAGGCGGCGCCACCGGGAGCGCCACCATCGGCACATGGACGTCCTGCGCGACGCCAGGCTCGACCACCACGCGGTGCACCACCGGGCGAAACCCCGCGTGGTCGATGGACAGCAGGTGCGTGCCTGGCGCGAGCCGCAGCCGACACGGGGTGCGTTCGGGCGGCCCCTCGGCGCCATCGACGCGCACCGTCGCCTCCAACGGCTCCGTCGTCAGGAACACCTCCACCGGCCGCGCCCGCAGCGTCGCGAGGCGCTGCGTCACCTCCTGCCGATCGGCCGCGTCGGTGCTCTCCTGGAGGAAGCGCTCGTACTCGCCGATGGCCCGCGCCACGTCGTTGGCGCACTCCAGCGCCCGCGCGAGGTTGTACCGCGTGTCGGGGTGCGCGGCGGCCTCCATGGCCCGCGAGAAGCCCTCCACCGCCGCGATGCAGTCGCCCCGCCGCCACGCCACGATCGCCTCGTCGAAGGCCGCCTGCGCGCGCGCCTCCGGGCTCGGCGCGGGCTGGGCCGACGCGACCGCCGGCATCGCCCACAGCGCCGCGGCGGAGAGCGTCCAGGTGCGCCAGCGCGCGCTGCGTGGGGCCGTCGGTCCCGTCATCCGGCGCGGACCGTATCATATCGACCGGCGCCCGCTTCGACGTCGCCGCGCGGATGCCGTAGTCTCCCCGCGAGGACACGGCCATGCACCCCTTTCGCCCCGGGCAGCGCGAGTGGATCCGACACATGGCCTTCCTCGCCCTCGGCACCTGGATCGGGCTTCGTCTGGTGCTCCAGCTCGGCGTCCGCGAGACCACCGTGGTCACCGTCGGGGCCTTGGGCGTGATGCTCGCGCTGCGCATCGCGTGGCGCGCGCCGCACGTGCGCATCGCGGCCGACGACGACGCGCTGCGGGTGAGCGGCCCCGACGGCGAGCGAGCGATCCCGTGGCTCGCGGTGGAGCACGTGCGGCTGACGGCGGGCGAGGTGACCACGGCCCGCGGCGTCATGCGGGTGAGCTACGCGCACGTCGACGTCGCCCACGGCCCGCCCGTCGCCTTCGCCGACCTCACGCCCCTCGGCTCACCGCGGCTCCGCACCGTCGAGGGCGACGCGCCCGTGCTCGACGTGGGCGACCCGGAGCTCCTCCTCGGCGCCATCGCGGAGCGCGTTGACGCCCGCGAGTTTCTCCCGCCCGTCGGCGGCCGCGCCGAGGCCGAGCGCGCCGGTCCGTGGATCACCGCGTCGCCGCTCGCCGCGCTGCGCTTCGGGGTGGCGTGCCTCCTCGCCCAGCGGGCCGCGTCGCTCGTCGCCGACCCCGACGCGCTCTCGGCCGCGTGCGCGGGGGGAATGGCCGTGGTCGCTCCCTGCCTCATGACGCGGGCGCTCGTGCAGCGCGGGCAGCGCTCGCCCGAAGAGTCGGCCCCGGCGTGCCTCGTGGTCGCCGCGGTCGCCGCGCTGGGGGTGGCGACCTTCGCGACGCCGGTGGTGGCCGCGTGGTCGCTGGCCACTGCGCTCGCGTTGGCGCTGCCCGCGTGGCCCATGCCGGGGGCTCACGTCGCGCGGCGGGTGGGGCGCCTGCTCGCCGACCTTCCCGACACGGTGAGCGCGGCGCTGGTGGCGGCCCTCGGGGTGGCGGCGGCGTGGCGGTATGGCGTGGGTCAGGTGCTGGTGCCGACGGCCCTGGTGGCGGGCGGATTGGAGGCGGCGGAGGGCCTCGCGGCGTCGCGACGTCACGCGCGGCTGGCGACGATGCCGCGCTTCCGCAACTGGCCGCCAGTGGCGCTCGCGCGGCTGCGCTCGTCGCTGCGCGCCGCAGGGGTCGACGCGTCGCCGCTCGACCTGTCCGCGGGCGACGTGGTGGAGCTGCGCGACGCGTCGCTCACGCCGCCCCCCGCGCACGTGGGGAGCGTGGTGGCGGCGGTGCTGGCGCTGGCGGTGCTGGGCTACGGGGCGTACACGGCGACGGGGCGGTGGACGGCGGGCGAGCGGGCGCCGCTCGGGGCGCTGACGCGGTAGCCCACGAATCAGCCCCCGCGGTTGCGGAGCGCCTCGCGGAGCTGCGCGAGCTCCGCCTCGGCCGCCGCGGCGCGGGCGAGCGCGAGGTCCTTCGCTGCGCGTTCGGCCTCCTTCGCCGCGCGTTCGGCCTCCGCGCGCTCGGCGTCGGTGGGGATGAGCTCATCGCCGTGCGGCCCTGACGCGAGGCGGAGCCGGGGGTTGCCGTCCTCCTCGACCAGTCGGATCCAGCACTCCAACTCCCGCGACTCCACGCGGTCGCCGCCCCCCGCGAACACCTGGACGAAGCCTCGGCCGCGTACCCGCCGGTACACCTGCCAGCGGATCCGGCGGCGGCTCCGCTCGCTCGCGCCCGGGTCGAAGATCACCAGCTCCTTGGCGCGCATGGCGTCGTAGTCACCGGGCGCCTCGTCGTAGTCCTTCTGCCACTGCGCGCTGGCGACCTCGAGCACGAAGGACGGCCGATGCCCCTCCCACGTGTGCCACGTCGCTCGATCGCGCGCGTTCGGCGCCACGCCGTCGACCACGTACAGGTCTGGCGCACGGCTCCGCTTCGGCTGCCCCTTCACGAAGTACCAGAACTGATTGCCCGCCACCTGCGCCGCGCGACCCTTCAGCGCCAGCCACGCCATCACCAACGGGACCAGCAGCACCGCGATGCGAAACTGCGTCTGGTGCTCCCCCATCTCGTCCGTCTCCGGGTAGACCACCGTGGCGGGCAGGTGCTTCGCGGCGTCCATACCCCGATGTGTCTACCACACCGCGCACGGGTCTCGGAAGCACCGGGCGGTTTGTCGCGGCGGTGGCTTCTGCTACGGTCCGCGGCCCTCATGACCCACCGCGTGATCAACTTCAACGCCGGCCCCGCGGCCCTCCCCCTCTCCGTGCTCGAACAGGCGCGCGACGAGCTCCTCGACTACGCCGGCACGGGCATGTCGATCATGGAGCACAGCCACCGCGGCAAGGCCTACGAGGCCGTCCATTTCGAGGCGATGGCGCTGCTCCGCGAGCTCCTCGCGATCCCCGAGTCGCACGCGGTGGTGCTGCTCCAGGGCGGCGCCCACCACGCGTTCGCGCTCGTGCCGCTCAACCTGCTGCGGGCGGGCGCGCGGGCCGACTACGTCGTCACCGGCAACTGGAGCGAGCGCGCCATCGAGGAGGCCCGCACGGTGGGCGACGCGCGCGCGGCGGGCCCCGACCTCGCGAAGCGCTACACCCGCGTCCCGCGCCCCGACGAGCTCACGCTCGACCCCGCGGCGGCCTACGCGCACATCACCACCAACAACACCGTCGAGGGGACGCAGTACCACGCGCTGCCCGACACGGGGGCCGTCCCCCTGGTGGCAGACATGTGCTCGGACTTCCTCTCGCGCCCCTGTGATTTCTCGCGCGTCGCCCTCGCGTACGCCGGCGCGCAGAAGAACCTCGGCCCCTCCGGCGTCACCGTCTACGTGGTGCGCAAGGACGTGATGGCCTCGGCGCGGACGGACATCCCCAAGGTGTTTCGCCTCGGCGTCCACGCGGCCAACGACTCGCTCTACAACACGCCGCCCACCTTCGCGATCTACCTCATGCGCAACGTGCTCCGCTGGGTGAAGGCGGAGGGCGGAGCCGAGGGGATGGCAGCGCGCAACCGCGCGAAGGCCGACACGCTCTACGCCGCCGTGGACGGGGCCGCCGACTTCTACCGCTGCCCGGTGGAGCCCGCCTCGCGCTCGCAGATGAACGGCGTCTTCCGCCTGCGCGACGAGGCGCTCGAAGACCTCTTCGTGAAGGAGGCCGCGGCGCACGGGATGGTGGGCATCAAGGGCCACCGCTCGGTGGGCGGCATCCGCGTGTCGATGTACAACGCCGTCTCCCCCGCCGACGTGCGCGCGCTCGCCGACTTCATGGGCGACTTCGCGCGGCGCCACGGCTGAGCCCGTCGCGGCGAGGCCGCATCCTGTGGCGCGGTGACGACACCCGCGCGAACGAAGCGCGCGACCTTCCGTACGGTACGACCGTTGCGTCGGGTGCATCCCATGCGCGCCACGCTCCTCCTCGCCGCCTCGCTCCTCGCTGCCTGCGCCCCGACCGAGACCGTCGCCTACCGTGACGGCTCCACCGAGGCGACCGCTCCGACGCCGACCGATGCCGCCACGCCTCCGCCCGGCCCTGCGCCGACGTGGAACGAGCAGGTCGCGCCGATCGTGTTCAACAAGTGCGTGAGCTGCCACCGCGCGGGCGGGATCGGCCCCTTCTCGCTGGAGACCTACGCGACCGCGCAGCCCTTCGCGGGCTCGATGCGCACCGAGACCACCGCCCGCACGATGCCCCCGACGGTGATCAACGCGTCGGGCGCGTGCAACAGCTTCCGCGGCGACGTCGCGTGGCTCACCGACGCGGAGATCGCGACCATCGCGCGCTGGGCCGAGGCGGGGGCGCCCGAGGGGGATCCGGCGCGCCGACCGCAGCCGCCGACGGTGACCACAGGGCTCGACGGCGCCGACGTGCGCTTCGACATCGGCACCTCGTACACCCCGCCGATGGACCGCACCGACCAGTACCGCTGCTTCCTCGCCGACCCGGGTGTCGCGCAAGACCGCTTCATCACGGGCTTCGAAGTGCTGCCGGGCGACACGCGGGTGGTTCATCACGTGATCGTGTACGCGCTGTCGACGGCGGAGGCCGAGGCGGAGGCGACGCGGCTCGACGCGGCCGACCCGATGCCGGGCTACCCGTGCTTCGGTGGGCCGGGTGTGACCAACACCGCGCCGCTCGTGCTGTGGGCGCCGGGCGGCGAGGCGACGCGCTTCCCCGAGGGGACGGGGCTGCGGCTCACGGGCGGGCGCAAGGTGGCCATCCAGGTGCACTACAACCTCCTCAACGGGACGCACGCCGACCGCACGGCGGTGCGCCTGCGGACGACGCCGTCGGTGGGCGCGGAGGCGCGGCTCATCCCCGTGGGGGCGACTGACATCAACATCCCGCCGCGCGTCCCCATGACGCTCGTCAACGGCGAGCGGACGGTGACACCCGCCCTCGCGCCGCGCGGGGTTCGGGTGTACGGCGTCGCCCCCCACATGCACGAGCTCGGACGCACGCTGCGGGTGGAGGCGCGCGGCGCCCGCGCGACCTGCCTCAGCGACGTGACGCAGTGGAACTTCCACTGGCAACGCCTCTTCTTCTACGCCGCGCCCGTGGACGTGAACCCCGGCGACACGCTGGCCATCACCTGCGGCTACGACAGCACCTCGCGCACCGCCGCCACCCGCCGCGGCGAGGGCACACAAGACGAGATGTGCCTCAACTACCTCTACCTCACCGGCCGCTGATTTCGTCGCCCTCACCCGTCCGCCGGCTCTTCCGAATCTTCAGTTGACAACCGTCCGATGCGCCATTGACGCTATGGCCTGAAGCGTCGCCGTCTCTGGCGATGTCAGAAGGCGATGGGCGCGATGCCAACCGGGGCCACGGACGAAGAAACGAAGGACACCGCCAGCACCACCACGACGACGGTGGAGGAGCGGTGGCGCATCCGGCGGTGGCGGCGCATCGATCCGCCGACGGAGGGCTTCTGGCCGTGGGGTCTCTTGCCGCTCGCGGGCCTGGCGGGGGTGTTTCTGTGGGGGGTGATGCCCTTCGCCAAGCAGACCGTGGAGGCGAGCGTCCGCGAGCGCGTGCGTCAGGTGCTCGCGGCCGAGGGGATGGGGTGGGTTCGCGTCGAAGCCGACGGGCAGAACGTGATGCTCCGCGGCCAGCTCCCGCGCGCCGACGACGACCTGCGCACGCGCGCGCTCAGCCTCGCGGAGGGGGCCGCGTGCCCGACGTGGCTCGGCGCGCATGACTGCACGCTGGGCGTGCGCGCGGACTTCGAAGCGCCGCCGGCGCCGCCACCACCGCCTCCGCCGCCGCCGCCCGCGGAGTGGCCCGACTACCGCTTCTCGCTGCGGGAGGGTGTACTGCGGCTGACGGGATCCGTCCCCGACGAGGCCACCCACGCCGAGGTGCTGCGCCGCGCGCAAGCCCTGGTGGCGCCGCCGAAGGTGCGTGAGGTCATCGACGCGCTGCGGGTGACGGGGCGCCCCGCGCCGGAGCCGTTCCGCGCGGTGTGCGAGCGTGGCCTCACGGTGCTCAGCGGCTGTGACGCGGGGAGCGCGAGCCTGGTGTCGGGCGTCTTCGCGCTCCACTGCGACGTCACCCGCGCGACGCGCGACGCCGTCGACGCCGCCGCCCGCGCGCCGCTGGAGGGGATGCGCCTCGGCGACGTGGAGCTCCTCGTGCGCGAGGAGGTGATGGCCTGTGAGCAGGCGCTCGACGCCATCCTCCGCGCGTCGACCATCAACTTCCAGATCAACAGCGCGGTGATCGCCCCCACCAACGGCCCGCTCCTCGACCGCGTGGCGGCGGCGGCGCGGCAGTGTCCTGGCATCCTGCGCATCGAGGGTCACACCGACGGTTCGGGGCTGCGCGCGGCCAACATGACCCTGAGCGACGCGCGGGCGGCCTCGGTGCGGGTGGCCCTCTCGCAGCGGGGGCTCGCGGAGGCGCGGCTGCGGTCGCAGGGCTTCGGCCCCGACCGACCCGTGGCGGACAACGTCACCGTGGCGGGGCGCGCGCGCAACCGCCGCATCGAGATTCACGTGGTGCACGACGGCGAGTGAGCGGCGAGAGCCTGACGGAGACGACGACCCCATGACCTTCCTGTTGGTAGAGATTCTGGCCCTGCTCACGCTCGCCGCGATCTTCGGCGCGATGTTGATGCACTGGTGGCTGCGGCGGCAGTTTGAAGACGTGAGCGTGGAGTACACGCGGCTGAGCGCGTCGGCCTCGACGCAAGCCGCCGAGCTCACCGCCGCGACCGAGGCGCGCGCCGCGGCCGACGCGCGGGCGGCGAGGCTCGAAGGCGAGCACAAGTCCCTCCAGGCGCGCCTCGACGCCGACGCCGCGTGGCGCGACAAGGTGGAGGCCCGCCTCGGCGCCATCAAGCCCGCCGACCTCGCCCCCACGGTGGCCCGCCTCGACGCGATCGACGCGCGCTTCGGGCAGATCCAGGGGACCGACCTCGCCCCGGTCATCGCGCGCCTCGACGCGCTCGACAAGGCCATCGTCGCGGGTCGCGGCCCGGAGCTGTCGGCCCTGCTCGCGCGCTTCAACGACCTGGAGCGCACGGTGAAGGCGGCGAAGCCCGGGGACAACGCGCCCGTGCTGAGCGGCATCGCCGCGCTGGCCTCCACGGTGGCGGCGATCAAGCCCGCGGCCGCGGTGGACCTCGGCCCGCTCACGGCGCGGCTCGCGGCGCTCGAAGCGGCCGTCGCGGCGATCAAGCCGACGGACAACGGCAACGTGCTCTCGGGCATCTCCGCGCTCGCCTCGACGGTCGCGGCGGTGAAGCCCGCGCCTGACGTCGACCTCCGCCCGCTGGTGTCGCAGCTCAGCGAGCTCGATGCGAAGGTCGAGGCGATCCGCCCGACGAACCTCACGCCCGTCGTGTCGCGCCTCGCCGCCCTGGAGGCGCGGGTCACGTCGCAGCACACCAGCGACTCGACGCTCGTCATCGACCGCCTCGCGACGCTGGAGCGCCACGTCACGGAGGTGCGCGTCGAGCGCGTCGACCTCACGCCGCTGGTCGAGCGCCTCGCTGCCCTGGAGGCGCTGGTGCGCGGCGTGAGCGAGCGCCCGCCGCCCGCCAGCGGTCCCTCGCCGACGCAGATGCTCTTCCTCTCGCACCACCGCGCGGGCGGCGGTCGCAACCTGCTCACCAACCCGGTGTTTGGCGAGCCCGACGACCTGCTGCGCATCGTCGGGGTCGGCCCGGTGCTGCTGAAGCTCCTGCACGACCTCGGCGTCTACTACTTCTGGCAGGTGGCAGACTGGACCGAGGCCGACGTCGACTTCGTCAACTCGAAGCTCGAGGTCTTCAAGGGCCGCATCGCGCGCGAGCGCTGGGTGGAGCAGTCGCGCACCCTCTCCGCCGAGCCCACCGCCGCGCAGCGCCCCGACCTCGGCGCCCTCGCCTGAACCGCACGCTCTCCCCTCTACCGATTCGGCCCATCGCTCGTTCGTAGACCCGCGACCGGCACCTCAACGAGGTTCCGGTCTGGGCTCACGAACGAGCGACGGGACGGATGGGGATCATGCGACGCCGGGCCGCCGCGGAGGAAGACCCACGAGCCCGTGGGGGCTCGTGGGCCTGACGTAGCGGCGTGCGCTACCCGATCATGCCGCAGCGGTTGGCGACACCGCCGCCGCCGCACGAGAGCGGCGCCGTGCAGTCACCGCAGGTGATGACGCCGCCGCAGCCGTCGGCCACGGCGCCGCACTCCGCGTTGGCGTCGGCGCACGAGCGCGGGGTGCACACGCCCCGCCCGCACACGCCCGGGGTGCCGCCGCCGCCGCAGGTCTGCGGGGGCGGGCAGTTGCCGCACTGGATGACGTTGCCGCAGCCGTCGCCCGCGGGGCCGCACATCAGCATCTGGTCGGCGCAGGTGCGCGGGCGGCACGACGGCGCGCCGCACATCCCCGGGCGTCCGCTGCCGCCGCAGGTGGTGCCGGGCGGGCAGGTGCCGCAGTCGAGCGTACCGCCGCAGCCGTCGCCCGCCGGGCCGCACTGGAGCATCTGATCGGCGCAGGTGCGCGGCACACAACGCGGGGCGCCGCACACGCCCGCCGTCCCGCCGCCGCCGCAGGTGAGCGGCGGTGCGCAGGCGCCGCAGTCGAGCGTACCCCCGCAGCCGTCGCCCGCGGGGCCGCACATCAGCATCTGATCGGCGCAGGTGCGCGGGACGCAGCGGGGAGCGCCGCACACGCCCGGCATGCCGCCGCCGCCGCAGGTGGTGCCGGGCGGGCAGGTGCCGCAGCTGAGCGTACCGCCGCAGCCGTCGCCCGCCGGGCCGCAGGCGATGCCCTGCGCCATGCACGTCTGCGCGCGGCACGTCGGGGAGCCGCACACGCCGGGGCGTCCGCCGCCGCCGCAGGTGGTGCCCGCCGGGCACGTGCCGCAGTTGAGCATCCCCCCGCAGCCGTCACCCGCCGGGCCGCAGGTGAGCATCTGGTCGGCGCAGCTCACCGGGCGGCAGCTCGGCGCGCCGCACACGCCGGGGGTGCCGCCGCCGCCGCAGGTGGTGCCCGCCGGGCAGGTGCCGCAGTTGAGCATTCCGCCGCAACCGTCGCCCGCGGGGCCGCAGGAGAGGCCCTGCTCGGCGCACGTGCGCGGCGTGCAGGTGGGCGTGCCGCAGCGGCTGGCGACGCCGCCGCCGCCGCAGGTCTGCGGGGCCGTGCAGGTGCCGCAGTTGAGGGTGGCGCCGCAGCCGTCGCCGATGGGGCCGCAGGTGGCGCCCGCCGAGGCGCACGTCACGGGCGTGCAGGTGGGCGGGCGCGGCATGTCGGGCGCCACGCACGACGCGAGGTCGAAGAGCATGAACTCCAGCACCTTCTCCTGCGCCGTCAGCGGGGTGTTGGAGCACTCCGCGGGGAAGGTGCGCCCGCCCGTGGTCGCGCCGCTCACGTGGAAGTCGCTGAAGAGCACGCGGCCGCACTGCGCGTCGGCCGCGGCGCCCACCGGCGTGTTGAAGGTGAGGTGCTGCACGGTCGTGGGCGACGTGGAGTAGATCCAGCGGGCGGTGGGGGCCACCACCGCGTCGACGTCGTGGCGCGGGTCGTTGATCGAGATGCGCCCCATCCCGGTGGCGGCGCCGACGAGGGCGAGCCACTGGGCGAAGGCCGCGCCGCGCGGGAAGGACGTGTCGATGATCCCGGTGAGGGGGTTGCCCGGGTTGTTCTGGCGGACGTTCCACCGGGCGACGGAGGTGAAGGGCGCGATGTTGTGGAGCCACGTGTAGCTGAAGTGCGTCGCGAAGACGCGGCCTCCGGCGTTGGCGTAGTTGACCACGTTGCGCTGCGCGGTCGTGTCCTTGACGAAGGGCGAACCCTCGCAGGCGAAGAGCACCATGTCGTAGCGGGCGAGGGTCGCCGGGGTGTTGTAGAGCGCGCTCGCCGCCGGCGTCATGCGCCCCGCGTTCGCGCCGTTGGCCACGTAGAACTGGATTCGCCCGTTGTTGGCCGGCGTCGTGAACTCCGTGTCATCGATGCCGATCTTGCGGAGCACGCACTCGAGCGCGTCGACGTTGCCCGTCACCATCGCCGTGAGCGGGATGTCGCCCTCCATGCGGTTGCGCGGGAGGCGCGTGAGGTTCGTCGTCAGGGCGTTGTCGACGCAGGGGTTCACCATCGGGATGGTCACCTGGCGGCGCCAGCGCCCGATCTGGATCACCAGCGGGATGTTGGCCCCCACCGGGACGTCACGGAGCACGAAGGTCCCGTCGGGGCCGGTCACCGCGCTCACCACGGGCGAGCCCGACGTGGGCGAGCCGCAGCGGTCGCACGACACGCCCGGCGTGAAGGCCGCGACGGGCGCGTTGGGGATGTACACCACCGCGTTGTAGAGCGGATCGGGCGCCGTCCGCGCCGGCGTCACCACGCGGCCCGAGATGGTGGTGACCACACCCGCGCTGCAGGTCGCCCGGCGCAGGCAGAGGTTGGTGCAGGTGGTCATGCCGCCGCCCGCCGAGCCGCAGACGCTCGGGCGACCGCCGCCGCCGCAGGTCTGCGGGGCCACGCAGGTGCCGCAGTTGAGGAGCCCGCCGCAGCCATCGGCCACCGGGCCGCAGTTGGCCGCCGCCGCCGCGCAGGTGCGCGGCACACACCGCGGGGCGCCGCACTGGCTCGCCACGCCGCCGCCGCCGCAGGTCTGACCCGCCGGGCACGTACCGCACGCGAGGAGCCCGCCGCAGCCGTCCGACACCGGGCCGCAGTTGGCCCCGACGCCCGCGCACGTGCGCCGCACGCACCCGACGCCCGCGTCGCCGCCGCCGCCCGAACCGCACACGCTGGGCCGCCCGCCGCCGCCGCAGGACTGACCGGCCGGGCACGTCCCGCAGTTGAGCAGCGCGCCGCAGCCGTTCGCCACCGGGCCGCAGTTGGCTCCCACCGACGCGCACGTCCGCGGGGTGCACCCGGCGCCCGCGTCACCGCCACCACCCGCGCCGCAGACGCTGGGCCGGCCGCCGCCGCCGCAGGTTTGTCCCGCCGGGCACACGCCGCAGTTGAGCAGGCCCCCGCAGCCATCCGAGACGGGACCGCAGTTGGCCCCCACCGACGCGCACGTGCGCGGGGTGCAGGCGCTGCCGCCGCCACCCGCCACGCCGCACTGGCTGGGCCGGACGCCGCCACAGGTCTGGCCGGCGGGGCACGTCCCGCACATCAGCAGCCCCCCGCAGCCGTCCGACACCGGGCCGCAGTTGGCCCCCACGCCCGCACACGTGCGCGGGACGCAGGCCGAGCTGCCGCCGCACTGGCTCGGCATCCCGCCGCCGCCGCAGGTCTGGGGTGACGTGCAGGTGCCGCAGTTGAGCACCCCCCCGCAGCCGTCCGACACCGGACCGCAGTTGGCGCCGACGCCCGCGCAGGTGCGTCGCACACACGCGGTGCCGCCGTCGGAGGGAGCCGTCGACGAGCCGCAGACGCCGGGCGATCCGCCGCCGCCGCAGGTCTGCCCGTCGGGGCACGAGCCGCAGTCGAGGAGGCCGCCGCAGCCATCCGACGCGGGGCCGCAGCGCACGCCGGCCGCCGCGCAGGTGCGCGGGACGCAGCCCGCCGTGCCGCCGCAGCGACTGGGCATGCCGCCGCCACCGCAGGTCTGCGGGGCCCGACAGGTGCCGCACTGGATGATGTTGCCGCAGCCGTCGCCGATGGGGCCGCACGTGGCTCCCGCGGAGGCGCAGGTCACCAGGCCGCAGCCGCCGAGGTCGTCGGTGACGCCGCCGTCGCCGCCTCCGCCCCCGTCGTCATCGCCGTCGCCCGAAGCACCTCCGTCCCCAACACCTCCGTCCCCCGACGAGCCGTCGGTGCGGGTGGTCGCGTCGTTGACGCCGACCACGTTGTCACCATCACACGCAGCCAGGGCGGCGAGCGTGACGCAGAGCAGGAGCGGACGGAAGAGAGGGCGCATCGGAGCGAACTTCGCCCAACGCGAAAGAATGCGCAATACGCCAGCGATTGCACACCGCCGGGGTCGACGCGCGGGGTGCGCGCTAGGCCAGCTTCTCGACGAGGACGGACTTGTAGGTGTCGGTGCGGGTCACCATGTTGTCGTAGAGGTTGGTGCCCGGGTTGCGCGCGAAATTCTTCAGGGCCACCTCGGCTTCGAGGCGGCGCTTCTCCCCGACCACGGGGATCTTGAAGCCGTGGAAGGCCTTCACGCACTGCTCGACGTAGATGTCGATGCGGGCCTTGTCCTCGTCGCGGGCGCGGACGGCCTCGGCGGTGACGTCCTCGACCTCGCGCACCTTCATCCCGATGGACTCCAGGTAGGCGAAGCACGGATCCCACGTCGCGTCGGGGATGGCGTTGCCCCACACGAGGAACCCACCCGGCTTGAGCAGGCGCTTGGCGGTGGAGAAGAAGCGCTTGTCCTCGTCGGTGCACTCGCCGGTCATCTCGGTGACGTGGGTCTCGTTGACGGCGACGAAATCGGCGGCGCCGTCGGGGATGCGGAGCTGCGTCGCGTCGGAGCACGTGGCCTTGAGGCGCCCCGCGAGCCCGGGGACAAACTTCCGGTTGCACGTGCGGATCGCCGCGGCCTGCATGTCGACCGCCTCGTAGGTGCAGCGGGGCCACACGTTGGAGCAGACGTGGTGCGCGCCCGCGCCCGTGCCGCAGCCCATCTCGACGATGTGCACGAGGCCGTCACGCTCGCGCACGCGCTGCTTCACGGCGTCGAAGTGGTAGAGCCCCGAGTAGGCGTTGCGGCCGTAGCGCTGCGGGTCGTCGGCGCGGTTGGGCGCAGGGCCCCACTTCTCCGGCCAGGTGTACCCCCAGGTGTTGAACGTGAACTCGTACCGCTCCCCCGTGTCGCTCACCACCTCGCCGAGCGAGCGGTAGATGGCGTACAGCAGCGCGTAGAGCGAGCGCTTGTCGTAGTCCGCCTCCGCCACGTCCCCGTTGTGCAGGGAGATCTTGCTCCGCTGCTCGGTGAGCGCGCTGAGCGTCCACGCGGCCACGATGGCCTGGAGCTGGTTCTTCGAGTAGTCGGTCTGGCGATCGAGGGCGGTGAGGACGTCCACGGCGTGTTTGATCCTTTCGTGAGCGGAGAGACGAGCGTCGTGCGGCGGGCGCGCGCTCATACTCCAGGTGGCCGCCCACCGTCGCAGACGAACCGCGCGGGCGTGACGAATTTCCTCGCTGCGTAACGCGTTACACGGGGGTGGGGAAGAACTGTCCTCCCGCCAGCACGCGCTCTTCCCCGTCGGGGACGTCGCCCGGGAGCACCGTCACGATCGCCTCGCCCACGCGCATCCCGCGGTCGGCGACCCAGCCGTCACGCTCGCGCACCCACGCGAGCACCGCGGCCCGCGCCGCCTCGGGGATCTCCCGCGGATCGGAGGGGTCGTCGTGCGCGAACCCATCGACCATGTCCCAGCGGATCGCCATCGGGCGGTTGGGGTCGGCGGTCTTCTGCGCCTCGCGCCACGCGGCCATCTCGGCCTCGTCCTCGCGCCGCGCCGCCGCCTCGGCCTCGTGCGCCGCCGCCCGGTCGCCCTCGTCGATCGCGTCCGCGAGCGCCCGCTCGTCGTCGTCGAGGGCCTTCGCGATCCCCTTGAGCATCGCGTACACCTCGCGCGGGAGCCCGTGCGTCGCGACCCCCATCACCTGCATGAAGCGCGGTCGATCGATGAGCCAGCGGGCCGCGTCTACCTCACTTTCAAACGTGGCGTACAGGAGCTCGCGGGTCTCCAGGTTGCGGATGCGCAGGTCGAGCTTGTGCATGGCGGTGTCCCTCGGGGGCGCAGCATCGCGCGCGGCGGCCCCTCGATTCAAGCGCCATCGCGCGGTAGGGTCCCGGCCCATGAAGCGCATCCTGGTGGTCGACGACGACCCCCACCTCCGCGACGTGGTCGTGTACACGCTCCAGCGCGAGGGCCACGCGGTCACCGCGGTGGGCGACGGGGCCCAGGCGGTCGAGGCCCTCCTCCTCCACGCCACGCCCTTCGACCTGGTGGTGCTCGACATCTTGATGCCCGAGCTCGACGGGCTGGAGGTGTGCCGACGGCTGCGCGCCTCGGCCCGCTCGGCGACGCCCGTGGTGTTCCTCTCGTCGCGGGATGAGGAGATCGACAAGGTGCTCGGGCTCGAGCTCGGGGGCGACGACTACGTCACCAAGCCCTTCTCGCCGCGCGAGCTCGCCGCCCGCGTGAAGGCCGTGCTCCGGCGCGCCGAGCTCGTCACCGCCCGCGCCAGCGCGCCCGACCTCGCGGAGGTGCGCGTCCTCCGCGTGGGCCCCGTCGAGCTGGACGTCTCGCGCCACGAGGTGCGCTGCCACGGCGCCCCGCTGCGGCTCACGGTCACCGAGTTCGGCCTCCTCGCCGCGCTGCTCGAACGCCCGGGGGTGGTCTTCTCCCGCGGTCAGCTCATGGAGCGCGCCTACGCCTACGACAACCTCATCACCGAGCGCACCATCGACACCCACGTGAAGCGCGTGCGGAAGAAGTTCCGCGACGCCGGGCACGACCCCATCGAGACGGTGCACGGCGTGGGCTACAAGCTCCGCGAGGCCCCGTGAGGGCGCCCCTCGCGCGGTGGCTCGCGTCGATCCGCGCGCGGCTCCTGCTCGTCAACGCCTTCCTCGTCGTGGTGCCCATCGCGGGCATCTCCTTCGCCCGCACCTACGAGCGCGAGCTCTTGCGCGGCGAGGAGGAGGGCATGGTGACCGCCGCCACCGCCGTCGCCGCCGCAGGAATGGGCGACCCGCGCTCGCCCGCCGCCGCCGCCTGCGCCCGCGCCGCCGCCGGGCGCCTCCAAGCCCAGGTGCGCGTGCTCGACGGCGCGGGCGTCGTGGTGCTCGACACGGGCCCCGAGCGCGTCGAGCTCCGCACCCAGGGGCGCCGCCTGGTCTCCTCCCTCGACCCCCGCAGCGTGCGCCGCGTGGACGTCCAGGAGTCGCTCCCCGCGGGGCCGACGCTCGCCGCCCGCCCCGAGGTGGCCAAGGCCCTCGGCGGCGCGCCCGGTCGCTACACCCGCCGCATGCAGAACGTCCGCGGCGTCCAGCTCTTCGTCGCCGAGCCCCTGCGCGCCGACCCGAGCGCGCCGGTGCGCGGCGTGGTCTACGTCGCCCGCACCACCTACCCCGTGCTCGTCTCGCTCTACTTCGTGCGCAACGCGCTCATCAAGATCGCCCTCGTCTCGCTCGGCGTCGCGGTGATCGTCGCGCTCTTCCTCGGCTTCACCATCGCGCGGCCCCTCCAGCGGCTCACGGAGGCCGCGGGGCGCATCGCGGCGGGCGAGCGCGGCGTCGCCCTCAACCTCCGCGGGCGCGACGAGGTGGCCGAGCTCGCCCGCGACTTCGACGCCATGGCCCGCGCCCTCGACGCCCGCCTCGCGTACATCTCCGAGCTCGCCGCCAACGTGTCCCACGAGTTCAAGACCCCCATCGCGTCCATGCGCGGCGCGGCGGAGCTCCTGCGCGACGGCGCCGCCGACGACCCGGTCGCCCGCGAGCGCTTCCTGGGCAACATCCTCGCCGACGCCGAGCGCCTCTCGCACCTCGTCACCCGCCTCCTCGAGCTCTCCCGCGTCGAGTCCGTCCCCGAGGCCCGCGAGGTGGTCGACTACCGCGCCCTCTGCGCCGAGGTGGTCGCCCGCTACCGCGACGACGGGCGCGCCGTCACCCTCGCGTGGAACGCCGCCCACGAGCCCTGCCGCTGCTCCCCCGAGCAGGTGAAGACCGCCCTCGCCTGCCTCCTCGACAACGCCCTGCGCTTCTCCCCCGCCGACCGCGCGGTGACCGTCCGCGTCGAGGGCGATGTGCACGCCTTCCACACCCGCGTCATCGACCGCGGCGCCGGCATCTCCGAGGCCAACCTCGCCCGCGTCTGGGACCGCTTCTTCACCACGGCCCGCGCCGACGGGGGGACGGGCCTCGGACTCTCCATCGTCCGCGCGGTGGTGGAGGCGCACGGGGGCACGGTGGGCGTCGAGTCGAAGCCCGGCGACGGGGCCTCGTTCTGGTTCACGCTCCCGCGACGACTCTGACCATTGACGGTGTGGTGACCACGGTGTTCGATGCGCCGCGATGAGCGCCACGCCCGCCACGCGTCGAGGGTTCGCCTCCGACGCGGCCGACGACTTCCGCGGGACGAGCCGTTTTGTGCTCCGTCGCCGCGTCGGCGTGGGCGGCGGCGGCGTCGTCTACGAGGCGGAGGACGTCGTCGAGCGCGAGGTCGTGGCGCTCAAGACCCTACGCACCCTCGACGCAGGCTCACTCCTGCGGCTCAAGCACGAGTTTCGCGCGCTGCAGGGTGTTCACCACCCCAACCTGGTGACGCTCGGAGAGCTGCTCGAGGACAACGGGCGGTGGTTCTTCACGATGGAGTATGTGCCGGGGCGGAGCTTCCTCGAGCACGTCTGGTCCCTCTCCGACGACCCCGCCGCCGACTTCACCCCCCACACGCTCGCCACGCCGACCTCGGGGGACGACCCCCCGGATGACGCGCCGCACCGCCCGCGCCCGTCGCTCGACCACCCACGCCTCCGCGACGCGCTCCGCCAGCTCTGCCTCGGCGTCAGCGCCCTCCATGGCGTCGGCATCGTCCACCGTGACATCAAGCCCGAGAACGTCCGCGTCACGCCGGAGGGGCGCGTCGTCGTGCTCGATTTTGGCCTCGCGACCGCGGCCCGCGCCGACACCGCGACCGGTGAGATCGTGGGCACCGTGCACTACATGGCCCCGGAGCAGGCCGACGGGCGTCCCATCGGCCCCGCGGCCGACTGGTACGCGGTCGGCGTGGTTCTCTATGAAGCGCTCACCGGCGAGCTCCCCTACGACGGGCTGCGCGTCGCCGTCCTCTGCGCGAAGCAGCGCGCCGCGACGATGGCGCCCCCGCGCCTCCCCGACGACGTCCCCGACGACCTGCGCTCCCTCTGCCTCGCGCTCCTCCACGTCGACCCGGCGCTGCGCCCCGACGACGCCGCCGTCCTCCGCTGCGTGGGCGCCGCCCCGACCGCCCCCACCACGCCGGGCGAAGTCCACCTCGTCGGACGCGACGCGGAGCTCAGCGTCCTTCGAGAGACCTTCGAGGCGACCGGCGGCGGCGACGCGTGGGCGGTGGTCATCCAGGGGCGCTCCGGCGTCGGCAAGAGCGCGCTGCTCCAGGCCTTCATCGAGGGCGTCTTGCGTGACGACGCCAGCTGCGTGGCGCTCCGGGGCAAGTGCTACGAGCGCGAGAGCGTCCCCCACAAGGCCCTCGACAGCGTCGTCGACGCGCTCTCCCGCCACCTCCGCGCGCTGCCCTACCGGGAGGTGCTCGCCCTCGCCCCGCCCGGCGTCGAGCGCCTCGCGCGCGTGTTCCCTACGCTCGGTCGGCTCACCTGGGGAGACGCGTCGGAGGCCCCGCCCACCGACGACCCGCACGAGCTCCGCCGCCAGGCCTTCGCCGTCCTCCGCGAGCTCCTCGTCCGCGTGTGCGAGCGGCGTCGGGTGGTGGTGGTCATCGACGACATGCAGTGGTCCGACGCCGACAGCCGCGACGCCCTCCACGACCTGCTCGCGCCGCCCCGCGCCCCGCGCCTCCTGCTCATCCTCGCCGCCCGCGACGACGCGGGCTTCGCGCTCGAGCTCCCCTGCCCCACGCGGCGCATCGACCTCGCGCCCCTCGACGCCCCCTTTGCCGTCGCCCTCGCCCGTGACCTCCTCGCCCGCGCGCCCCTCACCGACGACGCCCGCGCGACCATCGACCCCCACGTGATTGCCCGCGAGGCCGGCGGGCACCCGCTCTTCCTCGGCGAGCTGGTGCGCCACGCCTGCGCCGTCGGCCGCGCGCCCGGGGAGGAGCCCGTGTCCCTCGACGACGCGCTCCACGCCCGCGTCGAGCGCCTCGGCCACGACGCCCGCGCGGCGCTCGAGCTCATTGCCGTCGCCGAAGCACGCACCCCGCGCGACGTGATCCGAAGCGCCGCGGACGTGTCGCGGGGCGCGTTTCAGCTCGCCCTGGAGGGCCTCCGCACCGCGGCGCTGATTCGCACCACCGGCCCGCGCGCGAGCGACGACGTCGAGCCCTACCACGACCGCGTCCGCGAGTCGGTGCTCGCCCGCCTGCCCGCCGACCGCGCCGTCGCGCATCACCGCCGCATCGCGCACGCCCTGGACGCCGCGGGCGTCGGAGTGACCCACCCCGAGCGCCTCGCGCGCCACTTCGAAGCGGCGGGCGAGGCGGTGCGCGCCGCCGAGTTCGCGCGCGCGGCCGGCGCCAAGGCCATGACGGCGCTCGCCTTCGACCAGGCCGCCACGTTCTTCACCGCCGCCCTCGCGCTGGGTGCACCCGCGGGCGACGCCCGGCGCGCGCTCGAACACGCGCTCGCCGAAGCGTTGAACGGCGCCGGGCGAGGCCCCGAGGCCGCCGACGCGTACCTCGCCGCCGCGGTCGACGCCCCGGACGCCCAGCGCCTCGATTGCAGGCGCCTCGCGGCCGAGCAGCTCCTGTGGAGCGGGCACATCACACGAGGCCTCGCCGCCCTCGACGTGGTCCTCGGCGAGATCGGTCTGGCCCTCCCCACCTCGCGCGTGCGCGCCCTCGCCTCGCTCGTGTGGCAGCGCGCGCGCCTGCTCGCGCGCGGCGTCGACTGGACCCCACAGCCGCTCGATGCGATCCCGCCCCGCACCCTCGTCCAGATCGACATCTGCCAGAACGCCGCCAGCGGGCTCATGCTCGTCGACCCCGTCGCTTCCTTCGCGATGCAGACCCGCGGGCTCATCCTCGCCCTCGACGCGGGGGAGTACCACCGCGTGGTGCAGGCGCTGTTGCAGGAGGCCGTCGCGCGCGCTTCGGGCGGACGACCGTGGCTCGACGAGGCGCTGCGGCGCACCGCCGAAGTCGAGCACCTCCCCGGCCCCACCGGCGCCCCGTCGCCCGCGATGGCCGCGTCGGCGCGAACCTACGGCGGCGTCGCCTGCGTCCTCGGTGGCCAGTTCGCGACGGGCTTCGAGCGGCTCCGCGAGATCGAGGCGTCGAGCGACGCCGGGCTGCGCGAGGCGCGCACGCTCGGCGCGCGGCGCGGGCTGATGGACACGGGGCTGCTGTTCAGGCTCTGGGCGCTGCTCCACCTGGGGCGGTTCGTGGCGCTGCGGGAACACGTCACCGCGCTCCGCCGCGACGCCGTCCGCCGCGGCGATCGCTTCCTGGAGGTGTCGCTGGCCCGCGCCTGCCACGCCGCCGAGCTCGCCGACGACCGCCCCGAAGCGGCCCGACGCGCGCTCGACCACGCGAGCGCCGTCTGGTCGTCGCCGACGCGCGGGCTCCAGCTCCAGGAGGTGCTCGACGTCCTCGCTCACATCGAGTGCGACCTCTACGAAGGCGTCGCGGGCGCGGGCGACGACCGCGCCGACGCGCTGTTTCGCCGCTTCGAACGCTCGCTGGTGGCGCCCGTGCAATTGGTCCGGGCGATGGTGCGCGGGCTGCGCGGACGTCTGTACCTCGCGCGGGTGGAGGTGGGCCGCGAGCGGGGCCGCTGGCTCGACGAGGCCGCTCGCATGGCGGGGCGACTCGAGGGCGAGCGCGTGACGTACGCCACCGCGTGGGCGGCGCTGCTCCGCGCGGGCATCGCGGCGCAGCGGGGCGCGCGGGCCGACGCGATCCGCGCGCTGCGCGAGGCCGTCGCGGTCGCCACGGAGGCCGAGCTCACCGGGGTGGCCGCCGCCGCCCACCACCGGCTCGGCGCGCTGCTGCCGGGCGCCGAAGGGCGATCGCACGTCGCGGAGGCGCAGGCGTGGGCGACGCGCGAGGCGGTGGCGAACCCCGCGCGGATGTTCGCGCTGCTGGCGCCGGGGTTTGAGGGCGCGGGCGGGTGAGCAGCGAAGTCCTCTGCGCACCCGCGGTACACCCCGCGCCGTCAACCTTCTGGCAGCGCCGCCCCTGACGCGCCGCGACGTCCCATTTCTCGCTTCTCCGAGTGCACGTCCCCCTGCGCGCTTCTGGTACTGTCGCGAGATCGCCGCGCGAAGACGGTCGCGCGGCTCACTCGGAGGCCATGCGCGCCGTGTCGACCCGCAATAGGTTCGTCGCCCCTCTGCTCTTCGCCTGCGCGACGCTCGTCGCGTGCGCCGCCAACGACTCCGGGACCCTCGTCCCGAGCAAGCTCGCCCCCGACGCCGCGTCCGGCGACCTTGGCCCCGCGGGCGACGTCGCGAGCGACCTTGGCTCCGCGTCCGACACGCCCCTCGTGAACGTCCGCGACGCCGCTGCGGGCAACGACGGCGATCCTCCTCCGCCGAGCGACGGCTCCCTCGTGGACGACGCCACCGCGGGCGAAGACGGCGGCGCCACCACGGACGCCATCGCCCCCTCGGACGTCGCCCCCACGGGCGACGTCCCGCCGCGCATGTGCGCCGAGCGCGAGACCTGCAACAACGGCCTCGACGACAACTGCGAGGGCCGCGTCGACGAGGGCTGCGCGTGCCTCCCCGGGCAGATGCAGCCCTGCTACGACGGCCCCGCCGAGCGCGCGGGCCGCGGCGTGTGCACCTTCGGCACGCAGCGCTGCGAGGGCGTCGGCGAGTTTGGCACCTGGAGCGCGTGCACGGGCTCGGGCCAGCCGCGCCCCGTCGTGTGCGGCATGGGCATGGACTTCAACTGCAACGGCCGCATCGACGAGGGCTGCGCGTGCGCTCCCGGCACCACCCGCCGCTGCTACTCCGGCCGCATGGGAACCGACGGCGTCGGCGCCTGCCGCGCGGGCTCGCAGACCTGCCGCATGGTGGGCGCGGGCTCCGAGTGGGGGACGTGCGACGGCGAGGTGCTCCCCGCCGCCCGCGACCTCTGTGACGGAGTCGACCGCGACTGCGACGGCAACCCCTACACGGGCTGCGCCTGCATGATCGGCCAGATGCGCGCGTGCTACACCGGCCCCGCCGGGACGCTCGCGGTGGGCGCCTGCCGCGCGGGCTCGCAGGTGTGCGTCGCCTCCCCCGGTGGCGCGGGCTCGGCGTGGGGGCCGTGCGCGGGCGAGACGCTCCCGACCACCGACCGTTGTGACGGTGTTGATCGCAACTGCGACGGCAACCCCAACACGGGCTGCGCGTGCACCGTCGGCATGAGCCGCGTCTGCTACACCGGCCCCACCGGGACGCAAGGCGTGGGCATCTGCCGCGCGGGCTTCCAGACCTGCGTCGCCTCGGGCGCCACGTCGGTGTGGGGCGCCTGCACCGATCAGGTGACTCCGCTCGTCGACCGCTGCGACGGCGTCGACCGCAACTGCGACGGCAACCCCAACACGGGCTGCACGTGCACGCTCGGGATGTCCCGCGCCTGCTACACCGGCCCCGCGGGCACGTCGGGCGTCGGCCGCTGCCGCGCGGGCGCGCAGAGCTGCGTGGCGGGTGCTGGCGGCGTCGGGTCGACCTGGGCGGCGTGCGGCGGCGAGACGCTCCCCGCGGCGACGGAGACCTGCGCCAACGCCATCGACGACAACTGCAACGGGATGGTCGACGAGGGCTGCACGCGGGTGTGCCCCGACGGCTTCGACCTCAACACGGACGTCAACAACTGCGGTCGCTGCGGCAACCGCTGCCCGGCGGGCAACGCCTGCGTCATGGGAACCTGCGTCGGCAGCGGCCAGCTCCGCATCACCATGACCTGGAACCGCCCGGGCGACATGGACCTCCACGTCGTCCCCCCCTGCGGGACGGAGATCTACTACGCGCGCCTCTCGGCCTGCGGCGGCACCCTCGACGTCGACGACATCCCGGGCACCGGCCCCGAGAACGTCTTCTGGTCGGGGACGCCGGCCTCCGGCACCTACCTCGTCTGCGCCGTCCCCTACGGCATCTCGGGCACCACCAACTACACCGTCACCGTCAACCGCGGCACCACGCTCGTGTCGCGCTGGACGGGTACGCGCACCACCGCGACGGGCAACGCGGTCTGCAGCCGCACGTCGCCGCACTTCGTGGGGTCGTTCAACTACCCGTAGCGCCGCCCGCGCTGTGATACCGTCGGCCGGTGCACCGGCGCGCCCCTTCCTTCGCCCTCCTCGCGCTCCTCTCCCTCGTCCCGCTGATCGCCTCGCGGTGCGCTTCGCCGCAGTGCCAGATCAACTCCGACTGCCCCCAGCGCCAGTACTGCACCCCGGAGAACATCTGCCTCCAGGAGTGCGCCGAAGACCGCGACTGCGAGGGCCGCGGCGTGTGCAGCCCCAACGGCCGCTGCATCGCACCGATGAAGCTCGACGCGGGCCCCGACGCCGCCCCCGACGCGACGCTCGATGTCGCCGCCGAGCCCTCGCTCGACGCCCCCGACGTCGCGCCGCCACCTGACCTCGCACCGCCCCCTGACGTTACCCCGCCGCCCGACCTCCCACCGCCTCCCCCCGACCTCCCGCCGCCACCCGACGTGGCGCCACCGCCCGACGTCACCCCGCGCGGCGCGTACCTCGACCCCTGCACGTCGACGGTGGACTGCCAGTCGATGGACTGCGCACCCCTCGGCGGCGCGTCGGGCTTCTGCACGCGCTCGTGCACGAGCCGACGCGACTGCGGCGACGGCTACCTCTGCGCGCGGGGACGGTGCGTGGCCGACGACACCGGCGCGGCGTGCAACCCGGTCGGCGCGTCGGCCTGCGCGGCGTACTGCTTCGGCAACAGCGCCTCGGGCCGCGGGCACTGCACCCGCGAGTGCTCGTCCGGGCGCGACTGCCCCGCGGGCTACGCCTGCCAGCCCGTGAGCGGGACGCCCGTCTGCGTCGAGGTCGAGACGACGTGCTCGCGCGCCGCCGACTGCGTCACCAACCTGTGCCTCGGGCCGATGGGGTCGATGTTCCGCGGGTGCACGGCGCTGTGTCGGACGGCCGCGGACTGCCCGCAGCGACTGACCATCGAAGACGCCGGGCGGCTCATCTCGCTGCCCGCGTACACCTGCGAGGTCGTCGGCGGCGACCGGGTCTGCGTGCCGCCGATCCAGGGCATCATCGCGGGCGGCGACCTCGCGGGGAGCGATCCCATCGGGTCCACCTGCAACGGCACGCCGGGCGCGACGGTGCTCTGCCGCAGCGGCGTGTGCGACAGCGACGACGTGCCCCCGACGTGCGTCCAGGGCTGCACCCCGACGGGCGGCTGCCCCTCGGGCTTCGCGTGCCGCCCGTGGCTCCCCGACGGCCCCACGGGGAGCGTGTACCTCGTGTGCAGGCCCGCGGGCCGCGGCGGGCTCGGGAGCACCTGCACGCGCGGTTCGGACTGCGCCACCGGCCTCTGTCAGGCGATGAGCGCGGGCGACCCGTCGGGCTACTGCACGCGCTTTTGCACCGACACGTTCTGCCCGACGGGGATGCGCTGCACGCCCGCGGGGACGGCCGTCGGCGGCACGCCCATCGCGATCTGCACGCGGTAGCGGACTCCACCCCATTGCGGGAGCTCCCCCGAGCGCTCGCGCCGCCCCTCACAACCGCACGAGCACCATCGACCGCCCGCCGGGTCCGCGCGCCTCCTCCACCCGCATCCGCTCCACGAAGTCCCCCGCCTTGCTTCGCTGGTCGAACACCACCAGCCACGCCCGATCGGCCCCGACCCGCGCGCAGTAGCCCTCGAACTGCGCCGCGCCCGCGACGGCCGGGTCGCCGCTCCGATCGGTGTCACGCCACGTCTTCACCTCGACGGCGAGCACCGCCCCACCGAAGGCCACGCGGAGGTCCATGCGCCCGGTGCCCACGGCGTACTCCCGGTCGATGCGCCCGCCCCCGTTGACCACGCGGTGCAGGAAGGCCAACAACACGAGGTGCCCCGCCGCTTCGCTGTACGGCGACGCCGTCAGCAGCACCTCGCCGTGGAGCCGCCAGAACTCCATGAAGGCCGCGAGGAGCGCGTCGAGGTCGAGGCGTCCATCGGCCGCGAGCCACGTCGGCTGGAGGACGGGCATCGACTGCCGAACGGACAGCGCGAGGCTGCGCCCGATGATCTCGCGGTAGATGGGGTTGGCCACCACCAGGCCCCCCTCCGGCGTCGACCGCACGAGCCCGAGGTCGGTGACGAAGCGGACGTCGTCGGGGGGCAGCGAGGGGAGCGGCGCGCCGGTGAGCATCGGCGCCATCACCGCCGCCACGCGGGGCTCACGCAGGCGCTCGGCGAGGCTGTCGAGGTGCGTGTCTTCGCGCTCGATGAGCCGGTCGCGCGCCGTGGCGATGTCGTCGGCGGTGACGGCCTTCGCCCGGTCGCGCACGAACACCTCGGTGACCTGCCGCGCGAGGGCGTTGACGAGCCACGGCTGCCCCTGGGTGAGGTCGAAGGCCTTCGCCACCGCGCCCGCCTCGAAGCGCTGCCCGGTGTCGGCGGTGTGCTGCGCGTAGAGCTCGGCGACCTCGTCGGCGGTGAAATTCCGCATCGTGAGCGAGTCGACCTTGATGTTGAAGGGCGACGACGAGTGCGTACGGTCGACGCCACCCGACGCGATCTTGTAGTCCCGCACGTCGCGCATCCCCACCAGGGCCAGCGACCACGGGAACCCCTTCGGCCTGCTCGGGTGCCCGTCGCGAATCTGCCGGAGCACCGATGCCAGCAGCGGCCCCGACAGCGCGTCGATCTCATCGAGAAACAGCACCAGCGGCCGCGGACACGCCAGCGCCCAGTGCCTCAGCGCCGATCCGATGCGCGTGCCCGGCTCGGCGGCAGGCCACGGCGGCGGCTGCAGCTCCGGCGGCAGCCATGACTCCGCGCGATCACGCCACGAGCCGAGGATCGCGAGCTCCGCGGCGGCCGGGTCGTGCTCGAAGGGAGCGCCGGTCTCCATCGACACCATGACGGCCGCGTAGCGACCCTCCGCGGTGAGCGTCTCGCCCAGCGTGAGGAGGGAGGTGGTCTTGCCCACCTGCCGCGGCGCGTGGAGGACGAAGTAGCCCTGCTGGTCGATGATGTCGCGCACCCCCGGGAGGCGCCGCTCGGTCGGGAGCATGTAATGAATCGAGGGCTTGCAGGGGCCAGCGGTGTTGAAGTGTCGAGTCATCGCCGCACCTGCCGCACGATGATCACGCGCCCCGGAGCGTGTCAACGGCGCTTGCGCGCCCCGGCGACCATCGGCTACCACCCTCCGCTCACCCGCTCACCGCGCCGGTGCATCGTACGCATCCGCGCGCAGAAAGACGCTCATCTCATGAAGTCCCCCGCACTGCAGCTCCTCAAGGATCGCAACCGCCTCCCCCCCAACACGGTGGCCGCGCTCGCCGACGGCAAGCTCGTCGACCTGCACACGCCCATCGCGCCCCCCACCGACCTCGCGCCCGTGATGTCCGACGACCCGCGCGCGCTCCCGGTGATCCGCCACTCGACGGCGCACGTCATGGCCGACGCGGTGCAGCGGCTCTTCCCGGGCACCAAGGTCACCATCGGCCCGGCGACGGACGGCGGCTTCTTCTACGACTTCGACCGGCACGACGGGCACTTCACCGACGACGACCTCGCCAAGATCGAGGCCGCGATGCGCGACATCGTCAAGGCCGACCTCCCCTTCGAACGCGGCCTCCTCGCGCGCGATGAGATGAAGACGAAGCTCGAAGGGATGGGCGAGACGTACAAGCTCGAGATCCTCGCGTCGATCCCCGAGGGCGAGGACATCTCGTACTACAAGCACGGGCAGTGGTTTGACCTCTGTGAGGGGCCGCACGTGCCGTCGACGCGCTTCCTCCAGGGCGTGAAGCTCACGGGCGTCGGCGGGGTGTACTGGCGCAACAAGGAGGGCAACCCCTACCTCCAGCGCATCTACGGGACGGCGTACCCGACGCAGAAGGCGCTCGACGCGCACCTCAAGCAGATGGAGGAGGCGCGCGCCCGCGACCACCGCAAGCTGGGCAAGGAGCTCGGGCTCTTCCTCTTCCACGAGTGGGCCCCGGCCTCGCCCTTCTTCCTGCCGCGCGGCGCCCACGTGTACAACGGGCTCATCACGTACATCCGCGGGCTCTACGCGAAGTACGGCTACAGCGAGGTCATCACCCCGCAGATCTTCGACAAGGCCCTCTGGGAGCGCTCGGGGCACTGGGAAAACTACCGGGACAACATGTTCCTGTCGTTGGGCAGCGACGCGGTGGAGCCCCTGTCGGCGAAGAACGCCGCGAAGCTCTCGGACATCTTCACCGTCCCCGGCGAGGGCCACGAGGGTGACGTGAAGGCCGCCGAGGAGCACGGCAAGATCGGCCTCAACTACGTCAGCGGCTGCAAGGCGATGAACTGCCCCTCGCACTGCCTGATGTTCGGCGCCGACCGCAAGAGCTACCGCGACCTCCCGCTGCGCCTCGCTGACTTCGGCCGGCTGCACCGCTACGAGCGCTCGGGCGTGACGCACGGCCTCTCGCGCGTCCGCACCTTCTCGCAGGACGACGCCCACATCTTCTGCACCCCCGAGCAGATGGAGGGCGAGCTCGACGCCTTCTTCGACCTGCTCTACGAGGTCTACACCGCCCTCGGGATGACGGAGGTGAAGATCTTCCTCGCGACGCGCCCCGAGACGGGCTACCTCGGCACGATCGAGAGCTGGGAGAAGACCGAGAAGATCCTCGCCGACGCCGTCACGAAGAAGGGGCTCACCTACGTCATCGCCCCGGGCGAGGGCGCGTTCTACGGGCCGAAGCTGGAGTTCCACGTCACCGACGCGATCGGGCGCTCGTGGCAGCTCGGCACCATCCAGGTCGACCCCAACCTCCCCGAGCGCTTCGAGCTCGAGTACGTGGGCTCGGACAACACCGCCCACCGCCCGGTGATGCTCCACCGCGCGGTGCTCGGCTCCATCGAGCGCTTCCTCTCGGTGTACATCGAGCACACGGCGGGGGCCTTCCCCGTCTGGCTCGCCCCCGAGCAGCTCGTGCTCGTGACCGTCTCCGACCGCCACCTGGAGTACGCGAAGGGCCTTCAAGCCCGGCTCCGCGCGCTGGGCTTCCGCGTGACGCTCGACGACAGCAACGACAAGCTCTCGGCGAAGATCCGCACCGCGTCGCTCCTCAAGCCGCCTTACATCGGCGTCATCGGCGACAAGGAGGTGGAGCAGGACGGCGCCACGCTCCGCCGCGGCCGAGCCGACCTCGGGTTCCTGGGCGTCGCCGACCTCGTCGCGAAGCTGAAGACGGAGTCCACCCCGGGCTACGTCGCGCCGCCCGCGGCCGCTTCCTGAGCCTCCCCACCCATCGTCCCCGTTGAAAGTCTCGGCCCACTCTGGCAACGGAGTGGGCACCGATGGCTCCCGTCACCGTCCTCGTCCCCTCCTGCGACCGCTACCGCGACCTGT
>JBILLV010000378.1:0-8271 GCA_044375895.1 Polyangiales bacterium | reverse complement strand
GATCACGACGCCTCGAAGACGGTCCCTCAATCCCCCTCAATCCAGCTCATCGGCCCCCAATGGACGCTCCGCTCCGCGCCCACCCCCGCCGCGTGAGGAAGTGGTCCCAGCGCGCGAGCGCCGCGGTGAAATCCTCCGGCGCGAGCCCGAAGCCCACGCGGAAGTGACCCGGGCGCTGGAAGGTCTCGCCCGGGAGGACGAACACCTCCGTCTGGGCGACGAGCGCGCGCGCGAAATCCGCGGACGACACACCGACCCCGGCGCGCAGCGAGGGGAAGGCCACCAGGCCCCCCTCGGGGGGCGTCCACGCGAGCACGTCGGGGTGGCGGGCGACCAGCTCCCCGAAGGCGGCCACGTTGCTTCGAAGCCACCCGCGGAGGCGCGGGGCGAGGCGGGGGGCGCCGCGGAGCACCTGGAGCGCGACGTGCTCGTTGAGCGCGCAGACGGTGTGGGTGGTGTAGTCCTTGAGGTCGCGGCAGGCGTCGAGGAGATCGCGCGGCCCCACCAGCCACCCGACGCGGAGGCCGACGCAGCCGAAGCATTTGATCATCGAGCCGAGCGCGACCACCTCACCGCCCGGCTCGTACATGGTCGGGAGGAGCGCGTCGGGTGACGGGTCGAGGGGCATGAAGCGGTAGTGCTCGTCGGCCAGCACCTCGGCCCCCACAACGCGCGCCGCGCGTCGCGCCGCGGCGACCTCGTGCGGGCGGAGCACGACGCCGGTGGGGTTCTGCGGCGAGTTGAGGACCACCACGCGGGTGCGCGCGTCGACGGCGCGGGCGAGCGCGTCGAGGTCGAGGCGGAAGTTGTCCTCCGGGCGGAGCGGGAGCGCGCGGAGCTCGTAGCCGAGGTACCGCGGCACCTCGAAGAGGCTCTGAAACGCGGGGACGGGAACGACGGCGTTGTCCCCCGCGCGGTGCCTCACGTGGAAGTATAGCCAGAGGGCCTCGCTCGTCCCGGTGGTGACGAGCACGTTGTCCGCGGTGGCGCCGGGATGGAGCGCGGCGATGGCCTCCCGCAGCGCGAGGCTCCCGCGCGTGTCGGAGTTGCCCAGGCTCACCGCGCCGAGCTCGGCGACGCTCGCGCCGACGTCGGCGAGGAGCGCGCCGAGGGGCTGGTTGACCATGCCGCTCTCGCCGAGGTTGTAGCGGGCGTGCTGATGCTCGATGAGCCAGGGCTCGATCTCGTGGAGGGCGATGTTCATGGAGAGTCCTACAGGCCGCCGCGGAGGGCGGCGGCGAAGCTGTGGTCGCGCGCGGCGTAGGCGGGGTCGCCCAGGAGGAGCCGGTGCACGGCCCCCTGGTCGCGCACGGGGACGGCGGGGAAGAGGTGGTGGACGAGGTGGTACTGGTCCTGGCGAGGCATCACGATCCAGTTGAGGATCGCGCCGGGGAGGATGTGGTTGCGCGCGCGGTTGAGCTCCTCGGACTCGCCGAGGATGCCGGCGTGATCGGCGGCGTCGGACCAGTACCGCACCACCTGGTACGCGGTGAGGTAGGGGAGCACGGCGTAGAGCATGGTCACTTCGAAGCGCGTCACCAGCGCGGCGGCCAGCGCGAGGAGGTACAGCGCGCGCGCGGCGGCGACCCAGGGCGCGCCGGCGGGGTCGCGCAACGTCGGCCGGAGGAAGGCCCCGAGGTGGAAGAGCGTGAGCGGCCGGAGCCCGTGAAGCACCGTGAAGCGCGGCCCGCGCGCCGCGAAGCCGAGACGGAGGCGCGCGGCGAAGTCGAGGTCCTTCACCGGGTCGCCGAGGTGGCGGTGGTGGGTGAAGTGCTCGGCGGTGTACGCGTCGAGGGAGGTGAAGTCGACGACGGCGAGGAGGCTCCCGACGACCCGATTGGCGCGCCGGTCGCGGACGAGTAGCCCGTGGGAGGCCTCGTGGAGCATGTTGGCCAGCGCGCGGAGCCGCGTCGCGACGAGGTAGGCCGCGAGGGGCCACGCGAGCGCCCCCGCCACGACATCGCGCGCCAGCAGCGCGTGGTGCGCGAAGGCCACCGTCGCCGCGAAGGCGAGGTGGAGCCCAGCGTCGCGCGCCAAGGCCAGCAGCCCCGGCGGCGGCCGCGTGATCGCGCGCACGCGGGCCCCGTAGGCGCGTCGGATGCGCTGCGCCTCGGAGCTCGGCGCCCGCCCCGGCCGCGATCGCCGGGGGAAGCGGCGCGGCTCGTTCGGCGGGCGACTCGGCCGGCGCGGGGGCGCGGGTCGGGCGTCGTCGACGAGGTCGCTCACCGCGGCGCTCACGCCCCCTCCCCCGCGGTGAGGCCGCGGGCGAGCGAGCGACCGAGCGCCTCGTGGAGGGCGGCGGCGTCGCGCGGGCCGAGGCGCCGGAGCGCGCCGTGGCGAAGGTGGAGGACACGGCACGGGGAGAGCGTCGTGACGCGCGCCCGCGGGCGGCCGCGGCCGAGGAGGAAGCCGAGCGCGCCGAAGACGTCGCCCGCGGTGAGGGTGAGGTCGCGGCCGTCACCGACGGTGAGGGAGAGCTCGCCGGCGAGGACGACGAAGAGGTCGCGGTTGGCGATCCCCTCCTCCTGCACCACGAGGCCCGCGGGGATGGCCAGGACGAAGCCGCTGCGGGCGATCACGTCGCGGGTGGCGTCGGGGAGGTCGCGGAGGAAGGATTCACCGAGCGCAGGGACGCGCGCGGCGACCTCGGCGGCGACACGCGCGGGGTCGACCTCGACGCCGCCGTCCGCGAGCGGCGGGAGGAGCGCGGCGAAGTCGCGGGTGGGGAGCTTCCCCCGCGCGGCGAGGCGGCGGAGCGTGGGGTACCAGGGAGAGCCGCAGCGACGGGCGTGCTCGAGGTCGGCGGTGATGCCGACGAGGGGGATGTCCATCGCGCCGCCCGCGCTGAACATCCGCCCGCCGAAGGGCCGGAGCCCGAGCCCCAGGTAGGCGCGGAGCGTCGAGGGGATGCAGCTCGCGACCATCAGCTCGGTGCCGTGGCGCAGGACGGTGGACTCGACCGCGCCCGCGGTGGCGGCGAGCACGCGCGCCGATCCGCGGAGGTCGCGGCGCGCCATCAGCATCCCCACCTCGCAGACCGCGCGGGTGTCGATGTCTGGGAAGCGATCGAGCGAAAACTGCCGGTGGATGTCGCGCGGCATCGCCCCGGGCGCCCACGCGCGCACCCGGAGCGACGCGCTCACGGCCTCGGGCGAACCCGTGTAGAAGAGCGTGGCGTCGTCGGCGTCGTCCTCGGGCGTACGAACCTCCCGCGCGGCCGCGTCGACGTGGCGCATGGGGTAGCGCAGCTCCTCGACGTACACCGCGTAGCGCATGCGGAAGATGGCCCGCCGCTCGGCCTCGGTGCGGGCGACGCGCACCGGGTCGAGCCGGGCGACCACATCACGGAGCGTGTGAAACGCGTGGATCGCGGCGCTCGCCACGGGCCGCGGGGTGCTCGGCTGCATCACGGGCCGGAACGTAGCCGCCGCGGCGCGTCAGGCGATGGTCAGCGGCGACCACCGGTGACACGCCATTCGGCCACCCGGCGGAGGCGTCGCGGGGAGCGGCTAGAGCGCCGACCGGATGAAGCCGCGGAGGACCGCAAAGAGACGCGAGTCCGGCAAGGCGCGGCTTCGAAGCAAGGCTGTTGGCCTTGCGAGAAGGCGCAACGCCGCCGGACGATGCGGATCTGCCGCGGGCCGACCGGCCTTCATCCGGTCGGCTCTCTAGAGCCCGTCGCGGCGGATGGTGACGTAGTTGCTCGGCGCGCTGCGGAGGCTGTGGGTGATGCCGGTGGCGCAGCCGCGGGCCTCGTAGGCCCAGACGCTCCCCCACGGGTCGCTCCCCGACTCGACGAGGAAGATGTGGCCGGCGCCGCTGGCGTTGTACACCATCGCGTCGCCGGGCCGCGTCATGGGGCGGGCGACGCGCGACCCGTGCCGCGCGGAGGTGTAGAAGTCGTAGGTGGCGTAGGGGTGGAGGTCGGTGGTCACCGGCGAGGGCGTCGGGATCTGCCACACCTTCGCGACGAAGCCCGAGCAGTCGGCGCCGTAGCGGCCCGTGTGCGTGCACGAGGGGCACGAGCCCGAGCAGCTCCCGCGCTCGGCGCCGTTGGGGGATAAGGCATCCAACGCCCCCCGTCATCGAGACCGTCTCCCCACCGGCCCGCCGATGCCTCGCATAAGATTTCTTCGGTCTACTCTCGCTGTACTGCGCGCAGTGTTGCTGGAGTGACCGAGTCCAATGCCACGACACGGGTGCTCCGCCGGGCGGACGTCGCCCCTGACGAGCCCTCGCTCGTGAACCTCGGCGCCGCCTGTCACGCCCCCCAACGTCCAGATCAGCTGGTGTCGTCCCAGTGCCGGGCCGGCGCGGCGACGACTTCCACCGCGGCCAGGCCCAGGTGGGTGAGGATGCGCACGATCACCGCCCGGTCCGTGATCGTCGCGATGAACTTCATCGGCCCCTCGCACTTCGGGCACTTCAGCGCATCGATGCCCCACACCCGGCGCAGCAGCGTCGCCCAGGCGATCCGCGACGCGCGAGGCGCATTCCTCTTGGCCTTCGCCGCTCCCGTCGCCTCGACGACGTCCCAGACTCCGGCGTCAGCCGTCGCCCGCAGCGGCTCCGTGGCGCCCGCTGCGCCCGTGGCGGCTCCAGAGGCTGCCATCGCCTTCGCGGCGCAAGCCTTCACCCGACGCTCCAGCTCCTGCGGGCGCGGCCCTGGTACCACCGCGACACGCCACGGAGAGTTTGGCGCGAACACCCCGTGGTAGCGCACCAGCGGGTGCCTCGGCGGCGGCACCAGCGCCGCCAGCCTCGCCATGAACTCCATCGGCTCCATGATCCGATGGGTCTCCCCGCGCCTGCCCGGCTGCTTCAGCCGCCACGCGACGCGCCCGTCGGGCAGCTCGCTCACGCGATCGAGCGCCACTGCGGGCCGCGCGACGTAGCGCAGCAAGCGCTCGCGCCCCTCCGCGTCGCGCGCGCCGATCACCACGCTGGCGTGGAGGTTGAAGCCCTCGGTCTCCGCCACCTGCGCCTTCGGCGGCCGTCGCCCGAAGCGCGCCGTGTCCACCGCATCGCCCGCTTCGACGGCGCCGTCCGCGCGCACCACCCCGTAGCCGCCCCGCGCCAGCGCCGCCCGCTGACACCCGGCGAGGGCGTCGTCCTCCGCGTCACCCGGGGGCCCCAGCCGCGCGAACGCCCTCTCGACCCGACCGACGACGCGTGCGACGACGCCCGAGAGGTCGTCCCGCGTCGGGGCGCGCACGACCACGAACGAGGGCGTGCTCCCGTCGGTCGGGCAGCGCCACACGCCGTCGGCGGCCACGACGTGGAAGTGCACGTTGAGGTTGAGCGCACCACCGAAGCGCTGCACGAAGGTGATGGCCCCTGCCTCCACCCGCACATCATCACCCGACGTGAGGCCGCTCACGCCCCGGTACCAGCGGCGCATCTCCTCCCAGAGAACCCGCGACACCACGTTGAGCATCACCGGGTCGGCCGCCAGGCGCACCCGCAGCGCGAAGGGGACGCTCAACACCCACTGCCGCAGCGGAACCTCCGGCAGCACCCGATCGACCACGTCGGCCGCCGTCGCGCTCATCCGCCGCCCGCCGCACGACGGGCACACGCCCCGCAGCTTGCACGAGAAGGCCACGAGGTGCTCGTGGCCGCACCCGGCGCAGCGCACGCGGGCGAAGCCGTGGGCAAGCACGCCGCAGCGCAGGTACGCGCGAAACTCCTCCACCACGTAGCGCGGCAGCGGCCGCCCGCTCCGCTCGCTGGCGAAGCGGATGAAGGGAACGAGGTGCCGTTGCACTAGCCCGTGCAGCGCGGCGATCGTCGGGTCGTGTCGGGCGTAGACAAGGGTGGTCGCCATCTCGGCGGCGCCCCATCGCGAGCGCTGTGCCCGCCAGCGATTGTGAGAACCTGCACGGGTTTGCGCGCGTTTGCTCGCGCCCCGCCATGGCGGCCGCCACCCCCGCCATGGCGGCCGCCACCCCCGCCATGGCGGCCGCCGGTCGCTTCCGAGCCACGCCCAGCACGCGATGCACGGAGGGTCGTGCTCTGCTTCTGCGCCTTCGTCCACCGCACCCGGGAAGCTCCACGGGTCACCCCGCGTACGGACGAATCGCTCTCTACCCGCCGAGTACGCCCGCGCTGCTCACCAGAGGTCCCCCACATCGAGCGCGCCCGGCACGCACCACGCATCGGCCTGCACGGCGAACACGGTGGCCCATGTGTTCACGTCGCCCGAGCCCTCCTCGTAGCGGAGCCCGCCGTCGCCCGCGTCGAGCGCGTCGAGCGCCGCGAAGGCCCGCCCGATCGCGCCCGCGTAGCGCGCCCGGTCGACGGCGAGCCACAGCCGCGCCGCCTGCGCCGTCGCGTCGGCGCGCGCGGGCCCGCCGCTTCGAAAGGCCGACAGCGCGCCATCCCCGCGCTGCATCCTCGCGAGGGTGTCCGCCCCGTCGCGCAACACGACGGCGACGTCCGCGAGGCCCCACGCGCCCGCCGCGAGGAGGCCCTCCAGCGCGTAGCAGAAGGCGTGGGTGTAGAAGTCGCCGCCGTCGAAGGGCTCGACGCCCACGCGCGGGTGCAGCCCCGCCCGCAGCGCGTGCGCCGCGGCCTCGGCCCGCGCGTCGCCTGTGCGCTCACCATAGCGCCGCAGCACCGGGATCACCTTGAGCATGTGCCCGGTCCACCGCGTGCTCCAGCGGTCGCCGCCCGGCGCGCCCACGCACGGTCGCCGCGCCGCGATGTCGTCGAGCACTGCTTCGAACATCGCGCGCTCCACGGCGCCGACCGCGCCCGTCTGAATCAGCCCCCCGAGGGCGACCGCCGTGTCGAAGACGTACGCCACGCCGCCTCGCCCGACGCGCCCGTCGACGACGTCCGCGCGGAGCCGCTCGCGCACGCGGGCCACGTCCGCCACATCGGCGCCGGCCCGCGCGGCGAAGCGGAGCCAGAGCCCCGCGGCCTCGGGGTAGGCGTAGCCCGGGCGCGCGGGGTTGACCCACGAGAGCACCGCACCGCCCTCGCCGAGCGGCGCGCGGAGGAGCCAGCGCGCGCGGTCGCTCACCCGCCGCCCCCGAAGCGCACCTGGAGGTCGTCGGCGATGCGCACCGCCGCGCCGGGCTCGCCGAAGGGGAAGCACACGCGGGCCATGGCGCGGCGCTGCGCGTCGTCGTCGAGGAGGCGCCCGAGCGCCTCGCACACCGCCGCCGGGTCGCTCCCGACGAGGCGCGCCACCCCGCACGTCACGGCCTCGAGGCGCTCGCTGCGGTCGCGCGTGACGAGCACCGGGCAGCCGAGCGCGGGGGCCTCCTCCTGCACGCCGCCCGAGTCGGTGACCACCACGTCGGCGCGGCGCATCCACGCGACGAAGACCCGGTACGGCAGCGGCGGGAGCAGGCGCACGCGCGGGCGGTCGGAGAGGTGGCGGCGCACCGGGTCGCTCGCCGCGGGGTGCGAGTGGAGCACGTAGACGAGCTCGACGTCGGGACGCGCGTCGACGAACGCGCCGAGCGCCCGACAGAGCGCCTCGCGGGCCGCGCCGAAGGTCTCGCGGCGGTGGCCGGTGACGAGCACCACCTTGCGGCCCGCGGGCGCCTCGGCGGGGGCGACGCCGGCGGCGACGAGCGCGAGGGCGTCGACCACGGTGTTGCCCACCACGCGGATGCGCGCCTCGGGGACGCCCTCGGCGAGGAGGTTGGCGCGCGCCCCCGCGGTGGGGGCGTAGAGCACGTCGGCGACGCGGTCGACGAGGGCGCGGTGCAGCTCCTCGGGGAAGGGGCTCCCGATGCTGAACGAGCGGAGCCCGGCCTCGACGTGGGCGATGGGGCGGCGGGCGTAGGCCGCGGCGAGGGCGCCGGCGAGGGCGGTGGTGGTGTCGCCCTGCACCGCCACCACGTCGGGCGCGAGCGCGTCGAGGCGCTCGGCCACCGCGGGGACGGCCGCCCCGAGCACGGCCGCGGGGGTGCGGGCCTCGGCGGGCAGGTCGACGTGCTCGTCGGGCGCGAGCCCCCACTCGCCCAGGGCCTGCGCGACGAGCTCCGGCTGCTGGGCGACGACGCACAGGCGGACGTCGAAGCGCGGCGACCGCGACGCGAGCTCGCGGACGAGCGGCGCCATCTTGATCACCTCGGGCCGGGTGCCGACCACCGCGACGACGCGCAGCCTCACCCGCTCCGTCCCTCGGGGCGCTTGAACACCGGGCGGACGAGGTCCTCCGGGCGGACGATCCAGGGGGCCTCGGGGGCGTCGTGGAGCTCGTAGAAGCCGCCGCAGAAGACCGCGTGGGGGCACGGCCCGCAGACGGGCTTC
>JBILLV010000080.1:0-30988 GCA_044375895.1 Polyangiales bacterium | reverse complement strand
GCGAGCTCCTCGCCGACACGCTCGGTTGGCGACGCCGCACGCACCCCGACGAGGCGGGCCTCTCCCGCGACGATCGCACCCGACGCAAGGTGCGCCTGGTGAGCCGCGCCGACGGATCGCCCCTCGCCACGGACGCGCGCGCCGACCTCGCCGCCGGGATGCTCCGCGCGATGAGCCTCACGCGCGATTTCGCCCGGTTGGTTCTCCTCGCGGGGCACGGGAGCCAGACGCGCAACAACCCCCTCGCCGCCGGGCTCGACTGCGGCGCGTGCTGCGGCCAGTCGGGCGAGGTCAACGCCCGCGCCGCCGCCGCGCTGCTCAACGAGCCCGAGGTGCGCGCGGGCCTCGCCGCGCGGGGCGTGCCCGTGCCCGACACGACGCGCTTCGTCGCCGGCCTCCACGACACCACCACCGACGCGGTGACGCTCTTCGACCTCGACGAGCTCCCGGCCTCCCACACGACCGACCTCGCGGCGCTGCGCGTCTGGCTCGACGGAGCGAGCGCGCGGGCGCGGTCGGCGCGGGCGAAGCGCCTCGGGCTGAGCGAGACGGGGCCGCGGCTGCACGAGGCGATGCGCGCGCGGGCCGCCGACTGGGCCGAGGTGCGACCCGAGTGGGGCCTCGCCGACAACGCTGCCTTCATCGCCGCGCCGCGCGAGCGCACGCGGCACCTCGACCTCGCGGGCCGCTCGTTTCTCCACGAGTACCGCTGGCGCGACGACGCGGGCTTCGCGACCCTCGAGCACATCATGACGGCGCCCATGGTCGTCGCGCACTGGATCAACCTCCAGTACTACGCCTCCACGGTCGACAACGGGCGCTTCGGCAGCGGCGACAAGACGCTGCACAACGTGGTGGGCGGTCACCTCGGGGTCTTCGAAGGCAACGGCGGCGACCTCCGCGTCGGGCTCCCGCTCCAATCGCTGCACGACGGGGCGCGGTGGGTGCACACGCCCCTGCGCCTGAGCGTCTTCATCGAGGCGCCGCGCGAGGCCATCGAGGCCGTGCTGCAGAAGCACCTCGCGGTGCGCGCGCTGGTCGCCAACGGCTGGCTCGACCTCTTCCAACTCGACGCGTCCGAAGGGGTCATCCGCCGCATCGGGCGCACCGAGTTCACCTCCGCCGCGGGCTGACCTTCCCACCATCGGCGGTGGGGTTTGCCTCAATCGTAGCCCTCGGAGCATCCCACCCATCATGAACCTCGAACCGCCTCCGGTCGCGCTCGCCTCGGGTCGGCACCTTCTGCCGCTGTTCGCGGGGGCGCTGGCGGTCGCCGCGGTCGGCGCGGCCGGGCTGTGGGCCAACACGCAGCGGCGCCGCGTGAGCGAGCCGAGGTACACGGCGGAGATCCACGACGGCGACTTCGAGGTGCGTCGCTATGCGCCCCGCGTGGTGGCCGAGACCGAGCTCTCGGGCTCGCACGAACAGGCTTCCAGCGAGGGGTTTCGCCGCATCGCCGGCTACATCTTCGGCGGCAACCAGAAGCGCCAGAGCATCGCCATGACCACGCCGGTCTCGATGCGGTCGGCGGGCGAGCGCATCGCCATGACGGCCCCCGTCTCGCAGCGGGGCAGCGGCGATCGCTGGACGGTGGCCTTCACCATGCCCGCCGAGTACACCCTCGCGCGGCTCCCGATCCCCAACGACGCGCGCGTGGTGCTGCGCGAGCTGCCGGAGCAGCGCTTCGCGGTGGTGCGCTTCGCCAACTCCACGGGCGAGGCGGCCGTCCGCGAGCGCACCGAGGCGCTCGTCCGCTGGGCGACCGAGCGCGGGCTGAGGATCTCGGGCGGCGCGGAGCTCAACCGCTACGATCCGCCCTGGACCCTCGGCTTCATGCGCCGCAACGAGCTGTGGTTCGCGATCGAGGGCTGACGCGCCGCTACGTCGCCACGCGCAGCGCCGCGGGCCGCGCCTTCCGCTCGACCACGAACGCCCGCAGCGTGTCCGCCACGTACGCGCGCATCGCCTCGGAGAGCCCCGGGTAGACGCCCACCCAGAAGCTGTTCGACATCACGCGGTCAGTGTTGGTGAGCTCGCCCACGACGCGGTACGGCGGGGGGAGCCCCTGGGCCTGGTGGTCTTCGGCGAGGCGCGTGAGGGCGGGCTGGCGAACGAGGTTGCCCGCGAAGAGCATCCGCGTCTGGACGCGCTTCGACTCCAGGTGGGCCACCACCTCGTCGCGCGTGAAGGGAGCGCCCGGCTGCACCGTCAGCATGAAGCCGAACCAGCTCGGGTCGCTCCCCTCGGTGGCCTCCGGGAGCACGAAGACGTCGCTCAGGTCGGCGAGGGTCTCGCGGAAGAAGCGCCAGTTGGCCCGCCGCGCGTCGCCGAAGCCGTCGAGCTTGGAGAGCTGCGCGTGCCCAACCGCCGCCTGCATGTCCGTGAGCTTGAGGTTGTACCCGAGGTGGCTGTACGTGTACTTGTGGTCGTAGCCGCAGGGGAGGTCGCCGAGCTGCCACTCGAAGCGCTTGCCACAGGTGTTGTCGACGCCCGACGCGCACCAGCAGTCGCGGCCCCAGTCGCGCAGGCTCTCCACCACCTTGAGCATCTCTTCGGTGCGGCACATCACCGCGCCGCCCTCGCCGGTGGTCATGTGGTGCGGGGGGTAGAAGCTCAGCGTGGCGAGGTCGCCGAAGGTGCCCGTCTTCCGGCCCTTGTAGAGTGAGCCCGAGGCGTCGCAGTTGTCCTCCACGAGCCAGAGGTTGTGGCGCGCGCAGAAGGCGGTGACGGCGTCGAGGTCGAAGGGGTTGCCGAGGGTGTGGGCGATCATCACGCCCTTGGTCTTCGCCGAGCGGGCCGCCTCGAGCTGCGTGACGTCGAGGTTGTACGTCGGCAGGGTGATGTCGACGAACACCGGGATCACCCCGAGCTGCATCATCGGCGCGACCGTCGTCGGGAAGCCCGCGGCCACGGTGATGAACTCGTCGCCCGGCCGCACGCGCCGATCGCCCCAGCTCGGGGACGTGAGGGCTGCGGTGGCGAGGAGGTTGGCGCTCGACCCGCTGTTGACGAGGCGGGCGGCGTGGAGGTCGTACCAGCGCGCGAGGTCGGCCTCGAGACGTCGGTGCCAGCGCCCGGCGGTGAGCCAGAACTCCAGCGACGACGTGACGAGGTTGACCATCTCGTGCTCGTCGTAGACGCGGCCGGCGTACTTCACGGGGGTGCGGCCCGGCGTGAATTTGCCCTCCTCCTCGCGGCGCAGGCGGGCGATCTGACGGACGCGGTCGAGGATCTCCGCGGTGAGCTTCTTCTCGAGGTCTTCTTCGGCCATGGCGGTGCGTCGGCTCCGTGCGATGCGTGAGGCTCGCGGCGCGTTCATCGGGTGCGCGAGGGGCGCGGAAGCTACCGCGGAACCTCCCGCCAGGGGAACCGTCTCCCGCGGCAGGATACTCGCCACCGCGGCGCCCGCGGTGCTAGAGAGGCCCCGTGCGGTGGCTCGTCGCGACGATGGCGCTGGTGTTGGTGTCGTCGTGCGCGACCGCCCCGCGCCCCCGCCGCGCCCGCCGTCCCCGCGGTGCGGCCGCCGTGATGGGTCGACCGCGGGGCTGCCCGGTGCGCGCCGGGGGTGTGTCCTTCGAGGTCGAGGGGCAGAACCGCGTCGAGTCCATCGCCTTCGACATCGGTCACGTGTGCGTCCGCATGACCGACGGCACCGCCCGCTGCATGGGCGAGAACACGCACGGCGAGCTCGGCGCGGCCCAGCGGGGACAGGTGCTTCGCGAGCCCACTCCCCTCCGCGGCCTCGGTCGCCTCGCCGAGCTCATCGTCGGTCGCCGTCTCACGTGTGGGCGCCGTCGCGACGGCACCGTGCGCTGCCTCGGGAGCCCCGAGTCCGGTCAGCTCGGCACCGCGGGAGCACCTTCTCCCGACGAGCGCGGCGTCGCCCTCCCGGTACAGAACCTCACCAACGCCACGCAGCTCTCCACCAGCCTCGGCACCACCTGCGCGCTCGTCGCGGGCGGCGCGCTGCGCTGCTGGGGCCGCGAGACCGACGCCTCCGCCACGCCCGTGAACGGGATCACTGACGTGGCGGAGTTTGACCTCGACGGCCTCTTCCACGGCTGCGCCCGCTTCACCAACGGGACGGTGCGCTGCGACCGCTTCGTCCGCACGGTGCGGGTGGCGGGGGCGACGCAGCTCGACGCGGGGGCATCCCACGCCTGCGCGCGCCTCGACGACGGGACGGTCCGCTGCTGGGGCTTCAACTCCAGCGGTCAGCTCGGCGCGCAGTTGCCCAACGCCGACACGTACGCGCCCGCCGACCCGGGGCTCCGCTGCGTGACCCAGGTCGCAGTCGGCGGCGACCACACCTGCGCGCTCGTCACCGACGGGACGGTCCGCTGCTGGGGCGGCAACCACTTCGGTCAGGTGGGCGACGGCACCACCACCGACCGCCCCACCCCGACGCCCGTCTCCGGCGTGATGAACGCCGTCCGCATCTTCGCGGGCCCCGGCACCTCCTGCGCCCTGCTCGAAGAGGGCGATCTGTTGTGCTGGGGGCAGAGCCTGTGGCTCCCCGGGCAGCTCCCGTCGGTGCTCACGCGGCCCGTCGACGTGCGCTGGTAGCGCTGCCTACTTGCAGCAGTCGTGGCGCATCTCGTCGAGGCGTCGGGGCTCGCACGCGATCACGCGCCCGCGAGCATCCGTGGCGACGTGGCAGCTCGCCTCCAGCATCCGACGGAGCCGCTCGCGGCCGCGCTGCACGCGCGACTTCATCCCAGAGAGCGAGACGCCCGCCCGCGCCGCGGCCTCGGCCATCGTGAGCCCCTCCAGCTCGGTGAGCGTGACGGCCTCGCGGTACGGCTCCGGGAGCAGCTCGACGAGCGTCGCGACGTAGCGCGCCACCTGCTGCTCGATGCCCTCGCGCGCCTCTTCGTCGTGGGCCTCGCCCGCGTCGGGGAGCTCCTCGACGACGCCGCCGCCGGCCGACGGGTGGCGCGCGCGCTGGCGGTGGTAGTCGGCCACGGCGCTCCGCGTCACGCGCCACGCCCAGGCGCCGAAGCGCTCGCCGTCGCGCACGGCCTCGTGGCGCTGGTGGATGCGCAGCAGCGCGTCGTTGAGCACGTCGCCCACGTCGCTCGCCGGCACCCGGCCCGCCACCAGCGGACGGAGCGCCCCTTCGAGCTCACCCCAGCGCCCGACGTCCATCACGCGCAGCACCCCGGCGCGCAGCACGACTTGCCGCCGGGGCGCACGGCCTCGACGGTGGCGCTGGCGACGTAGGCCTCCGCGCCCGATCCGGGGACCCACCCGGCGATGAAGTCCCGGCTCTCGGGCTTCACGGTCACCCGCACGTCGGTGAAGCCCGCCTCGCGGAGCCAGCGCTCGAGGTCGGTCACCTCCGCCGCGCCCGCCACGCAGGCCGCGATGGCGATGGCCTGCTCCAGCATCGGGGCGGGGATGGGCTGGAGGGCCACCACGTCGGAGATGGCGAGCCGACCGCCGGGCTTGAGCACCCGCAGCGCCTCGCGAAACACCGCGGGCTTGTCGGGCGAGAGGTTGATCACGCAGTTGGAGAGGATCACGTCGACGGTGCCGTCGGCCACCGGCAGGCGCTCGATCTCGCCGAGGCGAAACTCCACGTTGGCGGCGCCCACCTTGCGGGCGTTCTCGCGGGCGCGGGTGAGCATCGCGGGGGTCATGTCGACGCCGATCACGCGGCCCGTGGGGCCCACCTGACGGGCGGCGAGGAAGCTGTCGAAGCCCGCCCCTGAGCCGAGGTCGAGCACGGTCTCCCCGGGGCGCAGCGCGGCGATCGCCTGGGGGTTGCCGCAGCCGAGGCCCAGGTTGGCCCCCTCCGGCGCGGCGGCCATCTCCTCGGCGCTGTACCCGAGGGCGGCGGAGTTGTCGGGGTTGGCGCCGCAGCAGCCGGGGGCGCAGGCGCTCTTGGGGGCCTCGGCGACGCGGCCGTAGTGATCGCGAACGAGGGCGCGGACTTCATCAGGGGCGGTCGTGGTCATGGGGTGAGTGACTCCTTCTGCCTCGATAGACGGTGACCCTACCGCATGGACGCAGGAAATCGACGGGGCGCACCCGCCGCGCGGAGGCCCTTCGTTTTGGGAGGGACAGCGCCGCGACGGCGGGTCTACGATCGCGCCCATGCTCCACGTGTTCGTCGCCACGATCGCCCCGGGCCGTGACCCCGACAAGCTCCTCTCGGAGGAGACCCAGCAGGAGACCCAGGCGCAGATCATGACGCCCGACGAGGCCGCCGCGGTGGGCTTCACGGGCATCGCCGTCCCCGAGGGCCACGACGTGCGGGTCATCGCCGTGGCCGCCCGCGACGCCCGGTGGATCCACCGCGCGCTGGAGGCCAACCCCGCGGTCACCAGCTACAAGGTCAGCGAGATCGAGTAGCGGCGATCAGCGCGGCGTCCAGGGGACGTCGGCGACGCCCGCGAGCTGGTTGGCCCGCCGCGCGAGCGAGAAGAGCAGGTCGCTCAGGCGGTTGAGGTACACCGTCAGCAACTCGCGCGTGGGCTCCGTCGCGGCGAGCGCCACCACCTCGCGCTCGGCGCGGCGGCACACCGTCCGGGCGACGTGGAGGTTGGCCGCCGCCACCGTGCCGCCGGGGAGCACGAAGCTCTTGAGCGGCTCGAGGCTGGCTTCGCTCGCGTCGATGGCCCCTTCGAGGCGGGCGACGTCGGCGTCGTCGAGCAGCGCGATGCCGATGTTGCGCTCCTTGCCGGGGACGGTGGCGAGCTCGGCGCCGAGCGTGAACAGGTCGACCTGCACCCGCGCGAGCACCGCGTCGACGTCGTCGTGGAGCCCGTGCGCACGCGCCGCGCCGAGGCAGGCGTTGAGCTCGTCGACGGCGCCGTACGACGACACCCGCGCGCTCGCCTTCGACACGCGGGCGCCGCCGAAGAGGCCCGTCTCCCCGGCGTCGCCGGTCTTCGTGTAGAGCTTCACAGTCCCAGCTCCTGCCCGAGCATCATGCCCGTGCGCAGCGGGTGACCGGCCATGAACTCCTTCGCTGACATACGCTTCTTCCCTTCAAACTGAAGCTCGGTGAGGGCCACGAGGCCGTGTGATGTCGCGACCCACACGCGGTCGCGCGCGATGACCACCACTTCGCCAGGCGCGCCGCCCACCACCGTCGGCGGGTCGTCGAGGCGCGTGGCCGACACGATGAGACGCCGCGCGCCGAGTGTGGTGGAGCACCCCGGCCAGGGCTGGAGGCCGCGCACCTTGTCGTGCACCTGCCGGGCGGTCTGACGCCAGTCGAGGCGCCCGAGCTCCTTGGTGAGGAGCGGCGCCAGCGTCGCCGCCGCGTGGTCTTGCGGGACGGGGGGCAGCTTGCCGTCGAGAAACTTCGGGAGCTCCTCGCGCACCAGCTCGGCGCCGAGGTGCGAGAGGCGGCCGAAGAGGTCGGCGGAGGTCTCGTCGGGGCCGATGGGCGTGCGGCGCGTGGCGAGCATCGGCCCGGTGTCGAGCCCTTCGTCCATCTGCATCAGGGTGACGCCCGTCTCGTCGTCGCCCGAGAGCACCGACCACTGGATCGGCGCGGCTCCGCGATGTCGCGGCAGGATGCTCCCGTGCACGTTGACGCAGCCGAGGCGGGGCGCGGCGAGCAGGTCGGGCGGGAGGATGCGCCCGTAGGCGACCACCACCGCGACGTCGAGGGACAGCTCGCGGAGCCACGCGGCCACGACGCCGTCGCGGAGCTTCTCGGGCTGCCGCACCTCGAGGCCCCGTTCGAGGGCGGCGACCTTCACCGCGGGGGCCTGGAGGACGTTGCCGCGGCCCGCGGGGCGGTCGGGCTGGCAGACGACCGCGACCACGTCGGCGACCGACGAGAGCGACACGAGCGAAGGGACCGCGAAGGCGGGAGTGCCGAAGAAGACGGCGCGGGGGCGGGTCATGGCGGTGCGTGGTTGTAGCGGGAGACGGCGAGGAAGGGTAGCGGCGACGTCACCCCACGTCGCGCGGCTTCGCGAGGGGGTGGGCGTCGTCGTAGACCTTCATGATGTGGTCGACCGACACGTGCGTGTAGCGCTGCGTGGTCGAGAGGCTGCTGTGGCCCAGGAGCTCTTGAATCATGCGGAGGTCGGCCCCGGCGTCGAGGAGGTGCGTGGCGCAGGCGTGACGGAGCTGGTGGGGGTGCACGCCCGGCGCGCCGGTGGCCAGCTCGCCGTACTCCGCGAGGAGGTACTGCACCTGCCGAACGGTGATGCGCCGCCCCGCCCGCCCGATGAACACCGCCTTCTGATCGAGCTCGCCGGTGCGGGGGTCGGCCATCTTGGGGCGCTGCTTCAGCCACAGGCGCCAGGCCGTGAGGGTCGGTCCGCCGAGGGGGACGACGCGCTCTTTGGAGCCCTTGCCGAGCACGCGGGCGGTACCTCCACCCTCGGACACGTCCTCCAGGTTGAGCCCCACCGCCTCGCTCACGCGGAGCCCCGAGCCGTAGATCAGCTCCAGCAGGAAGCCGTCGCGGGCGCGGAGGCTGGCGGTCATGCGGGCGAGGTCGCGGCGCTTCGTCGGCCGCGTGCGCTCGGCGGGGGCTGCCATCAAGCGCCCCGCGTCGGGGACGGACATCGTCTCCGGGAGCTTGCGCCGGAGCTTCGGGGCGCGCAGGAGGGCGGTGGGGTCGTCGGTGACGAGGCCGTGCTTGCGGGCCCACTTGAAGAACGACCGCACCGTCGACACGTTGCGCGAGAGCGTCGCCGCGACGCGCCCCTTCGTCCGCGACGCGAGCCACCCGCGCAGCGCCAGCAGGGTGATGTCCGCGATCGTGGGCGTCGGCGTGAACTTCTCGCGCAGAAACGCCTCCAGCGTGACGAGGTCGCGGAGGTAGTGCTCCACCGTCTTCGGCGACGAGCGCTTCTCGTGGGCGAGGTAGGTCTCGAAGGCTTCAAACTGCTTGAGCAGGGGCGCGTTCGGTTCCGTCATCGCGGGGAGTATGGGGGTGGAGGGGGCGGCGGGAGGCAAGTTCCTGGCAGGTGGGAATCGGAGTCGATCTCGAAGCGACGGGAATCAACTTCCGATCGCTCCCGCGATACGGTCCGTCATCCGTCGTCGGCGGCCTTGGGGTCGCTCCCAACGGAACGAAGAACATCGCCCCGAGGCCCTCGTCGAAGGCGCCCGTAAGGCCGAAGACGACGGATGACGGACCGTATCGCGGGAGCGATCGGAAGTTGATTCCCGTCGCTTCGAGTCCGACCCCGAACGCCCGTTCCTGGCAGCGCTTCTCTTGACGCCCTGCGCAGACCTTCTACCGTCGGGCTTCGGGTCGCCCCGATGGGGACGCATCCGCCGGAGGTCTCGCGATGTCTTCCCGATGGCTCCTTGCTTCGCTCATGCTCTCGCTCGGGTGCGCCACCCAGGGGCCGCCCGTGTCCTTCTCCGACAAGGACGCCGCCGCGGACGTCGACGACGTCGAAGACGCTGCCGACGACACCGCCGCCGCCGACAAGCCGCCGACCTCCGAGCTCCCCGGCTGCGCGTCCCCCGAGATCGTGTGCGGCGGCACTTGCACCGACATCACCGTCAACCTCCAGCACTGCGGCCGCTGCAACAACCGCTGCGCCTCCGGCCAGTCGTGCACCAACGGAACCTGCACCGACCCCGCCCCCACCTGCGCCGCCCCGCGCCGCCTCTGCAGCACCGCCTGCGTCGACGTCACCACCGACGTCAACCACTGCGGCGCCTGCGGCAACCGCTGCCCCACGGGTCAATCGTGCATGGCGGGCGCCTGCCGCGCGCCGACGCCCACCTGCGCGTCGCCCCGCGTGATGTGCGGCGCGTCGTGCACGGACGTCTCCTCCGACGCGGCCAACTGCGGCGTGTGCGGGCTCGCCTGCGCCACGGGCCAGCGCTGCGCCGGGGGCAACTGCACCGGCGGCACCTGCACCCCCCCGCAGGTGAGCTGCGGCGGCCTGTGCACCGACACCTCCTTCGACGCCAACAACTGCGGCACCTGCGGCGTCCGTTGCGCCTCGGGCCAGCCCTGCATCTCGGGCCGCTGCGGCACCACGCCCGGCTGCACGCTCCCGCTCCGCATGTGCGGCGCCGCGTGCACCGACGTGAACACCGACGTCGCCAACTGCGGCGCCTGCGGCCTCCGCTGCGCCACGGGCCAGACCTGCGTCGTCGGCCGCTGCATGACCGCCACCACCGGCGGCACCCGCGCCGGCGCGGCCTGCACCAACCCCGACCCCGCGGGCGGCGCCGACCCGGCCTGCGGGACGCTCGTGTGCATCCCGACGGGCTCGCTCCCGATGTGCACCGACAACTGCACCAACAGCCCGTCGCAGGTGACCGAGCGCTCGATGTGCGGCGGCGGCAACGCCACGTGCCTCACGCAGGGCGACGGCGCGACGGCCGACTCCATCTGCGCGCAGGCCTGCACGCCGGGGCCGAGCACGGGCTGCCGACCGGGCTTCGCGTGCACGGGCTGGTGGTACACGCACGCGGGGGCCACGCCCGACAGCCCCGGGTGCTTCCCCTTCTGCACCAGCGACGCGCAGTGCCCGAGCGGGCGGCGCTGCAACGTGCGGACGGGGAGCTGCGGGGCGACGGGCGCCGACCTCACGCGCCTCGCCGATGGATCGCCGTGCAACCCGTCGCTGACGGTGATGGTCCCGGGGGAGACGACGCCGCGCAACGTGCAGTGCCGCGGCATCTGCTTCCGCGTGTCGAACACCGTGGCGACGCAGGGGACGTGCGGGAGCTTCGTCGACACCGCCGTCGGCCGCGCCTGCCCCGACGACCCGGCGAACGTCGACCTGCTCGCGCCGCCGGGGACGGACAACCTCGCGCTCTGCGTCTTCCGCAACTGCGTGCGCAACAGCGGCTGCCAGGCGCCGCACGTGTGCCGCTACCCGGAGGACGCGGCGGGTGTTCCCGATCGCACGCAGACGCCGCAGTGCGAGTACCCGAGCGCCGCGCAGCGCACGGGCATCCCCTGAGGGGAGGCGACGGTGCGCGCTGCGAGATGCTCAGCCCGTGGGGTAGCGATGGGGGCGTGCCTCGCGGCGTGCGTCGGCTGCGGCGCCACCACGACGCGTGCGGAGCTTCCCGACGCCGCGGTCGACGGCCTCGATGCGCCGCCCATCGTCCCCGCAGACGGCGGCGCGGAGGTCGTCGATGCGCGCCGCTGCGACCCGTCGGTGCTCGAGGACGCCGGGCCTGCCGCGGATGTGTCTCTCCCAGACGGCCCCTACGTCGTGGAGCTGTCGTTTGGTGGCATCCACGCGTGCGCGCGCATGAGTGACGGGACGCTGCGGTGCCGCGGGGTCAACGACCACGGCCAGCTTGGCGACGGGACCACGGCCTCTGCCCACGGCCGCCCCATCCAGGTCGACGGCATCGCGAATGCGGAGCAGGTCGTGACGGTATTCAATTCGACCTGTGCGCGCCTGCGCGATGGGACGGTCCGATGCTGGGGCAACAACCGCTACGACCAGCTCGGCGTCGGTCACGAAGGCGATGAGCCCTGCCGGTACGATCCTCGAGAGCCGCTCTGCCGCCTGCGGCCGGTCGCCGTCCCCGGCCTCACGAACGTCGTCCAGCTTGCTGCGGGCATGTTCACGTACTGCGCGGTGCGGCGCGATGGCGATGTCTGGTGCTGGGGGAGCGTCGGCTTCCCCGTCCGCATCGCGGCGAGGTCGGCGCCCACGCCGGTGCGGATGGTGGGCCTCGACGACATCGTGTGGATGCGCGCGACCCTGACGGGCTGGATCGCGCGCCACCGCGATGGGCGCTACGAGCTGTTCAACACCGCGCCGCTGCCGTCGATCCCCGCGGACGCGACGGTGCCGAGCGGCAACTACAACAGCCACGTCTGCTACGTGCTCCCCGACACCTCGATGCGCTGCATGGGCAACAACGCATTCGGCAAGATCGGCAACGGCAGCTCCTCGTACCCCGAGCGCGTCACAGAGCCGTGGGATCCCGGCCTCTGCGGGGTTCGCTCCGTGGTGACGGGCTCGGTCACCACCTGCGCGCTGCTCGCCGACCGTCGCGTCTGGTGCTGGGGCGATGCGGAGCGCGGTCCGGCAGGGTCGACCCCGACCGAACGTTGCGTCGGAGTCCTCGATGCGGGCGGCTGCGTGACGCGCCCGACCCGCGTCGAAGGGGTCGATCAGGTCGAGCAGCTCTTCACGGGCGCATCCATCACGTGTGCGATTCGCGCGGACCGCTCGGTGTGGTGCTGGGGATTCGTGAACGTCCGCTACACGGAGCAGCCCGTTCGCGTCGAGTGGTGACGGGACCCGAGAGGCGACGCTGCCGCGACGCGTCGCACGCCTCGCCACGAGCTCGGACGACGATCGCGGCAGTCGACGACGCAGGCCGTCACCCCTTCAGCAGCTTCGCTACCCGCTTCTCGATCGTCTGCCCGACCTTGCTCTCGGCGAGGTGCTCCCGGATCACCCGCCGCGCCGCCGCGAAGTGCACCGCGGGGTCGAGCGTGAGGGCCGCGATCTCCTCCTCCGCCTGCTGCCCGAGCTTCGCCAGCTCGACGTGGAGCGCGACGTTCTCGTCGTACTCGGGGATCGGCAGGCGCCAGATGGACTGTCACCTCTCCTTGCGCTCCGGACAAACGCGCGAGGCGAGGCCGCGCCCCGTTTGGGTAGGCCGCGCCCGCTGACGCAGGTGTCGGTCTGACCACGCTCGACCCCGCGGTGCACTTCGCGGCGGCGCGGCGCGTCGGAGTCCCGCATCACTTGAACGCGGCTCGTGGATGGTTGCAACGGAGGTCGAGTAGGATCCGCCTCGAAACACCGGCGCTGTGGCGACCACCCACACCGAGCGACGAGTGACGTCGCGTGGTAGACGGAGAGACATGAAACGAATCACCAAAGTACGAGCGGCGTTCGTGGTGACCGTGGCGACCAGCGCGTTGCTGGGCTGCAGCACGGATGGGCCGATGTCGACCTTCACCCGCGCGCCGTGTTCAACGCTGCCTCCGCTCCCCGGGTCGACCTGCACCGTCCCGAACGGGACGCTTTGCGACTACTCCGTCGAGTGCCCGGGCAATTTTCCGGGCTCCTTCGGTCGCCGTTGCACCAGCGGCGTTTGGACCGAGGTGCCTGGTGCACCGTGCAACCCGCCCCCCGACGGAGGCATCGCGCTGTCTGACGCGGGCGCGGGAACCGGCGTCGAAGGCGGAGCGTCGGGCGACGCCTCCCCGGCGGGCAACGACGGAGGGTAGGCATCCGAGTACGAGCCCGTGCGTCGAGGGCTCGCGGTGCGCAAGTCCCGCCACGACCTTCCCGCATCGCATGAATCGCCTGCGCGCCTCATCCCTTCAGCAGCTTCGCCACCCGCTTCTCGATCGTCTGCCCGACCTTGCTCTCGCGGAGGCCGCGAAGAAGGACGCCGCGAAGCCCGACGCGTAGGCGCCGCTACGCCACCTCGCGACTCCGTGGCGCTCGCCCTGTGATACCGTCGGCCGTCATGACGGCGGTGCGGAAGCTCCAGATCGTTCACTACCCGGAGACGGACCACATGGGGGAGGATGCGCTCCAGCGCTTCATCGCGGAGCTGCTGCGTCCGCTCATCGCCGCGTGGCTGCTCACGCTGGGGCGGCGTCTCTTCGTCGGGGCCGACCAGTTCATCTACATCGTGGAGGGCGACCCAACGCAGCGGATCGCGCCCGACATCTACGTGCTCCCCAAGGTCGACCCGGACAGCGCGCCCAAGTGCTGGAAGCGCTGGGAGCTCCCCGAGGGGCCGTCCTTCGCGCTGGAGATCGTGTCGACCGACTACCAGAAGGACTACGAGGACGCGCCGGTCGACTACGCCCGCCTCGGCACGAAGGAGCTCGTGATCTTCGACCCGCGCGTCACACCCCGCAGCCGCAAGCGCGTGCGCTGGCAGGTGTACCGCCGCGTCGGCAAGCGAGGCTTTCGCCTCGTCGAGAAGAGCAACGAGGACAGGGTGTACGCGCGCGAGCTGAAGTGCTTCCTGCGGGTGGTCGGCGTGGGCCCGTCGACGCGCCTCCGGCTGGCTCGCGGCGAGCGCGGCGACGACATCGTCCCCACCGCGGAGGAGCGCCTGGTGGCCGAGCTGGCCGCGCAGGGCGCGACGCTGTCGGTGCAGGGGGCGACGTTGTCATCGCGGGAGGCGGAGCTGGCCTTGAAGGAGGCAGAGCTTGCCGCGCGGAACGCAGAGCTGGCAGCCCAGCGCGCAGAGATCGCCCAGCTCCGCGCCGCCCTGCGTCGGCGCAAGCCGCGCCCCTGACCCACCTGGGGCGCGCCCCTACTGCCCCGTCTGCGTCGGCACCGCGCGCGCCGCCCCCGCGGGCCGCTCGGCCTCGTTGGCGCGGTTGTCCCGCGAGTGGCGCACCTCCACGCGCGACCCCGGCCGCGTCGTCGGGTCGGCGTTGACCCCGTGCCACCCCGCCGGAATCTGCGGGTCGGCCCACAGGAACACGTGCCGCGCATCCGGCGGCGAGAGGTTGACGCAGCCGTGCGACATGCGCCACCCGAAGTACCCGTGCCAGAAGGCCGCGTGGAGCGCGTAGGAGCCCTGGAAGTACATCACCCACGGCACGTCCTCGATGCTGTACGGCCCGTCGGTGGCGGTGTCGCCGTCCATCGTGGTGCTCACGTGCTTGGCCTGCACGCGGAAGCTCCCTGCGGGCGTCTCGAAGCGCTCGGGCGCGTTGCGGCTCGTGCGGCGCCCCGACGAGATGAGCGTGGTGTACACCGGCCGCGCGCCCTCGTAGGCCACCAGCACCTGTTCGTCGAGGTCGACGTCGATCCAGCGCTCCAGCTCGGCGACGCCCTCGGGCGGCGTTCGCAGGGCCGCGCGGCGCACGTTGGTGGCGAGCACCGCGCCCCCGGCCAGCGTGCGGTAGTACGTGCGACCGCCCACCACCAGCGGCGGAGCGTCGGCCAGCGGGACGGCCGTGTGCCGCGGCGCGCGCGTCGAGCGTGACACCCGCCCCTCGGGCGACACCGCGTAGAGCCACCCGAAGTCGCTCACCATCCACGCCATCGGGAGCGCGTGGGTCGCGTCGAGCTCCACCCCCTGGAAGGTGGGCGCGTCGCGGAGCTGCGAGAGGCGGTCGTCGCGCACCAGGCCGCCGCTCTGCGTGATCATGTAGCGGGCGCCGCTGCCGCTGTCGCGCACCGCCCGATCGAGCGCCACGTACATGCCCGTGAGCATGCGGCGGATCACGGGGCTCGTCGGGTCGCCCTCCAGCTCGCCCAGCGTCGGTCGGTCGGGGCGGCCCGCGTCGACGAGCGCCACCGTCGCGGCGACGTCGTCGGCGGCCGCGTCGAGCGAGGCGTCGCTGCGCACGCGCCACGGCTCGTAGAGGCGAATGTCCGCCGCGGTGGGGATGCGGCGGTACATGTTGGCGCGCCCGTAGCTCACGGCGTAGCGGTAGGGCATCGACGCGTCGAAGTCGGGCTGCGTGGGCGTGCGAAACTCCCGCGCGGGGTAGAGGGCCGCGTGGGCGCCGCCCGCGCACAGATAGCCCCCGCCGCGGATGCGGTACCACCCCGACTGCGGAACGTTGGGGAAGGAGCACCCCTCGGCCGCCGTCGGTCCGCCCTCGACGTCCACCACCGAGCCCGTGCGGAGGTAGCCCGCGACGGGTCCTTCGCGCAGCGGCGCGCGGCGCACGGGCGTCCACCCGCGCAGCGCCACCAGCCGAACCGTCGCCCCGCCGTCCCCCGTCACCGCCGCGTCGACCGCAGCGTCGGGGGAGGGGGCGCTGGTCGCGTCGAGCGAGGGGGCCAGCGAGGGCGTGTCGACGGGCGCGTCGGCGTCGTCGTCGGCGACGGCCACGAGGCTGACGGGTGCGTTGGAGGCCGCCGGGCGAGGGTCGTCGCAGGCCCCGAGGGCCACGATCACCAGGGCGGTCCAGCGCTGCGAGGAGACGGTCATGGGTGGGTCGCCGCGAGCTATCGCAGCATCGGGGGCGACGTTCAACCCCCCACCGGCGGCGCCGCGAGAGTTAAGTTGGTCGAAAATTTGGAGGGCGCCGCGCGTTCCGGTAACTGCACTTCCGCAACCGGTTCCACAAGGACTTCGTGATGACCGCAGGACGAACGTGTTCGGTGTGTGAGAAGAGCTTCGAGCTCAAGTTTCGCTTCCAGGTGGAGGAGCGAGCGGACGCGACGGTGTTCTACTGCTCGCAGAAGTGCCAGCAGCACGGCATCGGGGCGGGCGGGGCGCGCGTGCCATGCAGCGCGTGCGGGAAGGAGTTCGGGCTGGAGTTCACCTGGCAGGTGGCGACCTCCGACACGGCGACGCGCTACGCGTGCAGCGAGCCGTGCCGGACGAAGGTCGAGCGCACGCCCCCGAAGCGCACCACGCGCCGCGTGGCCGTCTTCAACCACAAGGGCGGCACGGGCAAGACCACCACCTCCGTCAACGTCGCCGCGGGCCTCGCCGAGGCGGGCCTCCGCACGCTCCTCGTCGACGTCGACCCACAGGGCAACGTCGGCGTCTCCCTCGGCGTGCGCGGCGAGCGGACCCTCTACCACGTGCTCGTGCTCGGGGCCGACCCCCGCGACGTGGCCGTGCCGGTGCGCTCCAACCTCGACGTCATCACCTCCAACGAGTCGCTGGCCGCCGCCGAGCTCTACCTCGCCGCGCGCCCCAACCGCGACCGCGTGCTCCGCGAGCGCATGGTGGGCACCGACGACTACGACGCCGTCGTCCTCGACTGCTCGCCGTCGCTCTCCCTGCTCAACCAGAACGCCCTCTGCTACGCCGACTCGGTGCTCATCCCGGTGTCGTGCGACTACCTCGCCCTCGTCGGCGTCAAGCAGTGCGTCCGCACCCTCAAGAACGTCCACGAGCACCTCAAGCACCCCGTCCACATCCTGGGCGTGGTGCCGACCTTCTATGATGCCCGCCACAAGATGGGGAAGGAGGTCACCGAGACGCTCAAGGCGAAGTTCGGCGACCTGTGCCTGGCGCCCGTGCGGGCCAACATGAAGCTCCGCGAGGCGCCCGCCGCGCGGCAGACGATCTTCGAATACGCCCCCGACTCGCACGGGGCGGAGGACTACCGGGCCGTCGTCAAGGCGGTCATCAGCGCGACGCGACAGGGCGTTCGCGCGAAGCCCGCGGCGGAGGCCGCGGCCGAGGCGGAGGCGATGTAGGAAGTCATGGCAGCAAACACCCGACAGAGCATCGAGCGCGTGCTCGACGACGACGTGGCCGATGTCCTCCGCGAGACCTTCTTCGCGCCCGACGTCCCCATCGAGGAGAGCGCCGACCCGCGGCGCCGTCCGGGGACGATGCGGGCCGTCGAGGCGAAGGCGCGGCCCGATCACTACAAGGTGATCTGCATCTCGCTGTACAACGAAGACCTCGAGCGCCTCGACGCCGCCGTCCGCGAGCTCAAGCGCCGCGGCAACACCAAGGCGAGCCGCTCGTCGGTGCTGCGCGCCGCGATGCTCCAGGTCGACCTGTCGCGCGTCCCCCGCGGTACCTGATCGATGCGCGAGGCGCTCCTCATCTCCAAGCCCATCGTCCCCCCGTGGACGGACAGCAACAAGAACCTCGTCCGCGACCTCGCCCGCGCCTTCCCCCGCACCCGCGCGCGGGTGATGGTCACGCGCGGCGCCTCCTTCGAGGGGGCCGCCAGCGTCGCCCTCTACGACGCCGCGGGCGCGTACGCTCCGTCGCGACTCGCCAACGCGCGCGTCCTCGGGCACCTCCTCACGGGGCCGCGCGTCGACCTCTGGCACTTCTTCTTCGCGCCGAATCCCCTCACGCTGCGGGCCGGTCGCGTCGCCGCCGCGCTGCGCCGCACCCCCACCGTCCACACCATCGCCAGCGCCCCCGACCGCCTGGAGACCGTCGCCCCGCTCCTCTTCGCCGACAAGGTCGTCGTGTTGAGCGAGCACACGCGCCGCCGCCTCGACGCCGTCGGGGTCGCCTGCGACGTCATCCCGCCGTGCATCGGCGACCTCGCGGTGCGCCCCGAGGCCATCGCCGCGGCCCGCGTGCGCTACGGCCTCCCCGAGCGCTACGTGCTCTACCCCGGCGACCTGGAGCACTCGGACGGCGCCGCCACCTTCGTGCGAGCCGCCGCTCGCCCCGCGGTGAAGGGCCTCGGCCACGTGGTCGCCGCGCGCCCGAAGACCCCCGCCGCCCACGCCGCGAAGGAGCGCCACGCCGCCGACGCGAAGGCCCGCGGCGCCGACGTGACCTGGCTCGGCGAGATCGACGACATCCACGCCGTCGTCGCGGGTGCGAGCGCGGTGGCCCTCGTGGTCGACACGCTCCACGCCAAGATGGACTACCCCCTCGTGCTGCTGGAGGCGCTGTTGCTGGGCGTCCCGGTGGTGGTGAGCGCGCGCTCGGCGGCCGAGGAGATCGCGGCCTCGGGCGGCGCCCACGTGGTGGAGGCGGGCGACGACGCGGCCCTCGCGGCGGCCTGCGCGACGCTCGCGGGCGACGTCGCCGCCGCGCAGGCGATGGGCGCGCGCGGCGGGGCGTGGGTGCGCGCCACGTGCAGCCCGGCGGCGGTGGCCGAGGCGTATGAGCGCGTGTACGACGCGGCCCTCACGGGACGGTGACGCGGCGCCGCTCTGTGGGGGGTGCGGCCCTCTCCCCCGCTGCCGCGCGCCCCTCTCCCGCGGGTGCGGGAGCGGGGCTTCCCACGCCACCACGCGGGCGTTGAACCGGGAGGTTGGGCGTGGGCTGCTCGTTGGCACTCGCACCGCCGCGCTCGCTCCATCGTCCGCTGAAGCGTTGGCCACGCGTTGTCGGCGCGAACCTGAAACCTGAAGGCGCCGCCGCTTTGCTTGGCCCCCTGCCACCGATGCCTGTCGCCAGGGCGCTGCTGAGGCCGACTGCAATGGACTGGCGGTGTTCGGCGTCGCACCCTCGTGGCCACGCCGCTCCGATGCGATGAGCAAAGCGGTGCGAGTGCCAACGAGCAGCCCACGCCCAACCTCCCAGTTCAACGCCCGCGTGGTGACGTGGGAAGCCCCGCTCCCGCACCCGCGGGAGAGGGGCGCGCGGCAGCGGGGGAGAGGGCCACGAACCCCGCCGCCACATTCAGTCTTCATGCGGGAGGCTCGTCGTCGCGCGCCGCCGTGACGAAGTCCACGATGCGCGCGATCACCTGTGGGAGCGCGCCGAGGACGGCCTCGTTGTCGACGCGCATCACCCGCAGCCCCTCGTCCTGCAATGCGAGGGTGCGCCGCTGATCCTCTTCGATCTGGAGGTCGTGAACGTCGCCATCGACTTCGATCACGACGCCTGCGCTGGCGATGTAGAAGTCGACGATCCATCCACGGATGACGTGTTGTGTGCGCACCCTGTACCCGAGTGCCTTCCCCCGCAACGCGTCCCAAAGATGTCGCTCGGCCTGCGTCATGTCGCGGCGAAGCTGGCGGGCGAGCGCAACCTTGCGCGCGTCCGCCCCCGAGCGACCATCGAGCGCGCGCCATCGAGCCATCACCCGGAGCGTACCGCAGGCCATGCGATCGAGCATCGCTCCCGTGTCGGCAACCCTCGCGGGGCGCCGACTCAGCGCGCGCGGAGCACCACCAGGGCCGCGCCGATCCCCGCGTCGCGGCACGGGCCGATGGCGGCCTCGCACACCTCGGCGACCGGCGCGTCGGGCCGCCGCGCGAGGAGCGCCGCCAGCGAGCCGATCGACCGCATCCCGAAGGCGTCGCGGCTGCCGAAGACGTACAGGTCGCCGCGCTGCACGCGCTCCGTCGCCACCGCGAGGCCGCCGCGGGCGAGGCCCGGTGAGCGGTGGGCGTTGGCCAGCAGGCGCGTGGGCTCGGCGCCCCGCGCGCGGTACACCCGCATCCCCGACGACACCGTCACCAGCGCGGTGTCGCCCGCGTGGACGAAGGCCGCGAGCTGCGCGTCGACCGCGAGGTGGGGCTCGACCAGCACGCTCTGCACGCGAGACACCGCGTGGGCGGCGGCCCCGAGCGCGCGCTGCAGGTCGGGCTCACCCGCGCGGGCGTCGCCGAGCGTCGCGCCGAAGGTGCTCCCCGCGGCCTCGGCGATGGCGTGCCACAGGCGCGGCGGGGCGATGGGGCCGACCACGCACCACGCCCGCCCGCTCGGGGCAGTGTGGCCTACGTCCTTCGTGATCTGCGCGGTGCGAACGCGCGCGGGAGAGCTGCCGAGGGACACTTCGAGCGAGACCATCGCGCGGAGGATAGTTCGCCCCGCCCGCGGCGTGAACGCTCATCGTCCGGGAGGGCGTCCGCGCGGCGGAACGCTCGGCGCCGCCTCCCCGCTCTGGTCGCGCCGCCGCTCGTCGTCAAGCATCCGCGCCATGCGCAAGAGCTTCGGGTCGATCGCGTCGTCGTCGAACGATCGGTCGCGGCCCGGCGCCGCCGCGGGCTGGCGCGGCGGCGGCAGCGGCGCACGGGAAGGCGCCGGCGGGGTCGGGGGCGGCGCCGAGGGAGGCGGCGGACGCATCCCCACCGGCGGCGGCGGGCGCGCTCCCGCGGGGCTGTTGGGAGGCGGCACCGACGCGGCCGGCGGCGGCAGCGGGGCCTTGGGCATCGGCGGCGCCGGGCGCGGCGGCGGGAGCGGCGCGCGGGCGGGCGGTGCGGTGGGGGAGGCGGGCGCCGCCACCGAGGGCGTCACGGGCGCGGGGAGCGTCGTCGCGAGGCGCCCCGGCGGCGTGGCCGGAGCGGGGGCCGGCGGGCGCGGCGGCGCCGACATCGGCGGGGCGGGCGCGGTCGAGCGCGGCGGCAGGGCGATGGGCCTCGGCACCCGGCTCGCCTCGCTGATCGACGGGAGCGTCTTGAAGGCCGTCCGCGGATCGGCCGGGGCATCGCTCGTCAGCGCGGCCGGCGCCGCGGGGATGGGGAAGGCCCGCGGCATCGGCGCGATAGGCCGCGGCGGCGTCGGTTGGGCCGGAGCCGCGGGCGGCGGACTCGGCGCCGGGGCAGGCTTCGAAGTGGCCACGGGTTGCGGCGCGGTGATGACCTTCGAAGCGGCCGTCGGCGCCGCCGGGAGGGGCTTCGGCGTCACGGCGGGTGCGGGCGTGAGGGGCTTCGGCGCGAGGGGTTTCGGGGCGATGGGATGCGGCGCGACGGGCTGCGGCGGCCCCGACGCCGTCACCATCGAGGGAGGCGGCCCCGACGCGGGAGCGATGGCGGCTGGCGGCCCCGACTTCACCGACAGCGACGGCGGCGGACCCGATTGCACCCCGGGCGCGGCTGCACGCGCACCCGCCAGCGGCAACGTCGCTGTCGGCCCGCGCAGACGCCCCGGCGGCCCGTCGCCCGGCGCCTCGATCGCGGGCTGCGGCGGCGGCGCTTCGGGCTCGCGGGCGGCCAGGATCACCACCTCGGGGGCGCGCGCCGACGGCGGGAGCGTGGGCGGGTCGAGCGGCGGCGCCATCGCGTCGTCGGCCGCGAGCACGCTGTCGGGCACCGGGAGCGGAATCTCCGAGGGGCGCTGCGCGAAGCCCGCAGCCGCGGTGAGCGCGTCGAGCACCATCCGAATGCCCGCGGGTCGACGCGCAGGCTCGCGGTCGAGGAGCGTGGCGACGGCGCGGTGCAGCTCGGGCGACACCGCAGCCAGATCGGGGCCGCTGCCGGGCGGTGCGCCCCCCGCGAGCTCGGCGAGGATCGCGCCGACGCCGTAGAGGTCGGCGCTCGCCGTGGGCCGACGGCCCGCGGTGATCTCCGGCGCGCAGAAGGGAGCGACGCCCGTGTGATGCTCGACGCGGGCGGCGAGGCGATCGGGCGGGACGGACGTCGCGAGGAAGCCGTCGACGAGCAGGAGCCCGCGCGCGGTGACGAGGACGTTCTGCGGCCACAGGGCGCCGTGGGGCGAGGCCGAGTGCATCGCCTGCACCGACGCCACGAGCGCGAGGGCGACGCGGAGGCACTCCTCGGGGGTGAAGCGAGCGCCCTGCCCGTGGCGCGCGTCGATCACCGCGCGCAGCGACGCGGCCTCGACGTAGGGGTACACCACCACCACACTCCCAGGCACCGCGAACACCTCGCGCGGCATCACCACGCCCGGCAGCGTGCGCCCGGCGAACATCCCGAGCTTCCCCGCGAGGTCGGCGCGCTCCCGATCGTTGGTGACGAGGATGTCGGCCACCACCTTGAGCACCACCGCGACGCTGGCCCGCTGGTCGAAGGCCACCCACGACCCGCCCAACGTCCCCTCGCCGAGCATGCGCTGGAGGGCGTAGCGCTCGTACACCACCGAGCCGACTTCGAAGCTCACGCGGCGGTGGGTGGCGTCGTCCACCGTGTCGATCTCGTCGTCGGCGACGGCCTTCGGCGGCGGCGACGCGAGCGGGCGCGGCGGCAGCGTCGGGGCCTCCGAGGGCGACGAAGCCCGCTGCCCGATCGGACCCAAAGGGAGGCGGCCGAGGCCCGTCGGGGCGGGGGCCGTGCTGCCGCGCGCGGGCGGCGCCCGAAAGGCCGCGGTGGGGACGCGCGAAGGGGCCGCGCTCCGGCTCACCCCCGTGAGGCTCATGCGGCAGACAGGACAGTTCGTGGCCCCGGGGGGGACCCTCGCGCTGCACACGGGACAGTTGGTGATTTCACCCACGTCGTCGGCCTGCTGCGGCACCGTATCACGGCGCCGCCCGCAGCCGTGTGCCGGAGTTGTGCTTCAGCGCCCCGTCGAGCCGAACCCGCCCGTGCCGCGGGCCGTCTCGTCGAGGCTCTCCACCGCGGCCACGGCCACGCGGGTCACCGGGCACACCACGAGCTGCGCGATCCGATCGCCGCGCCGCAGAGTGATCGGCTTCTCGCCGAGGTTCACCAGGAGCACCTTGACCTCGCCGCGGTAGTCCGAGTCGACGGTGCCCGGCGCGTTGAGCACCGCGAGCCCGTCGCGCAGAGCGCTCCCCGAGCGCGCCCGCACCTGCCCCTCGTGGCCCGGCGGGATCGCCAGCACCAGCCCCGTCGGCACGGCGGCCCGCGCGCCCGGCGAGAGCTCCAGGGGCTTGTTCGCAGGCAGCGCGGCGTGCAGGTCGAGGCCCGCGGCGCCCGCCGTGGCGTAGCTGGGGAGGGGGAGGCCCTCGCCGTGCGTCAACCAGAGGACTCGCAGCGTCATGTCAGCCATCGGAGCCCTCCGTGGGGGGCGGCGCCACGCTCGGGGCGGGCTCGTCGAGGAGGCGGATCGCGTGGCCCGCAGCGTCTTGCTCCGCGGCCTTCTTGCTGCGCCCCTGACCGCGCGCGCGGAGGCTGTCTCCGGCCTTCACCTCGACGTGCCAGACGCGCTCGTGGTCGGGGCCTTCCATGCCCACCACCTCGTAGGTCGGGGTGACGTTGCGCAGCGCCTGGACGCGCTCCTGCAGCAACGTCTTCTCGTCGCGGTGGGTGTCGGCGCCGCGGATCACCAGGTCGATCGTCTCGGCGAGCTGGGCGAGGATGACCTCCCGCGCCCGCTCCATCCCCGCGTCGAGGTACACGGCGGCGAAGACGGCCTCCAGGGTGTCGGCGAGGAGGGAGGGCTTGGTGCGTCCGCCTGTCTGCTCCTCACCGCGGCCGAGGCGGAGCGCGTCGCCGATGCCGAGCCGGGCGGCCGTCTTGGCGAGGCGCGTCTCGTTGACGATGGCGGCGCGCATGCGGGTGAGCACCCCCTCGGCCGCGTCGGGGCAGCGGGCGAAGAGCGCCTCGCTCACCACGAGGGCGAGGACGGAGTCGCCCAGAAACTCCATCCGCTCGTTGTGCTCGAGCGCCTTGGACTTCTTCGACGACGCTTCGAACGCGGCCGAGCGGTGCGTGAGCGCGACCGCCAGCAGCCTGCCGTTCTGGAAGGTGTGTTGGAGCGCCTCGGCGAGGGGGCGTTCGAGTTCGTTCACGAGCGGGTGGAGGGGCGCTCCGGGGAGTCGGAGCGCAGGGAGACTACTTCGCCGCGGTGGTCGTGGCGGGGGCGGCGTCCTGGTGCACCGGGAAGGCCGGCGTGCCCATGGCGCGGCGCTCGCGCTTGTTGGCCTTGCCGTTGGTGGTCTGCTTGCGGCGGCGGATACGGCTCGTCTTCTGCGTCAGGGAAACCATGTCAAATCTCCAGGTGGGTACCGTTGAGGGGCGCGAAACCTACAAGCACTCTGCGGCCCCCGTCAACCACACGAACGGTCTCTCTGGCGCGGGCGGTGCCAGTTGCGGTACGACCGCGCACCCCGCGAGAGGATGAAGAGGCGCGATGAGCAAGAAGCGTGAGGTGCGTGACGCACGGTTTCGTGACCGCGAGCCCGAGGAGCCCCCGAAGCCCAAAGCCCCCCGCCCGAAGGCTTCGCCCACCCCGTCGCAGCCGCCCCCGTCGCGCCCGCGACCGCCCGCCCCCGACGTCGAACCCGCCCCCGCAGAGCCGTCCACCCCGCTCCCCGCGTGGCTGTCGCCCAACCTCATCGTCCCGGCGCTGATGGCGGTGTTCCTGGGCTGGGCGCTGTACGAGAAGTTTGGCCCCTTCACCCACCCCAGCGCCGCCGATGCGGGCGCCGGCGACGCCGCGACCGCCTCCGCCGACGCCGCGGCCGCCCCCGACGCGCCGGCGGCAGCTCCCGCGGACACGGGCGCCGCGGCCGTGGTGGTCGACGCCGCCCCTGCCGTGCCCCGTCCCAACGAGGGCGAAGCGCTGGTGGCGCGCACGCAGACGCCGGTGGGCCCCGACCCCGCGGGCGGTCGCTTCACGATGGCGCAGGCCACCGCCAACCTGCCCGGCACGGGCGCCCTCCACGCCGACATCGAGACCACGATGGGCACCTTCGACTGCACGCTCCTGGAGCGCGAAGCCCCCATCAACACGGCCAACTTCATCGGCCTCGCCCGCGGCCTCCGCGACTTCTGGGATCCCGTCGCCGGCGCGTGGACGAAGCGTCCCTTCTACGACGGCTCGATCTTCCACCGCGTGATCCCCGACTTCATGATCCAGGGCGGCGACCAGCTCCGCTCGGGCACTGGCGACACCGGGTACGAGCTCCCCGACGAGAACGTCCGCCCCCACGACGCCGCGGGCCTTTTGTGCATGGCCAACCACGGCCCCAACACGGCGAGCGCGCAGTTCTTCATCACGGAGGTGGCGAAGCCTCACCTCGACGGGTCGTACTCGATCCTCGGGCGCTGCACCCCCACCGACCTCGTCAACCGCATCGCGCGCGTCCCCCGCAACGATCAAGATCGCCCGAACGCCCCCGTCCACATCCTCCACGTCCGCATCCGCCGCGGATAGCGCTCCCCCCCGGGACGCACCTCCCCGCTCAGTTGAAGCTGCTGCGGTCGACCTTCGTCGGCGCCGCCGCGGCCTTCACCACCGGGGCCGCCTCTTCCTCCGGGGCGGCCTCGCCGTCGGCCTCGCGCCGCGCGTTGTCGGCGTGGGTGCGGTACTCCGCGGCCTTCTTGTCGAAGCGCTCCTTCTCCGCCGCGCGCTCCCAGAGGCGGGCGGCCTCGCGCCAGGCCGAGGCCCGCGCGTGGTCATCATCCGCGGCGCGGGCCTTCATCTCGGCGTCCTGGGCCTTCGCGACGTGGGGGTTCTTGCCGAAGCTCATGGTGTGGGTGATCTCCTCGACGCCCCTCATGCCACACCGCGCCCCCCTTTGCCCAGCCACCGGGTGACATACTCCGTCCCTCACCCCTCCGGCAGCGTGCGCAGGGCCTCTTCGACGAGCTCCACGCAGAGCGCGTCGAGGCGGTTGCGGTCGGGCGCGTGGGGGAGCTTCGAGGCCTTCATCAGCCCCTCCATCGCGGCGTCTTCGGCGACGGCCCAGGCGCGGAGCTGTTCGAAGGGCCACGCGCCGTTGCGCACCGCCAGGAGCTCCTCCCGATCGGGCCGTCGCACGCGGACGACGCCCTCGCTGAGAATCTCCCGGCACATGCGCAGGAGCCGCACGACGTGGGCGCCAAACTTGGTGTCGTAGCCGAAGCGGGCTTCGAGGGCGGCCCGCTTGTCGTTGCGGGTCTTCTTCCAGTGGGCGTACTGCTCCCAGTCGCGGAGGCGGGCGCGGTACTCCCGCTCGCGGCCCATGCGGGTGACGAGGTCGTCGGCGAGCCCGACGTGGCGGGCGGCGGCGCGCCAGTGCTCGCTGTCGGCGGCGACGCGCTCCGCGAGGGCGCCGGTGATCTTGTCGCGAAGCTCGTCCTGCGCGTCGCGGGGGAGGGGCGAGAGGTCGACGTCCCAGAGCCGCACGAGCCGGTCGATCTCCGCGTGGACGGCGTCGAAGCGAACCTGCTCGGCCTCGGTGAGCGGGTCGAGGTCGAAGTCCTCGCGGCGGGGTTCGATGGGCGGCGCGGCGACCAGCCAGCGGTGGTGCTGCTCCAGCCGACGGAGCTGCGCCATCGCGTAGCCCGAGAAGGTGTGCCGCGCCTTCTTCGAGAGGAAGAGCTCGCGGGCCGCGAGGAGCCGCTCGCCGAGGGGCGCCACGCCGAGGTGATCCTCCGGGTCGGTGAAGAGCACCTCCATCACGTTGGGGTTGGCGTCGGCCGCGAGCTGAACAAACTTCCGCAGCTCGAAGATCACCGTGTCGGGGTCCTTCACCTCGGCCTGCTCGAAGCGCTTGAGGAAGCCGAGGAGGTACGCGCGCGGCGGGACGGCGACGCCCTTCACGTCGAGGTCGCTCGTCGGCGTCGCGAGGCCGTAGGCGTGCGAGCCGTGGCGCGTGAGGAGGATGGTGCGCGCGGGGAGCCACGCGAGGTTGCCGTGGTAGCCGGGGATGTCCATGGGAGGGCGCGCAGTGTGACCGGGCCGTGGGGCGAGGTCCACCGGGCGCGTGAAGGGGCACCCGCGCGTCGCCCTTGACACCCGCGAGCCACCTCCCTAGTCTCCGCCGCCCGTCGCGCCACACGCCCTTCGGCGCACCCACTTCATGCAACCGCCCCCCGCCATCACCGTCGACTCGATCCCCGACGACGGCCTGAACCTCACGCTCGCGCTCGACCCCGCGTGGCTTACCGAGGTGCTCGCCGACGCCGGGATGAAGCCCGCCGACGGCACCCACGCGGGCGCCCGGCTGCGCCTCGACCGCGACGGGACGGACGTGATCGTGTCGGGCACGCTGAAGGCCCGCGTCACGGCGGAGTGTGTGGCCTGCCTCGAAGCCGTGGAGCTCCCCATCGAAGGGGAGTTTCAGCTCGTGCTGTCGCCCGCGTCGGCGGCCCGCGCGCGCAAGCCCGGTGAGGAGGTCGAGCTGAGCGCGAGCGAGCTCGACACCGACTACTACACCGACGGCACCATCCAACTGTCGCACTGGGTTCGGGAGCAGCTGCTCCTCGAGGCTCCGGTGCACCCGCGGCACGAGGGCGACTGCCCCCATGCCCTCACCCCCACCCCCGTGCAGAATGGGGGAGGCGAGCGCCCGGTCGATCCGCGCCTCGCCCCCCTCTTGAAGCTTCGCTGACGAAGGAGAGATAGCACCATGGCCGTACCGAAGAGGAGAACCTCGCGCCAGAAGCGCGACACCCGCCGCGCCAACCACGACAAGATCCTCGCCCCGACGATCACCCGCTGCACCAACTGCGGCGAGGTGACCCGTCCGCACCGCGTGTGCCCGTCCTGCGGGTTCTACGGTGGGAGCGCGGTCGTCGAGAAGCCCGCGGCCTCCGAGTAGTTCGCCCCTCCGCGCGCCTCACGCCGAGCCATGCGGGTCGCGTTCGTCTTCCCCGGACAGGGAGCGCAGGAAGTCGGGATGGGCGGCGCCTTCGCGGCGTCGTCCCCCGAGGCCCGCGCCGTCTTCGACGCCGCCGACCGCGCGCTCGTCGGCGACCCCGTGGCCCTCTCCTCCCTGTGCTTCCAGGGTCCCGCCGAGTCCCTCACCCTCACCGCCAACACGCAGCCTGCGATCCTCGCGACCAGCCTCGCGTGCCTCGCCGCGTTGCGCGCGCGCCTGCCGTCGCTCACGCCGGTGATGCTCGCGGGCCACTCGCTCGGCGAGTACACCGCCCTCGTCGCCGCCGGCGCCCTCGACCTCGACACCGCGGTGAAGCTCCTCCGCCTGCGCGGCACGGCGATGCAGGAGGCCGTTCCCCCGGGGGTGGGGGCGATGGCGGCGGTGATCGCGCTCGACGACGACGCGGTGGCCGCTCTCTGCGCGGAGGTCGCCGCGGAGACCGGGCGCGTGGTGCAGGCGGCCAACTTCAACTGCCCCGGCCAGGTGGTGGTCGCGGGCCACGCCGACGCCGTCGACCGCGTCCGCGAGCGCGTCGCCGCCCGCGGGGCGAAGACGCTCCCGCTCCACGTCAGCGCCCCCTTCCACTGCGCCCTGATGGAGCCCGCCGCCGCCCGCCTCGACGCGGCCCTCGCGGCCCTCACCCCGTCGCCGCTGCGCGTCCCCGTGGTGGCCAACGTCGACGGAGCGCCCTACGGCGACGCCGCGCGGGTGCGAGAGCTCCTGGTGCGTCAGGTGGCCGGCACGGTGCGCTGGTCGTCGTGCGTGCGGGCGATGCTCGACGCGGGGGTCGACACCTTCGTCGAGGTGGGGCCCGGCAAGGTGCTCTCAGGGCTCATCAAGCGCATCCAGCGGGGCGTCCGCGTGCTGTCCGTGAGCGATCCGACGAGCCTGGAGGCCACCGCCGCCGCGCTCATCGAGGGAGGTCTGTGATGTTCGATCTGAGCGGCCGCGTGGCCATCGTGACGGGCGGTTCGCGGGGCATCGGGCGGGCCATCGCCGTGGCCCTCGCGCGCCAGGGCGCCTACGTCGCCGTCAACTACGCCAGCAACCGCGACGCCGCTGAGTCGTGCCTCGCGGAGCTGCGCGCGGCCGGCGGCGACGGCGAGGTGCTGGGCTTCGACGTCACCGACTCCGCCGCCGTCACCGCCGCCGTCGAAGGGCTGAAGGAGCGCAAAGGCCAGCTCCACATCGCCGTCGCCAACGCGGGGGTGGCCGTCGACAACCTCCTGCTGCGCGTCTCCGACGAGGAGCTCACGTCCACCTTCGCCACCAACGTCAACGGGGCGATCTACCTCGCCCGCGCGGCCATCCGCCCGATGATGCGGGCGAAGTGGGGGCGCTTCATCGCGGTGTCGAGCGTGGTGGGGCAGATGGGCAACGCGGGACAGACCGTGTACGCGGCGAGCAAGGCGGCGATGGTGGGGGCCGTGAAGTCCATCGCGAAGGAGTACGGCTCGCGCAACATCACGGCCAACGTGGTGGCGCCGGGCTTCATCGACACCGAGATGACCGCGCGCATCCCCGCCGAGGCGCGCGCAAAGATCGTCGAGGCCACCACCGCCGGACGCCTCGGCACGCCCGCGGACGTCGCCGCCGCGGTGGTGTACCTCGCGTCGAGCGAGGCGAGCTATGTCACGGGGCAGGTGCTCGGGGTCAACGGCGGGCTTTACGTCTGAACGTGATGGGGTTATGAGGGCGCCACTTCTCGGGCCCTCCGGGCGGCACCCCGCGAAAGACAAAGGTCAGGACATCCCATGAGCGACATCGACCAGCGCGTGAAGACGATCATCGCGAAGCACCTCGAGGTCAAATACGAAGACCTCAAGGGCACCGCGTCGTTCATCGACGACCTCGGGGCCGACTCCCTCGCGATCGTCGAGCTCGTCCTCGCGTTCGAGGAGGAGTTCGAGCTCGACATCCCCGACGAGGAGACCGAGCGCATCCGCACCGTGCAGGACGCCGTCGACTACATCTCCGCCCACGTCAAGGGCGGGCGCCCCACCGCCACCGCCTGAGGCCCGGACGGAGCCCGTGAAGCGCCGCGTCGTCGTCACGGGCATCGGCCTCGTCACCCCCCTCGGGGTCGGCCTCGAACCCACCTGGGACGCGCTCCTCGCGGGCACCAGCGGGGCCGCCCCCATCACCCTCTTCGACGCCTCCGCCCACCGCAGCCGCTTCGCCTGCGAGGTGAAGGGCTTCGACCCCCTCCAGTGGGTCGACGGTCGCAAGCTCAAGGAGCTCGATCGCTACAGCGCCTTCGGCCTCGCCGCGGGCCTGATGGCGTGGCGCGACGCGGGCCTCGGGGACGACCTCCCGCGCGCCGAGCGCGACCACATGGGGGTGATCCTCGGCGTGGGCATCGGCGGCATCGAGACCATCGAGCGACACCACAAGGTGCTGCTGGAGAAGGGCCCCGGGCGCATCTCGCCGTACTTCGTGCCCGCCGCCATCTCCAACATGGGGGCCGGGCAGATCGCGATGCGCCTCGGCCTGCGCGGCATCAACTACACCACCACCAGCGCCTGCGCGTCGGGGGCCCACGCCATCGGTGAGGCGACCCGGCTCGTGCAGCGCGGCGCGGCGGATGTGATGGTCGCGGGCGGCGCCGAGGCGGCCATCACGGCCCTCGGCATCGCCGGCTTCAACGCGATGCTCGCCCTCTCCACGCGCAACGACGAACCCGCGCGGGCGAGCCGGCCGTGGGACAAGGGGCGTGACGGCTTCGTGATGGGCGAGGGGTCGGGCGTGCTCGTCCTCGAGTCCCGCGAGCGCGCGATCGCCCGCGGCGCTCGCATCTACGCCGAGGTGCTGGGCTACGGGGCCACCGACGACGCGCACCACGTGACGCAGCCCGCCCCCGAGGCCGAAGGGGCGCAGCGGGCGATGCGCGAGGCGATGGAAGACGGCGCGGTCGACCCGTCGCGCGTGGGCTACATCAACGCGCACGGCACCAGCACGCGGCAGGGCGACGCGGAGGAGAGCCGGGCGATTCGGGCGGTGTTCGGCGCGCAGGCCGAGCGGCTCGCGGTGAGCTCGACCAAGAGCATGACGGGCCACCTCCTCGGGGCCGCCGGGGGCGTGGAGGGAGCCATCACCGCGCTCGCCCTGGCCCGTGGGGTGCTGCCGCCCACCATCAACCTCGACGACCCCGACCCCGCGTGCGACCTCGACTACGTCCCGCACACGGCGCGGCGGCGCGAGGTCGACGTCGCCCTCTCCAACTCCTTCGGCTTCGGCGGCACCAACGTCTCCCTCGCCTTCGCGCGCCACCCGTAGCCGCGGGGCGGCGGTTGCGGTAGGAGTCACCCCATGCGCTGGGTACTCGCGAGCGATCACGCCGGGTTCGAACTGAAAGAGGCCGTGGAGCGACAGCTCCGGGCGAAGGGCTTCGACGTCACCGACCTCGGCCCGCACGACGCGTCCCGCACCGACTACCCCGACTGGGGCCACACCCTC
>JBILLV010000377.1:0-8281 GCA_044375895.1 Polyangiales bacterium | reverse complement strand
CCGCACGCGTTGGTGATGAAGCGGACGTCGGCGGCGAGCCACGTCCAGTTGAGGCTGCCGATCTCCGGGTTGTCGCGGCAGCTCATGGCGACGAGGCCGTCTTCGACGCTGCCGATGGCCGCGCGGATGAGGCCGCCGCAGGAGACGGTGAGCGTCGGGTGGGCGACGTCGTTGCGCGGGTCCATGTCGGCGCAGGCGCCGTGGTCGCGGTAGAAGTTGACCGCGAGGCGGAAGGTCACCTGCTCGGGGGGATCGTCCACCGCGGCGTTCTCGGGGAAGCAGAAGGCGGGGTTGGTGGGGTCGCGCAGCGCGGGGTCGCAGGTGATGTTGTCGGTGTCGAGGCGGGGGTTCCAGCAGCGGCCGCTGGTGCGCCAGAGGTCGCCGAAGGGGGGCGGGGCGTTGGCGCAGCGGGCGGTGTCCATGGTGGGGGCGAAGCGCGGGTCGGTGGGCGATGCGGCCCAGCGCACCATCCCGCCGGGCGCCTTGCACGTCGCGAAATAGCAGTCGTCGGTGGTGAACCACCGGGGTGACGTCCGCGTGGTGCGGTCGAGCGCGACGACGTGGACGTCGAGGTCGACGCCGGGCGAGGCGATGCCGCCCTTGCGGTCCCAGTCGAGCTCGACGCGGAGCCCGCGGCCCTGCACGTAGAGCGGGAAGCGGCAGGTGTCGGTGCGCCCGCCGTCGCGCATGAGCGTCAGGGTCACGCGGTAGAGGCCCTCGCGCACGGCCATGAAGCGCAGCACCGGGTCGGTGGGGTTGGTGGGGGCGGGGCAGGGCGTCACCCCCTCGGGGCAGGCGACCTCCCAGCGGAAGCCCCGCGCGGCGGCGTCGATGCTGCGCCCGTCGAGGGAGAAGTTCTCGAGCGGCGCGGCGCCCGCGGCGGGGGGGCAGCGCAGGGTGGTCTGGCAGTCGGTGAGGCCGTTGTCGATGGCGCCGTTGCAGTCCTCGTCGCGGCCGTCGCAGGTCTCGCGCGTTGGGGCGGTGGCGCCGGTGCACTCGTTGCCCACCCACGCGCCGAGCTCGGTGCAGCGCATCATGCCGTCGCGGCAGGCGCCGACGCCGCGGCGGTCGGGCGGGCCGGTGAAGCACGCGCGCATCTCGCCGGGGCGGCAGATGCAGCCCTCGTCGACGCGCCCGTCGCAGTTGTCGTCGACGCCGTCGCCCGACCCGGGGGTGCCGTCCTCGCGGGGGGCGCCGCAGCGCTCGACGGGGCCGCAGGGGGCCGGGCCGCAGGGGTCGATGCCGGGGATGTCGGGGCGCGCGTCGGGCACCGCGACGGCGTCGACGGTGGCGTCGCGGCGCAGGGTGTTGGCGGGCGGAGGCGGCGCCTCGCTGCAGCCCAGGGCGAAGGTGACCGCGGAGGCGGCGAGAAGGAAGCGCACGGCGCGCGACCATACCATGTTGCGGTAGAGTCCCTCGCGTCTCGATGGAACCCAACGACGACCAGGAACCGCACCGCCTCCGCGCGGCGTGGCGGGGCATCGCCCTCTTCATCGCCTTCGTCGTCTCCGTGGTGGGCGTCGCCTGGTGGGTCGGGTCGCGGCACCGCTCGCTGCACGGCGCGGACTTCTTCACGGCGCTGCATCTCGACGCGCGCTTCCCGCCGCCGACGCACCTGCGGGGGTCGGGCGCGGACGCGACCCACACGCTCCGCTGGCCCCTCGCGGCGGGGAGCGGGTCGCTGCACGTGCGCTTCGAAACGCGCCGGCTCGCGGCTGGGACGCGGCTGGTGACGGCCGTGCGGGTCGCCCCCGGGAGCGACGTGGTCGACGGCGTGGAGGCGACGGTGCGGGTGACGGACTATGACACCACCACCGTGGGGGCGGACGGCGCGATGGCGTCGATCGGGCACGTCACGCTCGACTGCGTGGAGCGCGCGGGCGACGGTGAGCACCCGCACCGGGTGGTGCTGCGCGGCGATGGGACGTGGGTGTTCGACGACGGCCGCTGACCGCTACCGCGCGTTGCGCCAGAAATCGACCGTCTCCGCGAACACCGACGCGAGGTTGTCGCCGCCGTCGAGGCCCCAGAAGCCATCGGACGGCGACGTGTTGCGCACCTGGCGGCGGCCGTTGGCGGGGTAGTGGACGGGGTCGTTCTGCACCTCGGCGGGGCGGACGCCGCTCATCGCGTGCTGGTGGCAGCCGACGCAGTTGGAGCGGACGAGCCCGGGGCCCGCGTCGATGTACGGGTTGGAGCACCACGAGGGCGAGCCGCTCCCTTCGTGGACGGCGCGGAGCGCGGCGCCGAGGGAGGGAGCGCTCTGCGCGAAGCCGCCGGCGGGGTCGGGGTCGTGCTCGTCGTAGTCGGTCGCGACGCACATCTTGTACGACGACCACGGGCCGCCGAGCGCGCGGATGGCCGCGGGGCGGTCGGCGCCGAAATCCGTGTCGGGGTTGGGCGACCACCAGAGCGTGATGTTGAGCCAGTGGTCGACCTCGCGCGTCCGGATGTGCATCGCGGCGAGGCGGAAGGTGTTCCCCGAGCGGAGGCGCATGGTGTAGACCTGCGCGGGGGTGGGGTCAGCCATCCCGTCGCCCATGCCCCAGGAGGCGTCGGCGCCCGGCGCGAGGCGGCGCGCGAGTCCCGCCGCGGAGGTGTCGTAGGTGGGGAGCCGCATCCCGAGGTCGGTGCGTCGCCACTCGATCGCCACCGTGGCCGCGGTGGGCGGAAACACCCCCTGGAGGCACGGCGCCGTGTTGGCCGTCGGCGGGGTGTAGCGTACGTCGAGCATCCCGCTCGCGGCCCGCTCGCGCGCGGCGACCCGCACCATGAAGAGCCCGGGGCCCGCGATGGTGCAGCCCGTCGCCGCCGCGCCCTGGCAGCGCGTCGCGGCGGTGGGGGTGACCCCTTCGAGCACGCGCAGCTCGACGCCCTCGGGGGCACCATCCAGCCGCGCGGTGAGCGACCCGCCGCTCGCGACGAAGAAGGGACCCGAGAGGTGCGCGCCGCAGCGGGGCGCGGTGATGGGCGTCCGCGCGACCTGCTGGCTCGCGGCGGGGCCGTCGACGAAGGTGGGGGGCGCGCCGTCGGCGATGCAGCGCAGCACCTCGGGGTAGCTCCCCACGAGGTGGCGGATGGCGTCGGGGCTCGCCGCGACGCGCAGCACGCCCGCGACGCCCGCCGTCGCCACGGCGCTGTCGAGGCCGGCGGTGTAGGCGCTGAGGCGCTCCGCGGGCCACTCCGGGAGCGTGGTGACGAAGTTGACGTTGTACCCGAAGGCCTCGTCGAGGGCGGCGTCGGAGAAGCGGGTGCTCGCGGCGCGCTCGGCGGCGCTGAGGTTGCCGTAGAGGCGCTGGAAGGTGCGGGCGACGTCCTCGCGGTCGTACCAGGTCTGGAAGCGCGGGACGGTGGCGCCCGCGAAGCCCGTGGTGCGCGCGAGGGCCACGGGCGCCCACACCCGCGCCACCGCCGCCCACGCCGCCGCGCGACGGGCTCGCTGCGAGCGTCGCAGCTCGTCGGCGCGGGCGGGGAGGGCGGTGTCGGCGGGGTAGCGGGAGGCGAGGCCGAGGAGCCATCGCCCCTCGGCGCTCGCGGCCTGGGTCTGCGACTCGATGCCGTCGCAGGAGGCCTGGGTGGGGTCGGGGGGAGGGTCACTGCACGCGGTCGCGAGCGCCGCGAGGGCGACGACGAGCGACGCGCGCGGTGGGATCATCGCGCGAGGAGGGCGGCGTCGCTGGCGATCACGGCCTCGTTCGTCGTGCCGAGCGTGCGGACGATGAAGTAGATCCAGCCGTCGGAGCGGAAGAACGGGTAGAGCGCGTACTGGCCCGGACCCATCGTCGTGATGCGGGTGGTGCGGCCGGTGAGCGTGTCCATGAAGTAGATGTTGGAGGCGCCGCGCGAGGCGTAGTCCGCGAAGCCGGGGTCGTCGGCGCCGGTGAAGCCGAGCTCGCGCGCGTCTTCGTCGGCGTGAGGGCCGCCGCCCAGGTAGTGGTGGTACGTGATGTAGCGCTCGTCGTAGGAGAAGGCCGGCTTGGCGCCCTGGACGCAGTAGCGGGCGATCTCCGTGGCGGAGGCCATGATGGCCGCGCCCTCGTGGGTCGCGTCGAGCCGGTTGAGGATGTAGCCCTGGTACGCGCCCGCCGTGTCGACGAAGCGCGTGATGAGCAGGCGCGACGACGGGGAGATGACCGCGTCACCCTGGAAGGGGGTGCGGACGTTGCGCGAGCCGACGGCGGTGTAGCCGGCACCGTTGTTGGCCATGAGGGTGAGCTGCGTCTGCGCGGTGGCGCCCCAGGTCTCGTTGCGGCGCGTCTCCTGGAGGGTGGGCGAGTGGCCGCCGTCGTCCCAGGCCGCGTTGCCCGCCGCCGTCGCCCAGTAGTCGGCGCCGTCGAGCGAGGCGCCGAGGTGCTGGTAGAGGCCGATCGAGCTGCCCGTGCAGGGCGAGCTGGCGCCCGTGATCGCGAGGGAGGTGGGCATGCCCATCGTGAGCATGCTCATCGGGCACAGGCGCCCGTTGGGCTGGTACGAGAAGCCGGAGTTGTCGGGGAAGAAGGCCGGGTCGAACATCGCGCCCACCGCGCGCAGCTCGACGTCGCGCGCCATGTCGTGGACGTAGACGCCGCGGCCGATGAAGCGCCCGTCGGCCGAGCCGCGCGTCCAGAAGCCCGAGCGCGTCGTCGCGGTGTAGAGCACCTTGAGGTGCGCGGTGGGGATCGCCGAGCGGTTGTCGCCGATGTTGTCCGCGCTGGGGGCGGGCACCGAGGCGAGGCAGTCCTGCGGGCGCGAGGCGTTGTTGCAGCCCCACATCATCATGCTGCGGCCGCGGTTGAGCGCGCCCCACCCCATGGTGGACATCGCGACGACGTGCGCGCGCACCGACGGGTCGATGAAGCCGCACTCGCCCATCGGGGCCGAGTCCACCGACGGGAGCTTGTCGGACGGCGTGTCGGCGGCCGGGGTGTCACCCGCGGGCGTGTCGCCCCCCGTCACGTCCATCGTGACCGGCGTGTCGGTGGAGGCGTCGCCCGCCGTCATGGGCGCGGCCGGGTCACAGCCCGCGAGCGGCGCGAGCAAGAGGGAGGTGAAGACGATGGGGTAGAGAGTGGAGGTGCGCATCGAGGGCGGAGCATACAGAAGCCCCCCACACAGTGGAAGCACCCGCGGGTGTGAGATTCGACGCAGCGCAATTCTTTCTGGGGTGCGTAGGAAGGTGCGCGAACGAACCTTTGGCCAGCCTGCAAGTGCGCGAAAAAATCCGCGGCGAACGGGGTTTTGCGCCGCGTGGCCTTGCGATATGGTCGCCGCGATCATGACTCACGGAACCCGCCACGCCCGCGCTCTCCCCCCGGCTATGTTCGCCTTTGCGCTGTTCGCGCCGGCGATCGCGCACGCGCAGTACGTCGACCTGCCGGGCACGCAGCCCAACAGCTTCAACGACGCGGCGCCCCTCGCCGACGCGCGCTCCTGCGGCCTGACGTGCCACTTCTCGCGCGACGAGACGATCGTGAGCCCGATGCCCTACGACACCTGGTCGGGGTCGATGATGGGCAACACGATGCGCGACCCGCTCTTCCTCGCGGCCCTCACGATCGCCGAGCAGGATCGGCCCGGCGTCGGCGACTACTGCCTCCGCTGCCACACGCCCCCGGCCTTCGTCTACGGGCGCACGCGGCGTCGCCCGCAGAGCGCGCTCGGCGCCGACCTCGACGCCTCGGACCGCGAGGGCGTGAGCTGCGACTCGTGCCACCGCATGACGGCGACCACCAACCTCGGCAACGCCCAGTACGTCCTCTCGCCCACGGAGACGCGCTTCGGGCCGCACGCGATGGTCGAAAACATCCGGCACCCCGGCGCGGCCTCGGCGTGGCTGGCGGACTCGAGGATGTGCGCCACCTGCCACGAGATCACCAACCCCGCCCAGCCGCAGCGCACGGTGGCGGGCGTCGACACGGGGCGGCGCTTCCCCCTCGACACGACCTACAGCGAGTGGTCGCGCTCGGACTACGCGGTGGCGGGGGCGCCCGAGGCGGCCACCTGCCAGGACTGCCACATGCCGCGGATGGGGATGCCGGGCGTCACCGCCACCACCGAGACGGCCGTGCGTCGCGCCAACCCGCGCCGCCACGACCTCGTCGGGGCCAACGCGTGGGGCATTCGCGTCCTCGCCGCGATGCGCAACGACGTGCGCTCGGGCGATTTCTACGACCCCGATGCGGTGCCGTTCTATGAAGCGAGCGCGCGGCGCGCCGAGGCCATGCTGCGCACCGCCGTGTCGCTGGAGATCCGCGAGGCGCCGATGACCGCCGCGGCCGGGGCGAGCGTCCGCCTCGTGACCCGCGTCACCAACCGCTCCGGGCACCGCGTGCCGACGGGCTATGGCGACGGGCGGCGCATGTGGCTGGAGGTCGCGGTGGTCGACGCCGACGGGCGCACCACCGTGGTGTCGGGCGCCTACGACAACGCCGAGGCGCACCTCAACACCGCCGACACGCAGCTCCGCGTGTACGAGCAGATCCCCGGGCGCGCGGGCATGGGCCCCGAGGAGCACATCGCCCTCCACGACACCATCATCAAGGACACCCGCCTCCCGCCGAAGGGCTACCGTCCGCTGCCGGGCCACGAGCCCGTCGGGGTGGACTACTCGGGCGGCGCGGCGGGTGCGCTGCGGCACTGGGACGACGCCACCTACACCTTCACCATGCCCACCGCCATCCGGAGCCCCGTGCGGCTGCGGGTGCGCGCGCGCTTCCAGGTGACGACGCGCGAGTACGTGGAGTTTCTCCAGCGCGCCAACCGCACCGACGACCGCGGCAACGAGCTCCTGCGGCTCTACAACGCCTCGGGCCGCGCAGCTCCGTACGACATGGCCGAGGCCGTCGCGATGGTCACGGTGAGCGGCACGATGCCGCCCGACGGCGGGCTGCCCGATGCGAGCGTCGACGCGGGCGACGCCGCGACGGATGTGATGCGCGACGGCAGCGGCGCCGACGTGCGCGACGCGGGCGGCGCGGACGTGCGCGATGCCGGCGACAGCGGGCCGGACGCGATGCCGGACGCCGCGCCCACGCCGGTGGAGGCCGAGGGCGGGTGCCACGCGGGCGCGCCGGGCGGCGCTTCGAAGCCGGGCGCGGCGTGGCTCGTGGTGGCGCTGGCGGCGCTGTCGCGGGGCCTCCGCGCGCGGCTCCGTCGCCGCCAGGCCTGAGCTTCCCCTACGGCGAAGGCGGCGCGAGGAGCGACTCGACGGGGACGCCCGTGAGCAGCTCCACGCGCGCCCTCGCGCGGAGGTTCTCGTAGCGCCAGGCGAGGTCGGCCGGGGCGTCGGGGGCCTGGGCGGCGCGCTGCAAGCGGAGCTGCTCCAGTCGACACAGGGCGTCGAGCACGGCGGATTCCAACTGGGCGCGTCGCTCGGCGCGGCGCTGCTCGTCGCGCCAGAGGGCGACCTCGTGGGGGTCGAACACGAGGCGGTCGAGCGAGAGGCTCACGCGGACGTCAACGAAGAGCGAGTCGTCGAGGAGCTGCCGGTCGCCGGTCGCGGTGGCGTACTGCGTGGTCGCGGCGCCGGTGTTGCGCGCGACGCGGACGCTCACGCTGGGGAGCCACGCGGCGTTGCGGGCCCGTGAGGCGAGCGACGACGAGGCCCCGGGCGAGAGCCCCGCGCGGGCGACGGCGAGGCGCGACGCCTCGAGGACGACGGCGCGGTCGAGCAGCGACACGATCGGGTCGGCGCGCAGAGGAGGGGCGAAGGTGACCAGCACCAGCGCGAGGAGGGAGAGACGGAGCGAGCGCATCGGGAGGGGGCCTTTCACGGGTCGAGGTCGGGGAGGGCGACGCGCGAGGCGCCCCACTCCAGGCGGAGTTCGAAGGTGGTGCCGAGGGGTGTGAGGGCGACGTCGGTGTCGACCGAGAGCGAGCGGGCGTCGCGGTGCGTGAGCCGAAGCGTCACGGTCGGGAGCCACCACGCGCGCCGCGGTGCAACGGGCGGCGCCGACGGCAGATCGGCGAGGGCGAGGACGGTGAGGCAGGCCGCGGTGAACATCGCAGGGGTTATCGAAGCGAGCGCCGAAAGTGGCGCGTCACACCTGAGCGGATGTTCGGGGTCAACGAACTCTTTACACCCGGTGGCCGACCGAACTACGACTGCGCTTCGGCTGCGCGGCCCCGAAAGGGCGGCGGCGCGCGGCCCCGACGGACAACGCCCTCAACCCCCTCTCCGGAGCACTCGACTCATGGACAAGAACACCCGTACGAAGCTCGTTCTCATGGTCTCTGCGGCCCTCACCGCCACGGCCTGCGCGTCGTCGCAGCCGCAGTCGGCCTCGGCCACCCAGGCCGCGAC
>JBILLV010000005.1:0-88888 GCA_044375895.1 Polyangiales bacterium | reverse complement strand
CTCCTCGGCGGCGCCGACGCCATCGTCTTCACCGGCGGCATCGGAGAGAACAGCGCCTCCGTCCGCGCCGCCGTGTGCGACGGGCTCCTGTACATGGGCGTGGCCCTCGACGCCGCCCGCAACGCCGACCCCGCCGCCCACGCGGTCGCCGGGGTCGCGGACGTCGCGGCCCCGCGGGCCCCGGTGCGCGTCCTGGTGCTCGCCACCGACGAGGAGCGGATGATCGCCCGTGAGGTGGTCCGCTCGCTCCGGGGCCCCACCGCCGCGATCCGCAGCGTCCACGCCCGGCCCATCCCGGTCGGGGTGAGCGTGCGCCACGTGCACCTCTCCCGCGCCGACTGCGACGCCCTCTTCGGCGCGGGCTACGAGCTCACCCTGCGCCGCGAGGTGACGCAGAAGGGCCAGTACGTCACCCGCGAGACGGTCGACCTGGTGGGCCCCAAGGGGGAGATCCGCAACGTCGCCATCATCAACCCGCTGCGGGGCGAGACGCAGGTGGAGGTGTCGCGCACCGACGCCTACGCCCTCGGCGTGTCGCCCCCGCTGCGGGAGAGCGGGCAGCTCGCGGGGACGCCGGGCCTCACGCTCCGCGGCCCGCGCGGCGAGGTGGCGCTCGCGCGGGGTGTCATCCAGGCGCAGCGCCACGTGCACATGGGCGCCGACGACGCGCGGCGCTTCGGCGTCCGCGACAAGGACGTCATCCGCGTCGAGGTCGCGGGCGACCGCGAGATGACCATGGGCGACGTGCTGGTGCGAGTGCGCGAAGACTTCGTGCTCGACATGCACATCGACACCGACGAGGCCAACGCGGCGGGGCTCACCAGCGACAGCGTGGTGGCCTTCGCCGGCGTCGAGCCACGGGGGGTGTGAGGGGAGAGGAGAGGCTACAGGAGGAGGGAGACTCCGCCGCCGCGGACCACGCCGCGGCGGCCGTGTCCGCTCACTCCTTGTCGAGCTTGCCGACGAGGGAGAGTTCGAAGGCCGCGCCCATGTACTTGAAGTGCGGGCGCACCTTGAGGTTGACGCGGTACCAGCCGGGCTGGCCCTCCACCTCCGACACGACGATCTGCGCCTTGCGGAGCGGGCGGCGCGAGCGGACGCCGGGGGCGGCGTCGTCCATGTCGGCGACGTACTGGCCGATCCAGTTGTTGAGCTCGCGCTCGAGGTCCGAGCGCTCCTTCCACGTCCCGATCTGCTCGCGCTGCAGCACCTTCAGGTAGTGCGACAGGCGCGTCATGATGAACATGTACGGGAGCTGCGTGCCGAGGCGGTAGTTGGTCTCCGCGGCGCGGCCCTCGGGGCTCTGGCCGAAGTACTTCGCCTTCTGCACCGAGTTGGCCGAGAAGAAGCACGCCTGGTTGGAGTCCTTGCGGAAGGTGAGGCCGATGAAGCCCTCCTCCGACATCTCGTACTCGCGGCGCTCCGTGAGCTGGCACTCGGTCGGGATCTTCGTCTGGATCTCGCCCATCGCCTCGTACTGGTGCAGGGGGAGGTCCTCCACCGAGCCGCCGGCCTGGGGGCCGATGATGTTCGGCGCCCAGCGGTACTTCGCGAAGGAGTCCGCCACGCGCGAGGCGAGCGCCACGGCGGCGTTGCCCCAGCAGTAGCGGTCGTGGTGGCCCACCACGTCCTCCTCGAAGTTGAAGGCCTTCACGGGCACGGTGCTCGCGCCGTACGGGAGACGGAGCAGGAAGCGCGGCGCCGCCATGCCGATGTACCGCGAGTCCTCGGACTCACGGAAGGCCTGCCAGCGCGCGTACTGCGGGCCCTCGAAGAGGCTCTTGAGGTCCTTCAGCCCGGGGAGCTTCTCCCACGACTCGACGCCGAACATCTGCGACGAGGGCGCCGAGATGAAGGGCGCGTGCGCCATCGCCGACACCGACGCGATCTTCTGCAGCAGCGCGATGTCCTGCGGGCCCGGCCCGAACTCGTAGTTGCCCACGATGAGCCCGATGGGCTTGCCGCCGAACACGCCGTACTCGTTCGAGTACACCGTGCGGTACATGCCCGACTTGACCACCTCGGGGGAGTCCTCGAAGTCGTTGATCAGGTCGTCCTTGGAGACGTTGAGCATCTCCACCTTGATGTTCTCGCGGAAGTCGCACTGGTCGACGAGGTACTTGAGGCTCCGCCACGACGACTCCAGCTTCATGAACTGGGTGTGGTGGAGGATCTCGTTGACCTGCGCCGACAGCCGCGCGTCGATCTCCGCGATCATCGCGTCGACCACGTTCTTGTCGATCTTCTCGTTGGCCCGGTTGGGCGCCAGCATCTCGGAGATGAGGTGCTGCACGCCCTTCTTGACCGTCTCGTACCCCTCGACGTTCGACTTCATCCCGGCCTCGCCGAGGATGTCGTCGAGGAGGGTGGTCTCCTCGACGGTCTGCGCGCCGCCCTGCGCCTGGGACTGGTTGTTGCTCATCGGGTCTCCGTCACTCGTTCCGTGTGTGTGTGTGGCACGCGGGGGGCGCGCTCAGCCCTTCGACCCGTCACCGAGACCCAGCTCCTGCATGAGCTTGTCGCGGCCGCCCTGATCGCCCAGGAGGTTCTGGATCTTCTTCTTGAAGCCCGGCACGTTGCCGAGCGGGCCCTTGAGCGCGTTGAGCGCCGAGCGGAGCTCCAGCAGCTTGCGCATCTCGGGCACCTGGTTGGCGATGCCCTCGGGCGTGAAGTCCTTCATGCTCTTGAACTTCAGGTTGACGGCCATCTCCGCCCCAGGCTCCTGCGAGAGCTTGTCGGCGACGCCGAGGTTGAGCTCGAGCTTCTGCTCGCCCAGCACCTGGTTGAAGTTGTCCTTGTCCACGTTGATCGGCTTGCGCTCCTCGACGGTGCGCTCATCGTGACGCTGGGTGTAGTCACCCATCATCAGGATCTTCAGGGGGAGTTCGACGTCCTCCTTCGCGTTGCCGATCGCGGGCTTGTAGACGATGTTCACGCGCTCCTTGGGAGCGACGGATCCTTCTCTTGCCATCTCTCAGGTCCTTCCCTTCCGTGACTTCACGAAGCCCCGATCCTCAGCGCCGCCGCCGGGTCCAGGCGACAGACGCGATCATACAGCACGCTCGCCTCAGGCGGGATAGGCTTTCCGCCCTTGGCGAGCGCCCGATAACACAGCACCAACCCCTCGGCCGACGCCGCTGCCAGCGCCGGCTCCCACTGCTCCAGCCCGTGGGCCACGATCTCCCGCTCCAGGCCCTCGAACACGCCCTTGGCCAGCGCCGCCTGGTTGGCCGCGAGGCACACCTGCCCGATGCCCAGCCGATAGCGGAAGCGCCCGGCGTCGGACGGCGCGCTCGTCGCCTTCGCCTGGAGCATCGCGATCGCGTCCCCGGCCTTGCCCGCCGCGGCCATCTTCTTGGCCTCCGCGACGATCGCGGCCTCTTCGCCGGCCCCGCCGCCCCCCTGCTGCACCACCACCACCGCGCCCGCACCCGGGGCCGCCGACGGCGCGCCGCCTCCGCCACCACCCGCGAGCACCTCCGACGTGATCCACTGCTGCGTGGCCGCGTCGGCGAAGGGCGTCCCGTCGGCAAACTGGAGCGTCGCCACCGGCGGCAGGCGCTTGAGCACCGTGGCCAGCTCGCGCACCACCTCCTCGCGCGCCTTCGCGTGCGAGGCGCCGAGGCCCGCGAGCGCCTGCGCGGTGTAGCGGTGCAGGTCGAGCCAGAAGCGCGACTGCGACAGCGCCGACTCGCACTCCTCGATGAGCGCCGACCACTTCTGGTTGGCCGCGATCGCCTCCACCTGCTTGCGCACGTTGGGCTGCGGCGGCGGCACCTTCGTCTTGCCCGTCGCGTCGGCCGGCGGCGCGTCGACGAGGTGACTGTAGAGCCCGACGCGCGTCATGCGGTAGGCGAGCGCGGTGCTGTCCGCCGCGCGGCGCACGGTGTTGGCCGTCTGCACGACGGTGGTGCCCACGCCGCTCAGCCACGTGGCCACCTGCGACACGTCCGTCGGCGGCGCGCTCACCGTCGCCGTCGGCGCAGCCACCACCACCGCGGGACCGGTCGCCACCGGCGGGGGCGCCTGCACGGGCGGCGGCGCGACGGGCGGGGGTGCCGCGGGCGCGGCGGGCTGCTGGGCCGCTTGTTGCGCTGCCTGCTGGGCCGCCTGCTGCTTCGCGCGCTCAGCCTCCTCGGCCTTGCGCTTGTCCTCCTCCGCCCGCTTCTTGTCTTCTTCGGCCTTCTGCCGCTCGGCCTCCGCGGGGTCGGGGCCCGCGTCCATGAGGCGGCGGTCGACCTGCTCGAGGAGAGGACGGATGGCGGGGCACGAGTCGCCGAACTTGTCGCTCGCCGAGTCGTACAGCCGACGCACGCCGACCTTGAGGTTCTCCAGCGTGGCGCGGTCGCTCGGGAGGGTCTTGTGCACCTCCACCTGCTGCAGGCTCTTCTCGATGAACCACTGCAGCGCGTTGGCCCTCCCCTTGATGCGCTTCACCTCGGGGAACATCGTGGGCCAGAAATTCTCGACCATCACGGTGACGAGCGCGACGCCCTTGAGCAGCCCGGGGAGCCCGTCCTGCCGGTACATCGCGTAGCCGACGTAGGTGGCGATGAGGAAGTCCTTCGACTTCTCCTGCAGCAGCTCGCCGCCGTTCTGGATGACGTTGCGCCAGAGGTTCTTCCAGTCGATGGTCGCCGCGGGCGAGTCGAGCTGGGCGATCTCGGTCGTCACCGTGGCGTAGCGCGAATCTTCGCTCGCCTTGGTGCCGCCCGGCTGCGCCTCGGAAATGGGCGCCGCCCACACCTCCGCGAGCTTGAGGATCTCTTCCGCCGTCAGGGCCATCACACCACCATCTCCGCTACGGTCGCGCACCGCGCGCGCGACGCCGGACGCTACCAGATTCCCCGCGGCGCGAGGGAAGGGGATTTTGCTACCGACGGAGCTTCTGCTGGAAGAGCGGAATCACGGTGACGGCCTTGCGCGCCGCGGCCGCGAGGGCGGAGTCCTTGAAGTCCATCTTGAGCGCCGCCTCGGACACCTCGTCGTCGAGCCAGCGGGGGCCGTCGTCGTCGTTCATCAAGTCGCGCGCGCGCTTGCCCTTCACCACGTTGCGCTCCGTCGAGAAGACCCGCTGACGGAAGGGGCCGTACAGGTCGCCGAGCGCCTCGCGCCACGCCGCGAGGTCGCCGCCCTCCACCGCCTCGATCAGGTCGGGGATGCGCCCGCGGTACGACTCGAAGCGATCGGGGGCCGCGACGCGAACCTCGTCGAGCGCCACGCGGAGGCCGAGCGCGTCGTCGATGTACCCGATGGGTCCGAGGGTGTCGGGCACCACGTCGCCCGGCGCGAGGGTGTAGAGCACCGACGTGATCACGCGCTCGCGGAGCGCGTCGTCGAGCTCGAGGTCGTCGGCGACGACGTGGAGGAAGTCTTTGAAGTCGTGCGCCAGCGAGGCCAGCCAGCGAGCGGAGATGTCTTCGAGGGCGTGAGCGTCCATGGGGGTGACGGAGTGTAGAACACCTCCGCCCCCAGAATCACTCCCTGTTCTCGTGCTCGTCGGGAATGAGGTCGTGGCCCGCTTCGCAGGCGATCGGCACGTTGGTGGGCCCCGTCTGCGTCCGCAGGATCAGGAAGATCACGCGGCGGTTGCGGGCCCACGCCTCGGGGTTGCGGGGCCGCGGGTCGATCGGGCAGCGCTCGCCGTAGCCTGCGCTCTGGAGCCGGTTGCGCTCGACCCCGCGCTCGACGAGGGCCCGCACCACGCTCGCCGCGCGGTCGCGGGTGAGCTGGAGGTTGTGGTCGTCGTCGCCGCGCTCATCCGCGTGCCCCTGCACCTGGACGAGGGCGATCTGGGGGTTGCCCCGCAGGGTGGCGGCCACCGCCTCGACGATCGTGAGGCTCTCCGGGCGAATCTGCGCGCTGTCGGTCTCGAAGTTGATCGCCTGGAGGATGCGGATGTTGTTCTCCTCCAGCACGGCGATGCCCTGGTCGGGGCAGCCGTCCTCGTCCTCGGTGCCGTTGTACGTCTCGGGCTGCATCACGCAGCGGTCGCGCACGTCGGGGATGCGGTCGTGGTCGTTGTCCGGGTCGGGGCAGCCGTCCTGATCCTCGAAGTCGTCGCGGTCCTCGGGGTTGTTCGGGCAGATGTCCTCGCGGTCGAGGATGCCGTCCTGGTCGTTGTCCGGGTCGGGGCAGCCGTCCTCGTCCTGGAAGTCGTCCCGGTCCTCGGGCTGGTCGGGGCACTGATCCACCGCGTCGAGGATGCCGTCGCCGTCGCGGTCGTTGTTGTCGCGGTCGGGGCAGCCGTCGTCATCCGCCTCACCGTCGCGGTCCTCGGGCGTGAGCGGGCACTGGTCGTCGACGTCGAGCACCCCGTCCTGGTCGTTGTCGGGCTCGGGGCACCCGTCGCTGTCCTCGAAGTGGTCGAAGTCTTCGGGCTGGTCGGGGCAGCGGTCTTCGTCGTCGCGCAGACCGTCACCATCGCGGTCGCCGATGGAGGGCTCGAACACGAAGCCCACGAAGGCGCGGATGTCAGCCGCCGCGTCGGCGTCGAGGATCCGTCGGCCGGCGCCCAGCATGAGGTAGGAGTTGGAGACGACGAAGATCTTCAGCCCGCCGATGGCCTCCATCGGGGTGCTGCGGGGCTGGAAGAAGTTGTTGGTGTACGTGCCGCCGTACACCTCGGCGACGAGGTCGAGGGCCGGCGCCACGCGCACGCTCAAACCGAGGCCGTAGGTGAGCGGGTTGGCCCAGGTGGTGTCGACGATGCGCCCGGCGGCGCCGAGCCCCATGCGGTAGCCGACGTTGAGGTCCATGCGGAAGACGCGGTGCGGCCGCCACTCGGCGATGACGGAGGGCCAGAGCATCACCCCGGGGTCGCCGGCGTAGTTGGACGGGCCGCTCTGGAGGGGGATCCCCGCCTGCACCACGAGGCCGAGCCCGAAGTTGGTGCGCTCGACCCGCATGAAGCGAAACTTGGCGTGCAGCGTGAGGGTGCCGAAGCCCTGGAAGTTGAGCCCGTTGTCCGTCGGCGTGTGGCCTCCGAGGGGCGAGATGGCGCCGTCGCCCGCGGTGCCCGGCCCCGACACCAGGTGCACCGGGAGCTGGAGGCCGACCACCATGAAGTTCGCGATGCCGAGGTTGGCGTGGAAGACGCCCGAGAACATGTTCTCGACGAGGGGAACGTTGTTGGTGCCCTGGGACATCATCCCCATGGTGGGGGCGAGCGTCCCGCGGCGCGCGAGGCCGCGACCCCAGTCCACGACGAGCCCGAAGGAGGGCTGGAGGTGGCCGAGAATGTCAGACCCGTTGACGGTGAACTGCCCCTTGGAGTCGACCGCGTGACGAAACAGGTGGAGGTCGAAGCCCGTCCCACCGGGCAGCGCGTCTTGCGCAAACGCGCGGGAAGGAACGGTCGCCAGCGCGAGGGACGCGAGCCCGGCAAGCCAGAAGGAGGTACGCCTTGACATCGGCGCGACGCTAACAGCAACGCTGCGCGAGGGTCAATTTGCGTGGCATCCTCGCGGCCCCTTACACGGGGAGAGAGCAGCGACGGGAGAGAACATGGAGAAGGTGGTGCTGATCACGGGGGCCTCATCGGGCATCGGCGAGGCCCTCGCGCGGGAGTACGCGGCGCGCGGCTGGCGCACCGTGCTGGTGGCGAGGCGCATCGAGCGGACGGCGGCCCTCGCCCGGGAGCTCGGCGCCGAGCAGGGGCGCAGCCTCGCCCTCGCGGGGGACGTGACCCGCGATGGCGACATGGAAGACGCGGTGGCGCGGACGCGGCGGGAGTTCGGGCGCCTCGACGTGGTGGTGGCCAACGCCGGATTCGGGGTCAACGGGGCCGTCGCCGACCTCACGGTGCAGGACTACCAGCGGCAGTTTGACACCAACGTCTACGGCGTCGTCCGCACGGCCAACGCCGCCATCCCGGCGCTCACCGACACCCGCGGCGTCCTCGCGGTCGTCGGCAGCGTGTCGGGCTACCTCTCGACGCCGGGGACGGTCCCCTACGCGATGAGCAAGTTCGCGGTGCGGGCCTGGTGCGAAGGAGCCCGCGCCGAGCTCGCGCCGCGAGGCGTGGCGGTGGTGCACATCGCGCCGGGCTTCATCGAGAGCGAGATTCGACGCGTCGACCGCAAGGGGGCCTTCCACGAGGAGCACCGCGACCCGATCCCGGCGTGGCTCATCATGCCCGCCGTGAAGGCCGCGCGTCAGATCGCGGATGCGATCGAACGCCGCCTCCCCGAGCGGGTGCTGACGGGTCACGGGAAGTTCGGAGTGTGGATGTCGCGGCACGCGCCGGGCGTGGTGCGAGCGGTGTTTCAGCTCGTCGCGCGGCGCGGCGTGAAGATCACGAAGCCCGAGGCCTGACGCTCACTTCGCGGGCTGTGCGGCCGGCGCGGCGGCGCCGGCTGCAGCCAGCGCGGCCTTCTTCTCACGGAGACGCTGCTCCTTGGCGGTGCGGCGGGCCTTGGTGCGGTGGCGATTGCGAGGATCTTGAGGGGTTCCCATGGCGGCGCGGAGGGGTAGCGCAGGGTCGCGCGGTTGTACAGAGAATTTCTAGTTGGCGCAGCCGACGTTGGCGAGGGCGGCGCGGAGTCGAGCCTGCACGTCGGACTGCATCCCCGGCGTGATGGTGTGCCCGACGCCCGCGTACTCGTGCAGCTCGGCGGGGTAGCCCACCGCGCGGAAGGCCTCGTTGGCCTCGCGGTCGCTCGCGAAGGGGACGCGCTCGTCGGCCGTGCCGTGGAAGGCATGCACCGCGGGGAGCAAGCCGCCGATGTCGCGCGCCGCGGGCCAGAGCTCCCGGGGCAACAGCCCACCGATGGGCAGCGCCGCGAAGACGCCCCCGTCGGGCCGCGCGACGATCGCGTACGAGAGCATTCCGCCCTGCGAGAAGCCCGTCACGATGGGCAGACCGCAGGTGGGGTTCTCCCGCGCGACCCGACGGATCTCGGGGATGACGGCGTCCGCAGCGCGACGGATCCCGGCGACCCACGCGGCGTGCGGCGTCCCCGCGCGGCTGGGGAACCACGAGTACCCGTCGCCGTAGCGATCGAGGCCCGCCGCCGCCGCGACCCGCACGCGCAGTCCCATCTCGGTGTAGAGCCCGATGAAGTTCTCGGGGCTGTCACCCAGGCCGTGCAGCGCGATGATGAGCGGGAGGCGCTCGGTGGACGGCGCACCGACCGTTCGCACGACGAAGCGCACGGGAACGGTCGGCGCAGCCTCGGGCGGCGCTTGCGGCGCGGCGACGGGCGGCGCGGGCGGGGGGGTGGGCGCGGGAGGCGCTGGGGCCGCGGTGGGAGTCGGTGCGGCGACGGGCTCGGCGCGACGGGCGACGGGCGACGGGCGCTCGCGCAGACACGCGGAGGCTGTGGCGACGAGGGCGAAGCACACGGCGAGGCGGGCGAGGCTCACGGGCCAAGTCCTCGCACAGAACGGCCGAGCGCGAAAGGCGTCGGCGAGACGTAAGCCCCCACCCCGACTTGCACGGGGCTCTCCCGACTACCAATCGGGTGCATCGCTTTCTATGCATTTGGGGGCGGAGACACAACCCGCGAGGTCTGAAGGAGGCAGTGAGCGGAGGGAGCCGGAATCGAACCGACTGCTCGCGAACGAGCCGCGCCTTAGCAGAACGTGTGACACACCAGATGTCGTCCCCTCCGTAGGGACTCGAGGCAGCGAGGCAGGGCAGGTGCGCCAGGGGTCGAACCTGGCTCATCGGTTTTGGAGACCGACCGCGTCACCGGACGTTGTGTGCACGCACCTGTACAGAATCAGCGGCGGAAGGGGAGGGACTCGAACCCCCAAGGCTATTACGCTCGTCGGTTTTCGGGACCGCTGCCATCAACCCATTGGCTTGCCCTTCCGTGAATTCGATCGTCCCTTGGGCGCCCCCCGACCCACGTCTCGGGTGGAATCGGGGGGCGCCCTCGGTGCTCGCCGCGGGTCACGCGACGCAGAGGTACCCGTGCCAGCTCTCGTGGGCCGCCTCGCTCGGCGACACGGCTGGCATGTACTCGGGGCGCGCGGGCCGCCGCGGGAGGTTCATGCGGGCCTGCTCGGGCGTGCGGTCGGCCTTGCGGGCGTTGCACGAGACGCAGCAGGTCACGATGTTGGTCCACTCGGTGCGGCCGCCGTGGGCGCGGGGCACGACGTGGTCGAGGGTGAGCTCGTTCGCGCCCGGCTGCGCCGCGCAGTACTGGCAGGCGAAGCCGTCACGACGGTACACGTTGGTGCGGGAGAACTTCACCCGACGCTCCTGCCGCGCGTAGCGCCGGAGGCGCACGACGGAGGGCATCGGCACCGAGGCGCTGACGCCCCGGATCTCGTCCTCGTAGGCCTCCACGACGTCGACCTTGCCCAGGAAGACGAGCGTGACGGCACGTTGCCAGGAGATGACCTTCATCGGCTCGAAGGTCGCGTTCAGGAGAAGGGTCGCGGCCATGATTTCACCTCAGCTCTCGTCGTTGTTCCAGGCGTGGAGGGGGACGAGGAGGCGGAAGGCCAGCGGCGCTTCGTCACGGTGCGCTGCGCCGGATTCGAACCGGCGAGGACCCTGCGCGGCGCCCGTGGCGGGGGCCGTGGCAGCGCAAACCTGGAAGACCCCGGAGTTCCGCCTCCGTTTGTGTCGATCGAGTTTCATGTGCTCGGTGCTTCCTCTCAATGTTCGAATGGTTCAGACGGTTGGAACGCCCGTCGCAGCGGTGAACTGCGACGTCCTGGTGATCCTCTTGCGCATGCAGTACCTCGGTGTACGCTGCGGGATTCGAACCCGCACCTCCCAGGGTTTGAGCCTGGCGCCTCTGCCGGTTGGGCCACACGTACACGATCATTGCGGACCTCCGCGGGCTCCCACCCCCGGAATCGAACCGGGCATTTCGCCTTCGGACGGCGCTGGTTGATCCAACAGCCTCGGTGGGAATCGCTGCTTCGAGACGGTGCACACGGAGGGATTCGAACCCTCACTGCCTGGACTCTCATTCCAGTGCCTCCTGCCGTTGGGCTACGTATGCGAACTGTGAGTGCACGCGGAGGGATTCGAACCCACACTGGACGGCTTCTGAGACCGCTTCCGCTACCGATTGGGATACGCGTGCGTGACGGAGAGTCGCGGAGGCAGGGGTCGCACCTGCACTGGCGGCTTATGAGACCACCTTGTCTGCTGAGACCACCGCGGCACCCGCCCCCGGAGTCGAACCGGGCCCTTCGCGTTAGGACCGCGACGGTCTCGCCGACAGCCTCGGCGGGTGTATGTGAATCGAGATCAGCGCAGCGGGTTCCGCCCCCGCGACCTCCTGCTCCCAAGGCAGGCGCTCTGCTGACTGAGCTACGCGCTGTAGTGGATGGAGAGGGATTTGCACCCCCAATGACCCTCGCGAGTCCCCGCGTTTACAGCGCGGTTGGCACACTCATGCACGCCCATCCGGAAGAGACGCCGACGGGTACCGCCCCCGTCCGCCCGGTTTTGCAGACCGGAGCCCCGCACTTGCGATCAGCGTCATTCAAGGCAGTGGGTGCGGCAGGAATTGCACCTGCGATCGATCGGTTATCATCCGACTGCTCTGCTGCTGAGCTACACACCCGAAAGAAACACAGTGGAACCAGGGGGAGTCGAACCCTCATAGCCGGTGTGCAAAACCGGTGTCTTCCCATTGGACGATGGTCCCGTGACGATGGAGCTGGTGGAATCCTTCGGAGTCGAACCGAAATCTCCTGGGTTTCAAGCAGGCGCGTAGACCGCTACGCTAGGATTCCATGGAGTCGGCGCGCGTAGCGAGAGCGCGCCGACGATCAGACCTTGCGGGTTGTCAGAGATCGCGTGAGCTGCCAGGCGTGGACTCGAACCACGGTCATCCGAGTCAAAGTCGGAGGTCCTGCCGTTGGACGAACTGGCAATGGGTGGGTGGCGCCGGAGGGACTCGAACCCTCACCTCTGCGGGTAAAAGCCGCGTTCTCTGCCACTCGAGATCCGGCGCCGTGGTGACCGCCGGTGGACCCGCATCCCCCTCCGCTGCCCAGGGGCCGGGCCACTCTAACTATACTCTTTGAACGTTCAACTTCAACATTTGTTTTGCTCGTTTGTTCATTTTGTTTCGAGCCAACAATTGCGTTTGAAAGACGCACCTCTCCCGTGTCGCGCCGGACGGAGACCGGCGCGCTACCCCTGCTCGAACCCCACCGCCGCGTGCGCGGGGTGGGGGGTCTTCGCTGCGTCCTCCCGGCCGTAGCCACCGGGGGGGAGTGTTCGTCAGGGCCCCAAATGCCGAAAGCCCCGCTCTGCCTGGTGCAGGAGCGGGGCCTCTGGAAGGTGCCCTCTCGGGTTCGCCTGGGGGAGTGTTGCTACTCCGGGGGGAACCCGCTCCTGCGGTATGTCTCGATGCCCTGCAGACCCATGACTGGTCCGCTAAACCTGCTCGAATCGCGATACATCTTCGGGGACTTCGCCCCGCACACTTCCAGCCCGAGCGGGCCATGCCCCGATGACCGCTGACCCGCCGACCACAAACACCGCGCTTGATTCGCGGGCGTGGCGGCCGACGTCGCCGCCGTAAGGCGGGTGCGAAGTCGGTCGTGGGTGGCGGGGAAGGTCATGACGTGTTCTCGGTAGGGAGTGTGTGAAGGTGTCGCCGTGATGTGGAGGGGTGACGCTGCCGGGCGTTGCGAACGCAAACCCGATCCCGCAGGACACACGTCGAAGCGAAGCGCCCGATGCATGTACCTGCCGTGACGTGATGACTCTAGGGGATACCCCCCAGATCTGTCAAGGTAGTTTTTGATTTTTCTTTCGCGATTCTTTCCGCCCGGGACGAGTGCCGGGCGGAGGGCCAGCGCGCGCGATCAGTTGCGCTTGTTGGCGGCGGGGGCGGGCGCTGCAGGAGCGGGCGCAGCGGGAGCGGGCGTGGCGGCAGGCGCAGCGGCAGCGCGGTTCTGACGCGCGGAGGAGGTGCTGTCGACGGGGGCGTTGGGGTTGGGCGGCCCGACTTCGGCGGGGACGTACTGGCGGCCGCGGGGGCAGCCGGCCGACTGGCGCGTGCGGCCCACGATGGCGAGGCGGGTGATGAGGCACGACACGCGGCGGTTGCGGGCCCACGCCTCGGCGTTGCTGCGCGGGTCGACGGGGCAGTACTCGCCGTACCCCGCGGGGACGAGCCGGCCGCGGGCGACGTTGCGCGTCACGAGGGCCGCGACGACGGAGTTGGCGCGCTCGCGGGAGAGCTGGAGGTTGTGGTCGTCGGGCGCGCGCTCGTCGGTGTGGCCCTCCACCTCGAGCTGCTCGATGTCGGGGCGGCTGGCGAGGAGCTGCGCGAGCTCGTCGAGGATCTCCCGGTTGCCCGCGTTGTCGACGATCTGCGCGCTGTCGGTTTCGAAGAGGATCGGGTCGAGGTCGACCACCGTGCCGATCACGCGGATGCGGCCCTGGTCGGGGCAGCCGTCTTCGTCTTCGAGGCCGTTGAACACCTCGGGGTCGTTGCGGCAGTCCTGGCCTCCGGCGCTGTGGTCGGCGGCGTCAAGGATGCCGTCCTGGTCGTTGTCCGGGTCGGGGCAGCCGTTGTCGTCCTCGAAGTTGTCGCGGTCCTCCGGGTCGTTGGGGCAGAGGTCGTCGGTGTCGAGGATCTGATCCTGGTCGTTGTCCGGGTCGGGGCAGCCGTTCTGGTCTTCGAAGCTGTCGCGGTCTTCGGGGTCGTCGGGGCACTGGTCGACGTTGTCGGCGATCTGGTCGCCGTCGCGGTCGGCCACGTCGCTGTCGGGGCAGCCGTCGGTGTCCTGCTGGCCGTTGCGATCCTCGGGGACGAGGGGGCACTGGTCGTCGGTGTCGAGGATGCCGTCGCGGTCGTTGTCGGGCTCGGGGCAGCCCTCCTCGTCTTCGAAGTTGTCGAAGTCTTCGGGGTCGGTCGGGCAGCGATCGACGTCGTCGCGGTACCCGTCGCCGTCGGTGTCACCCACCGTGGGTTCGAAGATGAAGCCCACGAAGCCGCGGAAGCCCGACGACGCGAGGGCCGGCGTGAGGCCCGCACCACCGCCGAGGAAGAGGTACGAGTTGCGGTCGACGAAGATCTTCGCGCCGGCGACGGCCTCCATCGGCGTGGTGGACAGCGCGTTGCCGAAGCCGTTGACGTACTGGGCGCCGTAGAACTCGGCCATCAGGTCGACCACGGTGCCGAGGCGGTACGAGGCGCCGAAGCCGTAGGTGAGCGACGGGCCGTAGGAGATGGCCGCGGCGTTCTGCACGTTGATGGGGGTGAGCTGCGCGGTGTCGCCGAAGGGCAGCCGGAAGCCGAGGTTGCCCGCGATGCGGAACGCGCGGGTGATCCTCCGCTCGACCGCCACCGAGGGCCACACCCACGGCCCGGGCTCGCCGGCGAAGCTGCGGTTGCCGCTGCCGAAGCCCGTCCCGCCCATCACCGGGATGCCCACCTGGAGGAGCACCGCGAGGCCCACCGGCCAGTACTCGCCGCGGAGCCAGCGGAGCTTGGCGTGGAGGACGATGTCCCCGAGGCCCTGGTAGTTGAGGTTGGAGCCCGGGTTGTACTGCGACACGGACAGGCCGGGACCCGCCATCCCTCCCACGTCGCTCGCGCTGCCGGGGCCGCTCACGAGGTGGAACGGGAGCTGCGCGCCGACCACCACCACGTCCCCGATGCCGAGGTTGAAGTGGAAGATGCCCGTGAACATCGAGTCGACGAGGGAGGCCCCGCCGCGACCGATGCGCGCCATGCTCGTCCCCACGTCGAGCAGGAGCCCGAAGGAGAAGTTGCCCGCGCCGAGGATGTCGGTCCCGTTGACGGTGACCAGGCCCTTGGAGTCGACCGCGGGGCGAAACACCCGGAGGTCGAAGGAGCCCTGCTGCAGGGGCAGCTCGGCGCTCTGCGCGTGCGCTTCGGGGGCGGCCATCGAGACCGCGCCGAGGAGGGCTGTGGCCGCGACCAGGACGCGCGGCGACCAGGAACCAAAAGACCGGGCCTTCATCGGCGCGGACGGTATGTTGCCAGCCGCCGCCGCGTCAATCGTACAGCGCGGTCAAAGCCCGGGCTCTTCGCCGCTTCCGTCAACGCCCCCGTCGTCAGCCGGAGGGAGGTCGTCCGGCGCGTCGGGGGCGGCGTCGGGGGGGGCATCGGGGGCGGCGTCGTCCGCGTCGGCCGCGGGGGCGTCGATCGCGGGGGCATCGACGGGCGCGGGGAGGTCGGCCGGGAGGTCGCCCGGCGCGTCCACGGGGGCGACGTCGGGGGCTCCGTTGCGGGGCACGTCCACGCCGCTGTCGGGCTTCGGCCCCTCCGGGACGATGATGCGCAGGACGCGCTCGCCCACCACGAGCCCGTCGCCGAGCAGCACCACGCGCACGTAGAAGAGCTGCGGGTACTCCTGCTCGGGCGCCCGCGTGTTGCGGACGTGCACGCGGAAGGTGAGGCGCGTCCGGGTGGTGACCTCGGTGAAGGTGTCGAGCACGCCGTCGAGGGCGCCGACGGGCTGACGGTCTTCGCGGCGCGGTTCGGGGGTGCCGGTCGGCGCGGTGGCGGAGAGCGCTTCGATGCGGTGAACGAAGGCGCGCGGGTCGTTCTCCGTTGCGCCCGTCACCGTGCGGAAGGCGAGCGTGTCGAGGAAGCGCGTGATCGCGTCGATGACCGTGTCGCCGAGGCCCGTCCCGTCGGCGCTGATGTCGAACACGAGCGGGCACTGCCCCGCGACCGGCGCGCGCGTCATGCCGCGGGCCCCCGTGGCGCAGCGGCCGCTCTCGGGCGACACCACGGCCCCGGTGGCGATGGCCAGCGTCTGGAGCTGCGCGCGGGCGGGCTCCCCCGAGGCGATGCCGATCATGCGGGCGTTGACGGCGCGCAGCGCCGCGGCGGCCTGGTCGAGGGTGTGGGTGCCAGGGATGATCGTGCCGTAGTCGTAGGGGTCGTGCGAGGGGGCGTCGGTGACGTTGACCACCACGCGCGCGGCCCCGTCACGGAATCCGACGCCGCCGATGGTGCCGGAGCCGGGGACGTCGGGGCGCGGGCGGAAGGGCTCGAGGGTCGCCATCCCCGTCATGAGCCCCTGCCCCGTGCCGATCTGGTAGAGGGCCTCGATCCACGCCTCGGGGATGTCGCCGCCGTTCTGGAGGGGGCGATCGAGGGTGAACACCGCGCGGGCGGCCCGGTCGAAGTCGGTGGTGATGGGCGAGAGGAGGTCGTAGGGGCGATCGCCGGGGAGGCCGAACGCGCGGATGGGGAAATCCGCGAAGCGCGACACGCCGATCGCGAGGTTGGTCACGCGGTCGCGGAGGCGCGGGATGACGTTGTTCTGCAGGCTCGCCTTGAGCGCGCTGATCTCGCCGCCGAAGCTGCCCGTGGTGTCGATGGAGAAGTGCACGTCGAGGCGCCCGGCGCGCGGCTGCACGTCCACCGTGAAGGTCTGCTCGGGGCCGTTGTACGGGAGCGTGAAGGAGAGGTCGTAGCGCGGCAGACCGGGCGACCCGAGAGGGGCCGGCTCGGCGTCGACGATCACGTCGGCCGGCGGGTCGACGCGCGCGACGTCGTCGACGGGCTGCCCCGAGCTGACCGAGGGCGGGAGCGAGTCCGCGCACCCGAGGCACGCAGCAAACGCGGAGAGCACGAGCCGGTGTCGCACCGCGGGAGCGTATCACCGTTCGCGCCGGAGAGGCGACGCGGTACGATTGCATCCCCGTGCGTCTGTCGGCCCGCTGCGCGCTCGCGCTCACCCTCTGGACAGTCGCGCCGCGCGAGGCCGCTGCCAACGGGCGCTTCCCCACCGCCAGCTACCTCGTGGTGGGCCCTGGCGCCGGGTCCAACGTCCTCGCGCTCCGCACCACCTTCGGGGTCTTTCGGAGCGTCGACGCCGCGCGGACGTGGTCGTGGACGTGCGAGGAGTCCGTCGACGCGGTGGGGATGTTCGACCCGAGCGTGTCGATCGGGCGCGACGGGACGACCGTCCTCGCCCTGCCATCGGGTCTGGCCGTGAGCGCCGACGGCTGCGACTGGCGGCGCCCGGAAGGTACCGCCCGCCGCCCCGTGGTGGATGTCACCCAGGACGCCACGGGCGCCGTCCTCATCGCCGCGATGGGTCCGTCGGGCACCCAGGACGCCCTGCTCCGCTCGGACGACGGCGGCGCGACGTGGCGCACGACGGTGACCCTCCCGGGATATTTCTTCGAGACCGCGGAGGTGGCGCCTTCCGACCCGTCGCGGGTGTACGTCACGGCCTTCGTCACCGGCCCGGAGCCCGTCTTTCTCCGCTCGGACGACGGCGGGACGACCCTGCGCGAGACCACCCGCGCCTTCGCGGGGGCGCAGAGCGCGTGGATCGCCGCCGTCGACCCGACGAACCCCGACGTGGTGTACGTCCGCGGGCAGCGACCGGGCGGGGTGGGGACGATCTTGTCGCGCTCCACCGACGGCGGGCGGAGCTTCCGCCGCCTCGCCGAGACCGCAGGGGCGATGCGAGGGTTCGCGGTCTCCGACGACGGGCAGACGGTGTGGTTCGGGAGCTCCGAGGCGCGCGAGGGGCTCCAGCGCTCGGTGCGCGGCGGCCCCTTCGTGCGAACCCGCGACCAGCCCGTCGTCCACTGCCTCCGTCAGCACGCCGGGACGCTCTACGTGTGCGCCGACGAAGGGGTCGACGGCTACGCCCTCGGGTGCTCGCGCGACGGCGGCGACACCATCACGCCGCTCCTCTCGCTGCGCGCGCTGGCCTCGCCCGTCACCTGCCCCGCGGGGAGCGTCGTCGGCGACCGCTGCGCGTCGCTCTGGCCCGTCCAGCGCGCGGTGCTCCAGCGCATCGACGCGGGCCCTCCCCCAACGCGACCGCCGCACGACGCGCCCGATGGTTCGGTACCGAACGATGTGCCCGTCGATCGGCCGGGCTTCGACGCGAGCCCCCTCCCCCCGCCACCGACGCGCCCGTCGGGTTGCGCCTGTGAAGCGCGCGGGAGCCGTGGGGGATGCGGCGACGGGTGGTGGTGGCTCGCGGCGCTCATCGCGGCTGCAAGGCGCCGACCCAGGTGGTGAAGGTGGCGAGGGTGACGGTGTACGCGCGGCGGGTGCACTGGCCCGAAGTGAGGGCGCGGCCGCGGGCGGAGGCGAGCGCGCAGAGCGTCTGGGCCAGCGCGCCGACATGCGACTCGGCGGTGCGGCGGTAGCTCCCGACGCGGGCGAGCGAGCGGGGATCGGCGGCGGCGAGGCGGCCCACCACCGCGCGCATCGCGACGTCCGTCGCGCGGTCGTCGGGGCTCACGCCGAGGAGCGAGTCGCGCATCACGTCGCGCGTTGCGAGGGAGGCGCCGACCCAGATCGTCCCTTCCGGCGGCTGGGGCCAGGCGCGGAAGAGCGCGCGGGTGAGGGCGGCGTCGACGGCGAGCGCCCGCGCGCGACCGGCGGCGCCGAGGTGCCGCTCCAGGGCGGCCTCGACGCAGCGCTGCTTGAAGGGGGCCACGAGCGCGTCACGCGTCGACCCGTGGGCGGGCCCGAAGGCGCGGGCGGCGTCCGCTCCGTCCCACGCGAACACCGCGCAGGGGAGCGACGCGAGGAGCCGCGGCGACGTCGCGGCGAGCTGCTCGGCGTGCTCTCGCGCGAGCCACAGCGTCCGCGCGCCGACGGTGGCGTCGTCCGGCGCGAGCGAGGCGGTCTCCCCCTCGGCGGCGAGCTCGCGCAGGGTGGCCTCGGCGTCGGCGTCGTCGCCCGCGTGGTGCGCGAGCCAGGCGGCCCACGCACGCGCCGCCGGCGACCGGGACGCGCGTAGGGTGCGGCGGACCGCGGCGGGGTCGTCTTCGACGTGAGGGAGCTGGTCTTCGAGGAGGGGGATGCCCTCGGCGAGGCGGGCCTCGCGAGACACGGGGGCGGCGGCGGTCGGCGGGGCCGCGGGGGCGGCGATGACCGGAGGCGCGTGCGTCTGGGGGGCCACGGCGGGCGCGGGCGAGGCGACACTGCGACACGCCGCGAAGAGCACGATCAGGGCGGTAAACAGGGAGGTGCGGTGGGTCATGGCGCGGAGGAGTGCAGGGCGGGTGCCACGCGTTGCCCCTGTTGCGGCGGCGTGAGGCGCACTACAACCATGCGCGATGGACCTCTCGGCGTTTCGCTCCCGCCGCGCGCTCGACGCGCTCACCGTGGCGGCCGTCGGCGCCTCCCTCGCGGCGGCCACGGCGGCGGTGTTTCGCCTGGTGTTCTCCGGGGCGAGCGGCAACATCGTCCTCATCACGGCCGTGCCGACGCTGGTGCTCGGGACGGTGTGGGCGGTGTTGTTGCGCTGGCGCGCGACGCTGTCGAAGTCGAAGGTGCGCGTCGGGTGGGTGCTCTCGGTGCCGCTCGCGGCGCTCAACGGCGGCATCGCAGGCGGGCTGTTCCTGGCGTCTGAGCGCGGCGGGGAGGTGCTGTTGCGCTTCTTCGGCGGGATGGTGGCGGGGGTCACCTTCGGGGCGATCTTCTGGATCCCCGGGCTCATCCTCACGCTGCTGGTGTTCGGGCTGCCGATCGCGCGGGCGCAGCGCCTCGCCGCGCAGGGCCTGGCCGGGCAGGAGCGCGGCGACGGCTTCGTGGGGTCGGCCAGCGCGGTGATCGCGCTGCTGGCGCTGGCGAGCTCGTTCATCCCGAGCGGGGAGGCCGGCTGGATGCTGAGCGGGCTTGCGGCCTTTGCGGTGGCGCTCGGGGGGGCGACGCTGGGGACGTCGCTGTGGCGCGAGCGGCTCCGTCGGGCCTTCGTCGCCGAGGTGGAGGCCGGGCGGGTGGAGCACTTCCGCGTCGACGCGAGCGCGGAGGGCAAGGTGCTCGTGCGGGTGGTCACGCAGGGCGAGGGCTACCGCGTGGCCGACTACGCCGAGGAGGTGGCGGCGCTCGACGGGGAGGGCGCCGTCACCCGCGGGCTGCGCGGCGACACATAGTCCGCGGCGGCGAGATCGGGTATGCACGTCGGCCGGAGAACCGCCGCGATGCAAGAGCTCGACTACTCGATGGACCACCAGTGGATCCCCTTCACGCCCAACCGCCATTTCCGCAAGGATCCGAGGGTGTTCGTGGCGGCGGACGGGGTTCACTTCACCACCCACGACGGCCGCAAGGTGATCGACGGCGTGTCGAGCCTCTGGTGCGTCGCCGCGGGGCACAACCGCCGACCCATCAACGAGGCCATCAAGCGCCAGCTCGACACGCTCGACTACGCGACGGCCTTCCAGGTGAGCAACGACCAGGCCTTCCGCGCGGCCGATCGCATCGCGAAGCTGGCGCCGGGCGACCTCAAGAAGGTGCTCTTCTGCAACTCGGGCTCGGAGGCCGCGGACACGTCCCTCAAGGTCGCCCTCGCGTACCACCGGGCGCGCGGCGAGGGTCACCGGTCGGTGTTCATCGGGCGCGAGCGGGGCTACCACGGGGTGGGCTTCGGCGGGATGAGCGTGGGCGGCATCCCCGCGAACCGCAAGGTGTTCGGCGCCGCGCTGGTGCCGCGCGTCGACCACATGCGCTTCATCCACGACCCGGTGAACCACGCGTACATCCACCACGAGGAGCCCGTGTGGGCCGAGGATCCGCTGGTGGAGCTGGAGACCCGCATCCTCCCGCTGCACGACCCGAGCAACGTCGCGGCCATCATCGTCGAGCCGGTGGCGGGGAGCGCCGGGTGGTACATCCCGCCGAAGGGCTACCTCAAGCGCCTCCGCGAGATCTGCGACAAGCACGGCATCCTGCTGATCTTCGACGAGGTGATCACGGGCTTCGGCCGCCTCGGGACGTGCTTCGGCGCGGACTACTACGGCGTGGTGCCCGACATGATCAATTTCGCGAAGGCCGTGACCAACGGGGTGATCCCGATGGGCGGCGTCATCTGCCGCGAGAAGCTCTACGACGCGCTGATGAACGGCCCCGAGCACGTGGTGGAGCTCTTCCACGGGTACACCTACTCGGGGCACCCGGTGGCCTGCGCGGCGGCCCTCGCGACGCTCGACCTCTTCGAACAGGAGTCCCTCTTCGCGCGGGCCGCGGAGATGGGCAAGGCGCTGGGCGACGCGATGCACGCGGCGTTGCGCGGTCTGCCCAACGTGGTGGGCGTCCGCACGCTCGGCATGGCCGGCGCGGTGGAGCTCGCGCCGATCGCGGGCTCGCCCGGCAAGCGGGGCTACGAGGTGTTTCTCGACTGCTACCACCGCGGCTCGCTGGTGCGCGTGGCGGGGGAGAACCTCGTGCTCGCGCCGCCCTTCGTCCTCGAGCGGCCGCAGCTCGACGAGCTGGTCGGCACGCTCGCCGACGCGATCAAGCGGGCGGCCTGAAGACCGTCAGCGCGCCGGGGCCACGTAGGGCGGGAGGTCGCACCCGCGCGGCCCCGTGCGGCGCACCTCCACCTCGCGGTCGGCGCGCGCCACGGCGATGACAAACTGCGGCCGCTCCCACGCCACGACGGGGAGCGTGAGGGCCGCGGCGTCGTCGTCGGCGAGCACGCGCATCCCCGTCCCGATGCGCCGCCCGGTGCGATCGAGGAGCGCGAAGAACGACCGCGGCACGCCCCCGCCGACAGGCTCCCACCAGGTGACGCCGAAGGCCGCGCCGTCCCACGCGAGCGACGCGCGCGCCCCCTCGGCGAAGCGGACCGACAGCCGCTGGGCCTCGGCGGCGGGTCGTCCCGCGCGGTCGACGGCGACGCTCTGGAGGCCGCGGTCGCCGTTGCGCGCGTCGCTCCAGGTGACGGCGAGGCGACCGCCGCCCCAGCACGCCGACGGGGGGCCGATGGCGACGTCGCTGCGCACCACGTCGAGCGCGGGGCCGACGGGCAGGCCGTTGCGATCGATGGTTCGCATCCGAACCATTCCAGCGCCACCCTCGACCGCGCGCCACACGACGGCGTAGTCACGGCCGGTCCACGCGACGGCGGGGGCGTCGACGGCGCCCGACGCGATCACTTCGGCGGCGCCGCCGGGCTCACCGCGGGGGCCGAGGGGGCGGGCGACGAGGCCGCGCGGTTCGCGCCAGACGGCGAGCGCGCCCTCGGGGGCAGCGGCGAGGGCGACCTCGGTGACGCCGCGACCCCACGGGGGGAAGGCGCGCGCCGCAGCGCCCGCGTCGAAGGCCGCGGCGAGCACCTCGTGGTCGAGGGACACCCACAGGAGGAGGAGCCGCGTGGCGGTGGCGTCCATCGCGAAGGCGGCGTTGGGGAGGGGCGGCGTCACGCGTGTGGTGGTGACGCTGCCCTCGCGCCAGAGGATGGCCCCTTCGTCGGTGGCCCAAGCGACGTAGCGCTGCGCACCGAGGCGGGCCGTGGCGACGGCGCGGGGTGCACCCGTGACGGTGTTGGGGGCGGGCACCGCGGGGGCGTTGACGTAGCGCGGGTCGACGCAGCCGGTGGCGAACTCCTGGCGCGGGTCGCGCGCCCGGCGGGCGTGGCCGCGACGACGGCACGCGGGGGCGAGGGCGAGCAGCGCGAGGGCGAGGGCGAGCCGCTTCACGCGCCCACCGGCTTCGGCTGCCACCACGACGTGCGACGGAAGAGCAGGGCGTAGACGATGGCGTTGATGGCGTTGACCACGACGATGGTGCGCCAGAGGTCGGTGACGGGCGCGTGCAGGAGGGCCACGACGGCGACCATCAGAGGGAATTGCACGCCGAACACCAGGGTCGCGTCGACGCGGAGCGCGAGGCGGGTCGCTCCGGCGCCCATGATGGCGTTGCCGAGGACGATCGCGACGCCGTAGAGGGTGTAGGACGGCGCCACCTGCGCGACGTAGCCCGCGGCGAGGGCGAGCACCGGGGCGCTCTGCGTGAAGACGCCAAGGAGGTGGTGCCCCTGCGTCACGAAGAGCGTGGCGAGGAGCACCATGGTCACCGTGTTGTAGAAGGTGGCGTACCACCCGGCGCGGGCGGCGCGGACGGTGTCGCCGGCGCCGACGCACATGCCCGTGAAGGTCTGCGCGCAGCCGCCCCAGCCCATGCTGACGAAGAGGGCCATGGTCTCCAGGCGGAGGCAGAGCGCGTAGGCGGTGCCCGCGTCGGAGTTGGTGGGGGTGGTGTAGAAGTGGTGGACGAGCGCGATGACGAAGAGGACGGCGCCGACACGGACGACAAACTGGGCGCTCGTCGGCCAGGCGATTTGCACGATGGCGCGGAGAGTGTCGGGGGGCGGCGCGAGCGTGGCGCGGTGCTCGGCGACGCGGAGCTTGCGGCGGAGGAGCCAGAGGGGGAAGGCGATGGCGACGCCGCGGGCGATGAGCGTCGCCCAGGCGGCGCCGACCACTTCCATGCGCGGGATGCCGAGGGTGCGCGCGAGGGGCGGGCCCCAGGAGAAGATCGCCGGGGCCTCGCCGGGGCCGTACACGAAGAGGACGGCGAGGAAGAGGTTGAGCGCGTTGCCGAGGGCGATGGTGAGCAGCGGCGTCCGCGAGTCGCCGAGGGCGCGCAGCAGTGACGTCACCTGGAACATCATGAACGCCGAGACGCTCCCGCCGACGATGACGCGGAGGTAGCTGACGGCGAGGGCGCGCACGACCCCTTTGGCGCCGAGGAGGTCGTGCACGATGACGTCGGCGCCGATGACCCCGACGGCGCCGAAGGCCAGGCCGAGCGCGAGCACGATGCCGATGGAGCCCCAGGCGACGCGGGTGGCGGCGTTCTCGTCGCCGGCCCCCTTGTGCTGCGCGAGGAGCGAGGCGGTGCCGGTGCTCACCCCGTAGGAGAGGATGGTGCCGAGGGCCGCGATCATGTCGCAGATGCCGAGCGCGTCGAGGGAGGGGTCGCTCACCGCGGGCGGGAGCTTCGCGATGAGGTACTGGTCGACCAGGTTGAACATCACCTGGAGGATCATCGCGAGCGCGAGGGGCGTGCCGAAGCGGAGCACTGCGCCCGCGAGCGGGGCCTCGAGGATGCGCTTGCGCGTGGGGTCGTTGGAGGTGTCTTCGGGGGCGCTCACAGCCGTAGGGGGGCGCTCATAGCACCATCAGCGCGACGATGTGAAACGCCCTCGTCACGCGCCGTCCGTCATAGTACCCACCGATGACCATGCGCCTCGCCTTCGCCGCCGCGTTCCTCTGCGCCTGTGCTGCCGCGCCTGCGCCGCGCGTCGCCTCGCCTCCGCGCGCGCGCCGGCCTGCCGCGACGGCCCCGACGCCGCCCCCGCGCGAGTCCCCTCCCCCGCCCCCGCCGCTGGAGGTGCGGGCCGCGGCGCCCGAGCCGCTGGAGTTCAACGTGACGGGCCGCTCCGACCTGCCCGCGGGCGCATCGTCGACGGCGCAGCCCTACGAGCGGATCATCGACGCGACGCTCGCCCCGGTGCGCCCCGCGTTGGCCGAGTGCCTTCGTTCGCTCGGCGCGCCAGCGCGGCGGGTGGTTCGCGTGACGCTCGACGACGATGGCACGGTGCGCCCGCGCCCGCCCCAGGAGTATGCGCTCTCGCCGCGCGACGCGTCGTGCGTCGAGGGCGTGCTGCGCGGCACGATGCTCGACCCGGCGCCGCCGCGGAGCCTCCCGTACGACATCCGCGTCGAGGTCGGGCGGTAGCGTCGCTACGCGCTCACGGGCTGCACCGCGCGGGCGCCCGCGACGACCCCAGCCGCCACGAGAGCGAGCGCGAGCACCCACGCCGCGGGAGCGCCGAGCACCGCCGCCAGCGGCACCACGACGAGCGCGCCGGCGCCCGCCGCGCGCCCGACCGCCGTCACCGGCGCCCACTGCCCGACGATCGCGCCGAAGGGGAGGGCGAAGGCCGCCACCGTCCCCCACGAGGTCACGCGCGCGCCGACGAGCGCGAGGCAGGTGGAGAGCGCGATCGCGACGCCTCCGAGCGCGGCGAACACGCGCTCGGCGCGGCGTTCGGGGCGACCCGCGATGCCACCGAGCGAGAGGGCCACGAGCACGCTCGCGAGCAGCGCGCTCCCGGGCGCAGAGGGTGTGGGCGGGACGCGCGTGACGAGCGCGCCGGGCCGAGGCTCGTGGGAGACGCAGGGGACGTCGTCTTCGGGCTCGTCGGGGCACGTCCACCCCTCGTGGCGAGCGTCGAGCCAGCCGCGCGGCACCACCGCGATGCGCCGTGTGGGCGCGGCGTTGACCGTCACCGCGGGCCAGCGCGCGCGGAAGAGCTTCGGGGCCTCCGGCCGTCGCGTCACGCGCGCGACGACGCGCACGGTGTCGCGCTCGCCCGCGGGGAGCGCGCATTGCCAGCCCCGCGCGCCCCACCGCACCGCGAGGGGAGCGCTCTGTCCGAGCGCGTAGGCGGTGGGGCGCGGGCCGCGTCGGATGCTCTCGGGAAGGAGGGCGTCGGCGCCGTCGCGGCGGCGGTAAAGGACGCGCGACGTCACCACCTCAGCCAGCGGCGCCGTGTCGGTGAGCGACCACTCTTCGAAGACCTCGACCGGCGTCGCGAGGACGAGCGCGATGGGGAGGGGAAACATCGCCCTCAGCGCTCGAGGTGCCAGCCGTCGGCGAGGCTGTGGGGACCGGCGACCTCCCGCGTCCAACGGCGGGCGCGGGCGCGGTGGAGGTCTTCGTACATGCGGAGGAAGATGTACGCGCCGAGCTCCAGCCCCTGGGTCACCTGGTAGGCGTGCCGGGGATGGGCGGCGTAGGGGCCTTCGATCACCTTGTAGAAGCCGTCGGCGTGGGTCACGTCGAGGGCCTCGTGCGTGGTGTAGTGGGCGAGGGAGTCGGGCGTGAGCCATCCCCGCGCGACGATGGCGCGGCCGAGGCGGGCGGAGATGCCCGAGAAGAGGTCTTCGATGATGCCCAGGGCAGCGAGGCCCGTGTAGCAGTCGTCGCCCACGCAGAGGCCGCCGAGGACGGTGTTGAAGGCCCGCACCTCGGGCCAGAGGGCGCGCCGCTCGATGGCGTCGGGGGTCTCACCGAGCCGCCCGAGGAGCGTCAGGAAGGTGCGCTCGTGGGAGAGCGAGAGGTTGCCCTCCCCGTGCTCGTCGTGGACGTTTTCGAGGAGCGAGAGGCGCTGCTCGGGGCGCGGGAGCCTCCCCGCCAGCACCGCCATCGGCCGCGAGAAGAACACCACCGCGAACAGGAACTGCACCTGCGTCTCGACGAAGTCCTCGCGCGCGAAGCTCCCGTCGGCGAGGGCGGAGAAATACGGGTTTTGATCGACCTCGCAGCGGGCCTTGAGGGCCTGGATGTACGCGCGCATGACGGGGCGGTTGTACACCATCGCCCGCCACCCTCACCCGCCCTCTTGACAGACAAGTGAACAACGTTCATATTTGTGAACGTGATTCACGAAACCAGTGAGACGGGCGGTCGGCGTGCGCGCATTCGCGCCGAGCGGAGCGACGAGATCGTGGCGGCGGCGTGGGAGATCGTGCGGGCGGAGGGCCTCGGGGCGCTCACGACGCACGCCCTCGCGGCGCGGCTCGACCTCGCGGTGGGCGCGCTCTACCGGTACTTCCCGTCGAAGGCGGCGCTGGTGGCCGAGCTGGAGCGGCGGGCCCTGGTCGCGCTCGGCGACGCGCTCACCCAGTCGCTCGCGCGCGCCGAGGGAGCCTTCCGCGGCCCCGGGGCTCCCCTCGCCCGGCTGTGCCTCCTCGCCCTCGCGTACGGTCGCTTCGCGCGCGAGCGGTCGTCGGAGTTCGCGCTCCTCGGTCAGATGCTAGCCGACCCGCGGGTGCTGGTGCCGGGCGAGGCGGCGGCGGCTCCCACGGAGGCCATGCTGGCGATCCTCGGTGTCGCGGCGCGGGCCTTCCTGGAGGCCGCGGAGGCGGGGGCGCTCGCGCCGGGCGACGCGATCGAACGGGCGACGCTCTACGGGGCCGGGCTGCGCGGCGCGCTCGAGCTCACGAAGCTCCGGGCGCACGCGCAGGAGATCGACGGAGCGGCCCTCGCCGACGCGATGGCGCGCGCGCTCCTCACGGGCTTCGGCGCCGACGCGGAGGCGGTCGCTCGGGCCTTCACCGCCGCGCGCCGCCACGACGCGCAGGCCGCCCAGGGAGGTGCGCGATGATCGCCCCGGCGCTGGCCCTCGGGGCCCTCACGTGGTCGTTCAGCGAGTACGCGCTCCACCGCTGGGTGGGGCACGACGCGAAGAGCAAGACCGACTTCGCCGACGAGCACCGCACGCACCACGCGGAGCGCGGCTACTTCGCGGCCACGTCGAAGAAGGCCGCCCACGCGGTGCCGCTCATCGCCGCGGGCCTCGCGCTGGGGTGGTTCGGGCTCGGCGCCGCGGGGGTGGCCTACGTGGTCGGCTTCGCGGTCACCTACGTCGCCTACGAGGCGCTCCACCGTCGGCTCCACACGCACGGGCCGCGCGGGCCGATCGGGCGCTACCTCCGCCGCCACCATTTCGCCCACCATTTCAACGGCCCGCAGACCAACCACGGCGTCACCTCGCCGGTGTGGGACTACGTCTTCGGCACGCGGCGCGACCCGGGGGTGATCCGTGTCCCCGAGAAGCACGCGATGGTGTGGCTGACGGACGAAGCGGGCGACGCGCGGCCCGAGTTCGCCGCGGACTACGTGGTGCACCGGCCGAAGCGCAAGGGCTGAGGCCCATCACGTCTCTTGGGGGTCGGCGTCGGGTTCTGGTAGGGTCGCGGCAGGCCGATGTTCCCCCTGGTGGCGCAGCTCCGCTTCGACGACGCACCCGACCTCGCGTGCGTGGGCAACGCCGCGGCCGAAACCAACGCGTACTGGTGCGCCCTCGCCGTGGTGCCGACCATCCTCCTCGCGGTGTGGTACCGCCCGAAGGCGGCGCAGGAAGACCAGCACAACACCTGGGCGGCGATCGCCTTCCTCGCGGGCGTCCTCCAGACCATCGTGATGCTCTTTCAGATCGCGCCGGGGTGCCTCTCGGGGCACGCGGTGTCGATCTTCGTCGGCTGCGCGTCGCCCTGGTTCGTCGTGGCGGCCTTGTTCCGCAGCGCGGTGGCGCCCTTGCCGCCGGCGCTCCGCTCGAACGCTGCCACGCCCGAAGACCGCGGGGGACTTCTCTGAAGCGGCGTCCCCTCGCGCTCGTGGCGGCCCTCGCGCTCGCCGCCCGCCCGCTCGCGTCCCAGTCGCTCGACGACGCGGGGAGCGCCGACGTCCCCGCGGTCGCGCCCTTGGCTCCCGTCGCGCCGACGCCGTCGGCTCGCCCCTACGACCACGTGGTGATCGTGAGCTTCGATGGGATGCGCCCCGACGGGATGGAGCGCGCGCCCGCCCCGACGCTCCACCGCCTGCGCGCCGAGGGGGCGTATGCGCTCCGCGCGGAGACGGTGGGTGACTCGTCGACGCTGCCGTCGCACAGCTCGATGCTCTCGGGCGTCGAGGTGGAGGTGCACGGGATGGAGTTCGACGATTTCCGCCCGCACCGGGAGTTCATCCGCGTGCCGACGGTGCTCTACCGGGCGCACGACCTGGGCCTGGCGACGGCGATGTTCGTGGCGAAGGCCAAGCTGCGGCACATCGCCATCCCGGGCTCGCTCGACGTGTGGTCGTTTCCGCACTGGTCGTGTCCGCGCGTGGCGCGCGCCGCGGCGGAGTACCTCCCCACGGCCCCGCCCGGCATCACCTTCATCCACTTCGAAGAGCCTGACGGCGCGGGCCATCGCTTCCGCTGGATGAGCCGGCAGTACATCGACGCCATCGCGCGCACCGACGCGTGCCTCGCGACGGTGATGGCCGCGATCGAGTCGCGCGCCGACCGCGACCGCGTGCTCGTGATGGTGAGCGCCGACCACGGCGGCCACGGACGTCGCCACGGCTCCCACGACCCGCTCGACCTGCACATCCCCTGGATCGCCTGGGGCTCCCGCGTCACCCGCGGCGACTTCGACGCCCCCGTCCGCACCACCGACACGGGCGTGACGGCGATGGCCGCGCTCGGGCTCCCGATCCCCGCGGAGCTCACGGGGCACGTGGTGACGCGCGCGCTCGACCCGGGGCCGTCGCCCGACGCTGGGGCTGACGTCGGGAGCGGAGACGCCGCGGTCGTCGATGCGAGCGCGGACGCCACCAGCGACGCGAGCACCGACGCGGTTACGCCTCCGGACGGGGACTGACGGGCACTTCGGGCGCGCGCTCGGGGAGCGCGAGGACGGCGCGGAGCGCGCGCGCGATGCCCTCCGCAGCGGCCCGGTCGAGGGCGCCGAAGCGCACCGCGGGGGCGCTCCCGCGGGTGAGGGTGACCACGTCGAGGGTGACGCTCTCGCCGACGAGCTCCTCCCCGTGGGACACGTCGCGCACGTCGGCGAAGGGCAGCGTGATCGCGCCGGTCGCGTGGGTCACGGTGACCGTCTTGCCGGCGTGATCGACCGTGACCCGGCGGGCGCGGAGGGGGCCCGAGCGGCCCGACAACAAGGGGACGACGACGGCGAGGAGGAGCACCGCGATGGCCACCGCGCGGTTGTCGAGCATGCGGGCGGCGATCCAGGTGACGAAGGCGAGGAAGGCCACGCCGGCGAAGACGGAGGCCCACCACGCGCCCGTGCGAGCGGGGGCTTCGTAGACGACCTCGGTGCTCCGTGCGTCGTGGGACATCGGTGGCGCGGACGATACCCTACCGGAGAAACTCTCGATAGAACGCGTCGCGCCAGGCGAAGAAGCGCCGATACCGCGGGTCGTCGACGAACTCCGGCACCCCGCGGCCCGCGAGCCCCGGGCGCGCGAGGTACCGGCTCTCGGGGAACTTCAAGAGCATCGAGAGGCCCACCGCGGCCACGTCGGGCAGGAGGGCCTCGTCGCCGAGGAGGAAGGCCGAGCGGGTGAGGCGGTCGGTGAGCTCATCGAGCATCGCCCGCACCGCCTCGCGCGCCTCGTCGAAGGGCCGACGCGACGCGGGGAGCAGCATCGCCGCGCGCGACGCGAGCCCGATGACGCGGGTGGCCTGGAGCGTCACGCCGCGCACCGGGAGGGCCCCCTGCGCGAGCTCGTCGAAGAGCGCGCGGTCACGGAGCGAGCGCTCGTACACGACCAGGGGCGCGTGGACGCCGAGGGAGGCGCTGATGCGGCCTTCGAGGTCGAGGGCGGCGCGCCGTCGCGGGATGTCGTCGGGGAGGAGCGCGCGGCGGCCCGGCGCGGCGGGGAAGGCGCGTTCGAGGTGGAGCGCGATGGCGGTGGCGTCGTGGATCGCCTGCCCGTCGTGTTCGAGCACGGGGAGCCCGCGCTGGCCCGAGAGGCGGTAGATGGCGAGCTGGTCGGAGGCGCTCGGGGCGTGGTCGACGACGCGGTACTCGAGGCCCTTGAAGTCGAGCGCCGCGCGCACCTTCTCGGCGTCGTGGCTGAGGGGGTGGCGGTGGAGCGTGAGGGCCATCGAGGCGCGAGGGTGGACGTCGCGCCCCCGCGACGCAAGCCGTCGCTCAGCGGACGCGCACGCGGAGGCCGGGGTCGCGCGCGGTGGGCATCACGGCCGTCCAGCCGGGCGGGGCGACGGGAGGCGCCCAGGAGTAGAGCCAGGCGGCGTCGCGCGGCGCGAGGTTGACGCAGCCGTGGGAGTGAGCGGCGCCGAAGCGGTCGTGCCAGAAGGCCCCGTGGAGCGCCTGGTCGTTGTGGAAGAACATCACCCACGGGACGCGCGACACCGTGTAGAGCGAGGTGGCCGAGTAGAGGTCGACGTTGTCGACGTTGGACATGTCGGTGGTGGCGAGCTTCACCCAGACGTGGTGCTCGCCGGGCGCGGTGGGGTTGCCCGGTCGCCCCGTCGAGACGAGCGTCGCGAACACCGGCCGCTCGCCTTCGAACGCGACGAGCACCTGACGCGCGCGGTCGACGTCGAGCCAGCGCTCGTCGGGGCGGAGGGTGGCGGGCGCCGCGGGCACCTCCGGGCGCTGGATGAGGTGGGCCGAGAGCCAGCCCGCGTCGACGCGCACGTACTGCCGCCCGCGGAAGGTCTGCGCCTCGCGGATGTGGATCGCGTCGCGGCGCGCGAGGAGCACCGACGTCCCGACGGCGGCGCCGCGCTGCCGGGCGGCCTCTTCGACGGTGGGCCAGGCCCGCGCGTCGGCGCGGAGGAAGGCGACGGAGGCGATGGTCTCTCCGGGCTCGTAGAAGATGCCCGCGCGCTCGCTGGGCCGGGCCCAGGAGAGGTCGCGCAGGGCCACCCAACGGGCGCTCGCGGTGCGGACGTAGGTGCCCTCGTCGATGTGCTCGGTGCCGGTGACGGCGACGGACATGCCGCGCTCCAGCTCCTCGGCCCAGTTGTCTTCGCGGATGTCGTCGAGGCGGCGGTAGGTGCGCACGCCCGCGCGGGTGGCGAAGGCGTACTGGTACGGGACCACCTGCCCCTCGGGGACGTGCGGGAGCTGCTGCGTCTGCGGCGCGTCGGTGGACAGCGTGAGCCCGCCGTCGCTGCACACCCAGGCCTCCTCGCCGACGCGCACCCAATAGCCGCGGCAGCCGTGGCCCTGCGTCGCTTCGAGGGCCGGCAATCGTGCGCCGCGCGCCGCGGTGCCACGGCGCGGCGACTCGACGTGGGGGCGCTGACGGATCACCTCGCCCTCGCGCTCGATGCGGAGCGAGCGGACGCCGCGCGGGAGCACCGTGCCGTCGCGGAGGTCGGCCTCGCGCTGCGGGTCGTTGGTGGCCGCCGCCGCGCCTCCCGCGGCGGGGACGGCCTGGCCCGTGCTCCCGTAGTACAAGCGCCGCGGAGGAACCTGCCCATGCGCGGACGCCGCCGCGGCGGACACGAGAAGGCTGATCAGAAACAGCGGCCGTGGGTTCATGGTGGCTCCGGGAAGGCGTCTACCAGAGCGTCCGACGACCCTGCCACTTTCTGACCCGAAGCTGTCCCCACTCCGAAAAGGCGACGGAAGTACGCCCCGAAGTTCGAAATAGAAAAGCGGCAGCACCATTGGCGTGGGGGGGGGTACGCCGGCGCCGCCGCTGAAGGCAATATGCGTCAGGTGCGCCCGCACTGGCAAGCAAAAATCTCTGCGAAATGCAGCGGCTGTTCCTCCAGAATTTGTTCGTTCGACGATTGCACGCCATCGGTTTCGTGGAGCGCTGTTACGATCGGCCGTCCTGCGATGAACGGCGACGCTCCCAACGACTCTGCCCTGCGAACCGCGCTCGACGAGGTGGTCGCTCCCCTTGTTGCGATCGACAATGGCAAGGTGACCTTCGTGCGCCGACAAGGCGATGTGGTGGAGGTGCGCTTCGCGGGCGCGTGCCGCGGTTGCCCGGGGCAGAGCTTCACGCTGAAGGGCGTGGTGTTGCCCGCGCTGCAGCGCGTGGACGCGACGGTGCGCGACGTGCGCGCCGTCTACTGACGCAGGGGTTGGTCTAGCGTGACCGCGCCGAACTCCGCGCGGAGGTCGTCGACGATGCGCCGCGCGAGCGCCTTGCCGCCCGGTGACACACGCGTCCAAGGGACGCCCTCCAACGTGGCGACGACGCCGACGACAGCGTTGACGTTGAGGCGCTCGGGGAAGCGCTCGACGTAGCGTCGACAGACCTCCTCCGCGCCCAGGCGTTCGAGCTGGTCGACGGTGGTGAGGCCGAGGGCGGCGTACTCGGGGAGCGTGACGGGGCCGAAATTGACGATGTCGGCGAGCGGCGTGGCGTCGCCGGGGCGGCGCTCGGCGAGTGCGCGCGTGCGTGCGTCGGGCGTGCGCATGCGCGGCGGGGTCAGTGGCCCGCGTGTGGATCGGCGGGCGCGGCGGGCGTGGCGGGCGCGGCGGGCGCGCGGCTCACGGTGATCCGCTGCTCGGAGCGGTTGAAGGGGCCGGGCGCGAGCTCGCCGTTGGGCCCGAGGAGCTCGAGGGTGATGGTGTGTTCGCCGTCCGGGAGGTGCTCGATGTAGTACGGGACCCACGCCGAGAGCTCGGCCTGCGCCGCGCCGTCGATGCTGGGCCGCACGCGGTAGGCGCGGGGCCCGAGCTGGTTGGCGGGCACGTTGGCGAGGTAGAAATCGAGCAGGATGCGGTCGGCGCCGGGGCCGTCGATGCGGCCCTTCGGACGCGAGTACGTGAGCATCGGCGCGCGGGGGTTGAAGCGCATGTCGCGCGTGGGCGCGCCGACGTGGAAGACCACCATGGCGTAGGCGCCGGTCGTCTTGATGGTCTCGTGCGTCTCCCAGCCCGGGAAGGCGCGGAGCACGTGCGTCCCCTGCGAGAGGTGCTCGAGCGCGACGGGGCGCGACGGGTCGTCGACGCGGATGTAGGGGTTGCCGTCGAGCACGAGGTGGACGTGGCGCAGGTCGGTGGCGTTGGCCGTGTCGCGCCAGTTCTGCACGTTGAGCCGAACCTCGACCCGGTCTTCGCGGAGGGTGGCGTTGTTGGCCGGGGCGCTGATCTGCACGCGGGGGTTGGGCGTGGGGACCTCGCGGCGCTCACCGGCGACGATGGCCATCGGGGGGAGCGGCGCGGCGGCGGGCGCGGCGGGCGGCGCGACGGCGACGGCGGCGTCGGGGTCGTTGGTGAGCATCGACGCCGCGGCGTCGACGGGTGCGGGGGGAGGCGGAGGCGGTGCGGGCGGGGGTGTCTGCTGGGAGGAGCACGCGGCGGACAGCGCGGCGGCGATGAGGACGGAGCGAGGGGTCATGGTGGGGGCGGTAGATAGCGCCGGAGGGGGCCGCACCGCAATCGCCCCGTCACGGTCCGCCGTCACCCGCCTGGAGATCGTCGATGCCGCCCACCATCGTGTCGCCGTAGCCGCGGTCTTCGGCGGCGAGGTTCTCAAACTTGGTGAGCTCGCGGATGAAGCGCAGGCGCACCGTGTCGGTGGGGCCGTTGCGCTGCTTGGCGATGATGAGCTCCGCGATGCCCTTGTCCTCGGTGTCGCGGTTGTAGACCTCGTCGCGGTAGATGAACATCACCACGTCGGCGTCCTGCTCGATGGCGCCCGACTCGCGGAGGTCGGCGAGCATCGGGCGCTTGTCCTTGCCGGGCCGCGTCTCGCACCCGCGGTTGAGCTGCGACAGCGCGATGATGGGCACGTCGAGCTCCTTGGCGAGGCCCTTGAGCCCGCGGGAGATCTCCGAGATCTCGCGCTCGCGCGACTCCTGCTTCTCGCGGCTCGCCTTCATCAGCTGGAGGTAGTCGATGACGATGAGCGACATGTCGCGGTCGGCCTTGATGCGGCGGGCCTTCGCGCGGAGCTCGAGGAGCGTGAGGTCGCCCGAGTCGTCGATGTAGATGGGGAGCGAGTGGAGCTTGTTGGCCGCCGCGGTGAGCGCCGTGACGTCGTCCTGCGTGAGGAGGTTGGAGCGCAGGCGCGACTGGTCGATGCGGGCCTCGGCGCACATGAGGCGGTTGGCCAGCTCGATGCGCGGCATCTCCAGGGAGAAGAACAGCACGGGCTTCTTCGACGACTCCGCCGCCGAGCCCGTGAGGTTGAGCACGAGGCTGGTCTTGCCCATGGCGGGGCGGGCCGCGATGATGATGAGCTGGCCGCCGTGGAGGCCCGAGGTGAGGGTGTCGAGGTCGCGGAAGCCCGTCTCCGTGCCCGTGATGCGCGCGCCGCGGACGAGGGTGTTCTCGATGCGCTCGAAGGCCTCGATGATCACCTGCTCCAGGGGGATGAGCGAGCTCTTCGAACGCTTCTGCGCGACCTCGAAGACCTTCGACGCGGCGTGGTCGAGAAACTGGTCGGCCGAGCCGTGGTCGCCGTAGCCGCGGGCGACGATCTCGTGGGCCACCTCGATCATGCGCCGCACGCTCGCCTGGTCGGCGACGATGCGCGCGTGCGACTCGATGTGGGCGATGGTCGGGATGGTGTCGGTGAGCTCGCCGAGGTACTGCGCGCCGCCGACGGTGTTGAGGCGCTCGCGCGACCGGAGCTCCGCCGCGAGGGTGACGATGTCGATGGGCTCGCGGCGCCCGGAGATGGCCTGGATGGCCTCGTAGATGACCCCGTGGGCGGGGTGGTAGAAGTCCGGGGCCGTGACGAGCGACTCCACGGTGGACATCGCGGCGTTGTCCAGGAGGATGCCGCCGAGGACCGCGCGCTCGGCCTCGAGGTCGTGCGGGGGCACGCGGCCGTGGGCGGCGGCGGTAGCGGACAGCTGCGAGGCGGCGTGCATGAGCGCGTCGCGGGCGGCGTGGGAGTCGCGGCGTTCTCGGTCGGGGTAACCCATGGGGGATACTGAACGCATGGCACGGACCCGACGCGCTTGTAAACAAAACGGCAGGCGCCCCCTACGGCGGGCGAATTCCCCGCTCGGCTACTTGACGCTCATGTGGCCGCCGGCCCGGAGCTGCGTCTCGAAGCGCACGCCCCCGCGGCCCCCTTTGCCCTGGAGCTGCGCGGTGATCTGGAACTTCAGCACCAGCGCCTCGTCGTCGCGCACGTGCTGGACGACGACGTTCTTCATCCGCGGCTCGTACTGGAGGAGCGTCGCGCGGATCGAGCGCTGGAGCGTCTGGATCGCCTCGGGGAAGTTGTGCACGAGGTCGGTGAAGTCGACCACGCCGAAGTCGGGCGAGGAGGGAGACTCCCCCGCGCGCGTGTTGAGCAGCGCGCGCAGGTGGTTGACGATCGACTCGAGTTCGTTGACGGGGCGAGCTTCCTGCGCGCTCGCTGCCGACAGTCGGCTCAGGATGCCTCGCGGCGCCATCGCGCACTCCTCCGCACGACGACACGCGCCGGGCGACACGTTCTATCGGCCCGCCCGACGCACTGTCAAGGCGAGAACGTCCCGCCCCCGCCGCCCTCCGCCGAGCCCCGTGATTCGTCGGAGCTCTAGGACTCGCGCGTGCAGCGTAGGTGAACTGTTGATTCGCTGAACGTGCTCGTGCGACGATGCTTCGTGGCCTCCGATCCCCCCTCCGACGACGCGCGATGCATGACGCACCGGGCTCGCGGGGGTGTGGGGCGATCGATGGGGTAGAGGTCGATCCACGTGTTCACACTGAAGGTACAACACGGCATCCGTCGAGTGCTCCTGTGTCTGGCGCTGATCACCCCCGTGGTGGCCCAGTGCAGCAGCTCACAGCCGCAGCCCACGACCCCGCAGGGCGGCACCTGCGCGCTCCCGCAGAACATCCAGATGGTGTTGCGCGGCGGCGAGCGGCTCAACCCCAACGACCAGGGCCAGGCGCTCCCGGTGGAGGTGCGCGTCTATCAGCTCAAGGCCTCGGCGAAGATGGAGGAGTCGGAGTTCGACGCGATCTGGCGCACCGACCACGACACGCTCGGGCCTGACATGGTGAAGGTCGACGTGCTGTACCTCTACCCGGGGCAGCGCGTCCGCCGCGCCTTCCGCCGCGAGGATGGGGTCACGCACGTGGTGGCGGTCGCGATCTTCCGGCACCCGTCGGGGCAGTCGTGGCGCACCATCTACGAGCTGCCGCCCGCGCCGGCCGACGCGGAGTGCGCCGCGCGCCGCGGGGAGGACGCCGGGCCCGGCGGCGACCCGCGCTACTTCTTCTACCTCGACGAGTACTACATCGAGGCGATGGGCGACGATCCGGGCGATGAGACCACCGACGGCGGTCGGCTCCCGGGCCGCCTCCCTGGCATCCCGACGGCACCGCAGGCGCCGACGGTGCCGACGCTGCCACAGACCCCGACGGTGCCGCAGGTGCCGTCCGCGCCGTCGCTCCCCTCGGCTCCGCAGGCTCCGTCGCTCCCGAGCGCTCCGTCCGCCCCCTCCGCGCCCAGTGTGCCCCGGCTCAAGGGCGGCATCGAAGGTCACGCATGAAGGTCCCTCAGCGCGTCATCTGGTCCGAGGGGATGTTCATGTCCCCGCAGCACCTCCAGCAGCTCGATCGCTACCACGAGGGCTACCTCGAGTCGCGGCTCGCGGCGCTCGTCCCCTACGACTGGGGTGTCGTCGCCCTCGAGCTCGACGAGCGCGCGCTCGTGGCCGGGCAGGTGCGCATCCAGCGCTTCGAAGGCGTGCTCCCCGACGGCCTCCCGCTGGCCTTCGACGGAACGCACCCCGAGGTGCCGGCGATTCGCCCGGTCGAGGGTCACTTCAAGCCGACGCAGCAGTTTCTCGAGGTGTACATCGCGGTGCCTTCGGAGCGTGAAGGCGCGCCGGCGATCGCGAGCGCGGGGACGCCGACGGCGGGCTTGCGCTTCTTCACCTCGGCGCGCGTGGTGGTCGACGCGGCGGGCGGCTCCAACGGCGGCGCGGCGGACGTCACCGTGGCCTTCGCGCAGCGTCACGTGACGGTGCTCTTCGGGAGCGAGTCGCGCGACGACTTCGAGAGCATGAAGGTGGCGGAGATCTACCGCGACGCGTCGGGTGCGCTCGCGGTGCGCCAGGAGTTCATCCCGCCCATCCGCCGCATCGGCGCGTCGCCGTGGCTCATGGGCCGCCTGCGCGCGCTGCTGGCGACGATGGCGGCGGGGCGTCGCCTGCTCGCCGAGAAGCAGCGGCAGCGCAGCGACGCGCTCATCGAGGTGCGCGAGGGCGACGTGACGGACTTCTTGAAGTTCTACACGGTGAACGCCTTCCTCCCGGTGGTGAACCACCTCATCGAGCGCGCGGATACGTCGCCCGAGGACGCCTACCTGCTGCTCTCGCAGTTCGCCGGGCAGCTGGGGTCGTTCCTCGTCAATGCCGACCCGACGAAGCTGCCGAAGTTCTACTACACCGACCTCGCGACGACCTTCGGTGAGCTCATCACGGAGATCGTCCGACTGCTCAACCACTTCAACCCGACGCGCTACGTCCCGGTGGCGCTCGAGTCGCGCGAGGACGGGCTCCACTTCGGCCGCCTCGACGACGAGCGCCTCACGCGGGGCACGCAGTACGTCCTCGCGCTGCGCACCAACGTGCCCGAGCAGCAGGCCGCGCAGCACGTCCCCGCCATCTCGAAGATCGCCTCCTGGGGCAACATCGCCGACATCGTGGCGTCCGCGCTCCCGGGGGTGCCCATCCAGATCAACTACCGGCCGCCGAACGAGATCCCCGCCAAGGCCGGCACGCTGTACTTCATGCTCCAGCAGACGGGGCAGTACTGGCTCAACGTGGAGAGCGAGCGCACCATCGCGATCTACCTCCCGCCTCCTTACGACCCTTCTTCTATCAAGATCGAACTCCTCGCGATCCCGCGGGCCACGGGGGCCGCGCAGTAGCGCTGCTTCGCACACCAGGAAATCAGCGGTATGGACCGAATCGACGAGCTCACCGCAGACTGTTTCAACTTCCTGATCCAGCTCCGGCGGACAGACCCCAACGCGCAGCCGCCGCCTGAGAGCGTGCAGCAGCGCATGCGCTCGCTCATCGAGAACATGCAGCGGCGCGGCCTGGACATGAACCTCTCGCGCGAGGACATCCTGGAGATGTCCTACGCGATCGTGGCCCTCGCCGACGAGGTGGCCGTGTACTACGGCTCGCAGAACCTCCGGCAGTTCTGGCTGTCGCGCCCGCTCCAACTCTCGCTCTTCCAGACGAACGTGGCGGGCGACCAGTTCTACGATCGCCTGGAGGCGCTGCGGCAGGACCCGCGGCGCATCGAGGTCGTGCGCGTCTACTACATGTGCCTCGTGCTCGGCTTCCAGGGGAAGTACCGCGTGCAGGGGGGCGAGGCGCCGCTTCAGGCCGTGATCGAACGCCTCGCGGGTGACCTCGGCAAGGCCAACCTCTTCGGCCCCGAGCAGCTCTCGCAGAACGGCGACCGGCCGCCCGGGGAGTCGGTGTCGAGCACCCGCGCGGCGCTGCCCATCGTGGGCCTCGCCATCGGCGCCGTCGTGATCGCGCTCGTGTTCTACGTGGCGCTGCGCATCTCGCTCAGCAACGAGGTGACGTCCGTACTCGACCGCATCGCCCAGCTCGTGGGCCCGCAGAGCTGACATCAGGGGAGGCAAACGGGTCGTGGTCAAATACATCGTCGCCATCATCGTCATCGTCCTCGCCTGGGCGATCTGCTTCGTCATCCCGCTCCCGTGGATCGTCGCCATCGCGGCCACGGGGCTCGTCCTCCTCGTCCTCCTCGGGATCTTCCTGTACCGCCGGTACCGCGCCCTCAAGGCCGCCCGCGAGATCGAGAAGGCCCTCAACGCGCAGGCCGAGGAGCAGGCCCGCTCGGCCCGGCCCGAACAGCAGGCCGAAGTCCGCGCGATGCAGGCCGAGGTCAACCGCGCCATCACCGCGCTCAAGGGCTCGAAGCTCGGGGGCAAGGGGGGCGCAGAGGCCCTCTACGCGCTGCCCTGGTACGTGATCGTCGGGCCGCCGGGCTCGGGCAAGACCACGGCGCTGCGCAACTCGGGCATCCCCTTCCCCTACATGAGCGCGCAGACGGGCGGCGGCATCCGCGGCGTCGGCGGCACGCGCAACTGCGAGTGGTGGCTGAGCAACGAGGGCGTGCTCCTCGACACCGCCGGCCGCTACATGACCGAGGACGACGACCGCGAGGAGTGGCTCTCCTTCCTCGACCTCGTGAAGAAGAACCGCCCGCTCAAGCCCCTCAACGGGATCATCGTGGCGGTGAACGTCGCCGAGCTGGGCTCGTCGCGCGAGCAGCAGGTGGAGGCGACGGCCCGCAAGGTGCGCGAGCGCGTCGACGAGGTGCAGGCGCGGCTCCAGCTCACGCTGCCCGTGTACGTGCTCTTCACCAAGTGCGACCTGGTGCAGGGGTTCACGGAGTTCTTCGACGACCTGCGGAAGAGCGAGCGCGGGCAGATCTGGGGCTTCACGGTGCCCCTGACGCGGCCCACCGAGGCCGCCCCGAGCGCCCTCTTCGGCGAGCGCTTCGAAGAGATGACCGACACCGTCGCGAAGCGCTCGCTCAAGCGCATCGCGCAGGAGCCGGGCCTGGCGAAGCGCGAGGGGATCTACCAGTTTCCCCAGCAGTTTGCGTCGCTCAAGCAGAACCTCGGCGACTTCCTCGACGCCCTCTTCGCGTCGAACGTGTACCAGGCCGCGCCGCTGCTCCGCGGGGTGTACTTCACCTCGGGGACGCAGGAGGGTCGGCCGATCGATCAGCTCGCCGAGAAGCTCCGCTCGAGCTTCGGGCTCCCCGCCGCCCCCGCCGCCCCCGCGGCCGCGCCGCAGGAGCAGAAGAGCTACTTCCTCCGCGACGTGTTCGCGCGGGTGATCTTCCCCGACCAGCACATCGCCGCGCTCAGCGCCGAGGAGCGCAAGCGCCTCGACAAGCAGAAGTACTACTTCGCCGCGGGCGCGTTCGGCATGGCCGCGCTCCTCTCCATCATCCCGGCCAACGCGTACATGGAGAACCGCGCGCTCACCCAGCGCGCCGACGACGCCGCCACGCTCATCGCCCGGCGCGTGCAGCAGCAGGGCGCGAGCCCGATGACGCTCGCCGAGCTGCAGCCCCTGCGCGACGTGGTGTCTGAGCTCAAGGGCTACGAGGACGGCCACCCCCCCGTGGCGATGACCTTCGGGATGTACCAGGGCGCGGCCCTCTACCCGAAGATGTCGCAGCTCTTCGCGACGGCGATGCAGCGCCAGGTGGTGCAGCCGCTCTTCAACGCCGACGTGCGCGACATGCAGACCTTCGTGCAGCGCACGGGGGACGGCGTCGCCTCCTCGGCGGAGCGCTCGGAGTACTACAACCGCCTGAAGCTCCACCTCCTGCTCTCGACCCCGAAGCAGTCGAACGAGCCCGCCATCGAGGGCGACGTCGCGACCTTCACCACCGATCAGCTCGCGGGCGAGTGGGCCTCGCGCGTCGGCCAGGGCGCGGCGCTCGACGACCGCACCCGCGCGGCCATGCGGCAGAACGCGTCGCTCTTCACGTCGCTCCTCGCGCGTGACCCGCGGCTGCTCATCGCGCGGCAGCAGCCCGTGGTGTCGTCGGTGCGGGGCGTGCTCAACCGCACCTCCACCATCGACATCGCGCTCAACGACATCATCACGTCGGTGGACTCGGGCTACGACATGACGCTGGCGCGCGCGATCAACCGCTCGCCGGAGTACATGTACCAGGTGGGGGCGCCGGAGACCCACAAGGTGCGCGGGGCCTTCACGCGCTACGGCTGGGACAACTTCGTGCGCGAGCGGCTCAACCGCACGCCGGAGCAGATCGCGGGCGACGCGTGGGTGCTCGGCCAGGCGCCCAACATCGACCGCCAGCGCCAGCTCGTCGAGACGCTGGTGCAGGTGCGCTCGCAGTACTTCAGCGCGTACATCGCCGAGTGGCGCAACTTCCTCGGGTCGATCCGGGTGCGCGAGCCGGCGGACGCGGGCCGGGCGCTGGTGATGCTCCAGTGGCTGACGCAGGGGGCGACGCCGGCGTACGAGTTCCTCATGCGCACGGTGGGGGAGAACACCAACCTCCCCGACCCGGACAGCGCGTCGACCAACGCCGCGGGGCAGTCGGTGATGCGCTCCATCGAGCGTGAGATCAACAACCGGCTCAACCGCACGCGCACCGGCCAGGCGATCAACCAGGCGACGCGCGCGGGCGTCGGCGCGCGGGCGGGCGACACGGGGCCCACCACCTTCGTGCACCGCGAGGACGTGGAGCGCGACCCGCTGCTCCGCGGCCTCGTGGAGTTCGGCGTGCCCCCGACGCCCCCGACACCCCCGCAGCAGCCGGGCCAGCCCGCGCCCCCGCCGCCGCCCCCCGCGGGCCCGACGGCGCTGCGCGAGTACCAGGAGCAGCTCGCCTTCGTGCGCGACGCGCTCCAGACGTACCAGGACAACCCGCGGAGCGCGTCGCAGCCGCTGCTCCAGAAGGTCTCCGAGGCGCAGACCCGCGTCGCCGCGCTCATCAACGACGCGCGCGTCGACTCGCGGCCGGTGCTCAACAACCTCCTGCCGCCGCCGATCCAGTTCACGGCGCAGCGGACGCTCGGCGCGCTCGGCGGCGCCGGCAACGACCGCTGGTGCGCCGCGGTGTGGACGCCCTTCCAGCGCACCCTCTTCGATCACTACCCGTACAACCCCAACGGGTCGGACGCGGCGATCGCCGATGTGGCGCAGTTCTACGACACCAACCAGGGCTCGCTCTGGACCTTCTACAACGAGGTGCTCGCGAACGACATCCCGCGCTCGGGCGGGGAGTTCGACTTCACGCAGCGCCTCGCGGAGAGCACCGGGAGCGTCTACAAGCCCGAGCTGGTGGAGTTTCTCGCCCGCTCGCAGGACATCACCACGGTGCTGTTCCCCCCGCCGTCGCAGCGCCCTGCGCCTGCGGCGGGCGCGCCGGCGGCGGGCGCGGCCAGCGGCCCCGGGGTGGATTTCGAGGTGCGCGTGCGCCCGACGCCGACGATCGCGGAGACCACCTTCACGGTCGACGGCGAGGAGCTGCGCTACACCAACGGCCCGGAGGAGTGGCACCGGTTCCACTGGCCGGGCGCGGGCGACCAGCGCGGCGCGAAGATCCGGGCGCGCGGGCTCAACGGCGTCGACGAGACCATCGAGCAGGACGGCGAGTGGGGCGTGTTTCGCCTCTTCGAACTCGGTCAGGTGCGTGGCAACGCCAACGGCCGCATCTTCTCGGTCACCTGGCACCTCCGTGACCAGAACATGACCGTGGGCGTCGACGTGCGCCCCGCGCGCAGCGAGAACCCCTTCTTCGGGCTCCCGCGGCGCGAGTCGGGCTCCGACCGCTACCTCTCGCCGTTTCGGTCGAACAACGTGAACGCCCCCTCCCCCATCGCGCGCAGCGCCCGCGCCTGCTCGGCCGCCGGGCTCCCGCGCAGCGCCTCCCCCCGCCGCCACCGCCGCCGCTGAGGCGCCCACGCGCATGAACCCCTCCGGCGCCGCGCCCCGTGAGTCCGTCGGTGTCTACGGCAAGATCCCCGCGCAGGGGGACTTCGTCCGCATCCACGCCTCCGACCCGGCGGCGCAGGCCCTCGATGTCTGGGTGCAGGAGTCGCTGGAGGCGCTGCAGCGGGCGGGGGCCGAGCTGCCGCCCGAGCCCGTGTACTTCTTCCACCAGGGGGCCGCGCCCGCGGGTCCGTCGCTCGTCGGCGTGATGATGCGCTCGCACGATCGGGTCGGGCGCGTGTACCCGGTGGTGGTGTTCGCGCGCGTCGACCCGGCCCTCATCGCCGCCAGCGTCGCGCTCGTCCCCACCGCGTGGAGCCTCTTCCTCCAGGACGCCGCGCGCCTCTCGTACGACCTCGAGCGGGCCGACGCCGCGCTCCTCGCCGCCCGCGCCCGCTCGCTGCGCGCTCCCACCGCGGGCGACCTCCAGCAGGCGATGGGGATCGGCTCCCACGTGCTCCAGCGCACCGCCGTGGGCGAGGTGCTCCAGCGCCTCTTCGTCGACGCCTCCACGGGCCGCCACTACTACGCCGTCAAGACCTGCCTTGACGCCTGCGACACCACGCGCTCGCGGCCCCCGCGCTCGCCCATCGTCCTCGACTGCCCGATGGTGAGCGACGTCGACCAGTTCACCTGGATCGAGCTCTGCCGACGCCGCCTGCTGGGCGCGCCGGTGCTCCCGACCTTCGTGTGGGTCGAGGGAGCCGCCCCCCGCCTGCTGCTCTCGCTCGGGCCTGCGACGGGCGCGATGCTCCGCTTCCTCGTCCGACCCGACGACCCCTCGACGCAGCGCTGGCCGCTCCTCACCGCCCGCCCCGACGCCATCGAGCTCGCGCGCCAGGGGATGGCGCCGCACCACCGTCAGGCGGTGGAGTCGGGCGGCGCGCCCCTCGAAGCCCTCCTGTCCGTCCTCGCGCGGTAGTCGCACAATTTCTCCGCGGGGCTGAATCGCCGCGCGCAGGGGCGCAACTGTGACATCGAGGTCAGGGCGACGCCGTGGGGCGCAGCCGCCGTACCTCGAAGGAGGACGTTGGCTGCCATGCGTGCACCCGTCGCGCGCCCGCTGTCGTGGGCGTTGGTGTGTCTCTTTGCATCGTTCACAGGCTGCGCGCTGACGGTGACCGGCGTCGATGAGGTGCACGAGCTGGCCGCGCCCCCGCCGCCGCGCTGCGCCGCGAGCGATTTCCAGCTCGTGCGCCGCGACGCCGAGGTGCTCTTCGTCGTCGACCGCTCGGGCTCGATGTCGACGGCGATCGCCACCAGCGCCACGGGCTACGTGAGTCGTTGGGACGCGCTGCACAACGCCCTCGTCGCGACGCTCCCGCGGTACGAGAGCGCGCTCACGCTGGGGCTCTTCCTGTTTCCCAACAACTCCGACTCGTGCGGCATCCGCGCCGACGATCGGGTCGACGTGGCCCCCGCGCGCAACAACGCCACCGAGGTGCTGCGCGAGCTGAGGCGCTTCGGGCCCAACGGGCGTACGCCCACGGGCGCGGCGATCCTGTACGGCGCCCGCTACCTGCTGCGCCGCGCGGCCTCGAACGTCTCCCGCACCCTCGTGCTCGCGACCGACGGCGCGCCGACGTGCACGGTGGGCGGCGGCGATGAGGTGGCCGACGCGGTCTCCGCCATCGCGATGGCCCGCGCGCAGGGCATCAGCACGCACGTCATCGGGATCTCGGCGCCCGGCGAGACCACGCTCGTGAGCGCGCTCGACCGCATGGCCGTCGCGGGCGGGCACCCGCTCGCGGGGCCGGTGCGTCACTACGCGATCCACGACCCCGCGGCGCTGGAGCGGGCGTTCACGGACATCCCGCGGAGCCTCTCGGAGTGCACCTGGCACGCGCCCGTCGCCGCGCCGATGGAGGGCGTCGTGACGCTGCGCGCGGGCGCCGTCACCATCCCCCGCGACCCGACCCGACGCGACGGCTGGGACTGGACCGACCCGACGCGCGGCGAGGTCACGCTGTACGGCTCGGCCTGCGCGCGCTTCGTGGGGCAGACGCGCGCGCTCGACGCGAGCGTCACCTGCGCGCAGCCCTGAGCGGCGCTGGACATCCGCGGGCCGTCGCGGGATACGCCCTCCGATGCGCACCGCCGTCGCCCTCGCGCTCCTCGCCGCGTGCTCGCGCGGCGCCCCGCCGCCCGCCGCCGCGCCCGTCGCCGTCGCCCCCGCGGACGCGCCCGCGGTGGTGCATCGCGCGGAGCCCGTCGCGGCGCGCGAGGCCGAGCGGCGGTGCCTCCCGCTGGTGTCGGGCTGCGGCTGCGCCTCCGTCTGCGCCCTCACGATGAACCTCCTCCCCGACGGCGCCCACGAGGTCACGCACGACCTCCAGGACAGCCGGGTCGACCGCGCCACGATCGAGCGCTGGTGCTTCGACGCGGCAGGCCACGGCAGCCCCGCCAGCACCGCGCGCGCGGACCAACGGCAGTGCGCGGAGGTGTTCTTCGACGGGACGGGGTGCGGCGGCGAGTGCATCCCGCGGACGGACGTGCTGCGCTGCGCCCTCGTGGGCACCCGCTGCGCCCCCTCCCCTTGACGCGTGACCGCCTCGGCCCGCGCGAGGCACACTCGCGCCGTGACCGCGCCCGGCGACGCCCCCACCCTGCGGCCCTACCAGCGCGAGGCCGTGGAGGCCGTGCTCGCCGCGCGTCGCAAGGGCGTTCGCCGCATGCTCGTGTGCCTCCCGACGGGCGCGGGCAAGACGGTGGTGTTCGCCCAGCTCGCCCGCCTCGCGCGACGTCCCGTGCTCGTCCTCGCGCACCGGGAGGAGCTCCTCGCGCAGGCCCGCTCCAAGCTCGAGCGCGCCCTCGGCCCCGACGCGGTCGTCTCCATCGAGCAGGGCGCACGACGCGCCGAGGCGGGGGCGCGCGTGGCCGTGTGCTCCATCCGCTCGCTGCGCACCGAACGGCTCGCCCGGCTGGTGGCGGGGCGCGAGGCGGGCCTGGTGATCTACGACGAGTGCCACCACGCGGCCGCGGATGACAACCGCCGCGTGCTCCGCGAGCTCGGGTGCTTCGACGACGGGTGGGAGGGGACGCTCGTCGGCTTCACCGCCACCACCGCGCGCGGCGACGGCAAGGGGCTCGACGACGTCTTCGAGGAGATCGTCTACGCCCGCACGCTCCCCGAGATGATCGCCGACGGGTACCTCGTCCCCCTGCGCGGCTTCCGCGTCGCGACGAGCGCCGACCTCACGCGCCTCACCAGCCGCGGCGCCGACCTGCCCGAAGACGAGCTCGCCGAGGCCGTCGACATCGAGGAGCGCAACGCCCTCGTCGCCCGCACCGTCCAGGAGCTCGCCCGCGACCGCCGCACCATCGTGTTCTGCGTCACCGTCGCCCACGCGCAGAACCTCCGCCGCGCCCTCAACGCCCTCGGCGTGCGCGCGGGCGTAGTGCACGGCGAGATGGACGGCGCCCTGCGCGCGAAGACGCTGAAGGAGTTCGCCGACGGGAAGATCCAGGCGCTCGCCAACGTCGCGGTGCTCACCGAGGGCTTCGACGACCCCGGCGTGTCGTGCGTGGCGATGGCGCGGCCGACGCGCTCCGAGGGGCTCTACGCGCAGTGCGTGGGGCGCGGCACGCGGCTGCACCCGGGCAAGCGCGACTGCCTCGTGCTCGACTTCGTCGACGTGTCGTCGCTCAGCCTCTGCACGCTCCCCTCGCTCTTCGGGATGCCGCGCGAGCTCGACCTCCAGGGGCGCGACGTCGGCGAGGCGCGAGAGGTGTTCGACCAGATCGGCTTCGACCACCCGGCCTTCGAAGCGGAGGCGGGGGCCATCACGCTGGGGGAGATCCAGGCGCGGGCGGCGGCCTTCGACCCGCTCACGCAGGAGGTGGACGTCGAGGTGCGCGCCATCTCGCACCACGCGTGGGCCTCGCTGGGCAAGGTGGGCGTGGTGCTGCACTTCGAGCGGGCGCCGGGGCGCGTGGTGGAGGCGCTGGTGGTGACCCGCGGGGGCCGCGGCAAGCGCTGGGAGGTGCGCGTCGACGGCGCCGTGATGGAGCGCTTCTCGACGCTGGAGCAGGCCGTCGAAGCGGTGGACTACGAGGTGGCGCGGCGCGGGAGGCACGCGGCGGCGTCGGCGCTCCCGGGGGCGGCATGGCGGCGCGCGGCGGTGAGCGCGGAGCGGGCGGCGGCGATCGTAAGGGCGCGGCTGCGGGTCAACGGCGCGGTGACGCTCGGCGATACGCTGGTGCTGGAGGCGTGGGCGCGCGCGCGCCAGCCGCCGTGATGCCCGGTCACGGTGGGCGGGCCGATTCCGCACGGCGCGCGGCGGGGAGCCCGCACGGATGACGATTCGACGGCCACCCGCGCACGGAACGACCCCTGCAACGCGCTGCCGTCGAGGTGACACGGATGATGGTGAAGCGGTTCTTTCTGGTGGGCGTTCTCGGCGTGGCGGCGTGCGGGCCTTCGACGAGCACGGGGGACGGCGACGGGGGGCTCTTCCCCGACGCGACGGGCGGCGACCCGCGGTCGGCGCAGTGCGGGCGCATCGTCGAGCGGTCGCGGGCGTGCGCGATGACCTCCGCCTGCCAGCTCAACGCCTCGATGGGCATCTGCATGGTCTCCCGGCCCGAGTTCGTGACCGCGCTGGAGGCGTGCAGCGCCCGCGGGTGCGACGCCGGGAGCTGTCAGCCGCCGGCCGGTGCGCCGAGCGCCGCGTTCACCGCCGCGGTGCGGGCGATCTGTACGGCGTGCCCCACGGTCGCCGGCCCGGGCACGACGGCCGAGGCGTGCGCGGCCTCGCCGATGACCGCGGAGCTCTTCCGGAATGTCATCGGGGTCTTCGATGACGCCACGCTCACCCAGCTCACGACCTGCTTCGCGCGGTTGCCGAGCGAAGCGGCGGCCTGCATCGGGGGCGTCGACACGTGCCTCGGCCAGACCGTTCCAGCGTATGCGGCGCTGCGGGCGTGCATGCCCGGGCCGTGAGCGTCACGGCGGCGGCGGCCCCGTGTACCGCACGCACGGGTGCGGCGAGAAGCACGGCACCTGCGGGAGCGTGACGGTCACCTCCGCGGACGCAGGCACGCGCACGACCGCGTCGCAGGCCGCGGGCCACGCCGTCACGCACGCCGCGTCGGTCTCCAACACCTCGCGCGGCTGCGGCGACGGAGCGTCGGGCGCGAGGGCGCGGTGGGCGCCGGTCTGCACACAGTACGTGCCCGCCGGGACCGTGACGTGGGCGGTGCCGTCGTCGGCCGTGGTGAGGGTGGCGACGAGGGTTCCTACGGCGCGCTCGCCCGCGTGGAGCGTGAGGTGCTCACCGCCCGCAGATCGAGGCCCGTGGATGCGGCGCGACTCGTCGGCGGTGAGCATCATGCCGCCGCAGAACTGACCCACCCGCACCGCGCGCAGCGTGAGGGTCGCGGAGGCAGCCGTGGGGGTGGGTGATGCGAGGGAGCTCGGGGGCGGACTCGTGGAAGCGCAGGCGGCGAGGAGGATGGGGGCGACGAGGAGGCGCACGATGGGCCGAGGGTGGCACATCCGCCGCCGTCGTTGGAGCGAGCGTGGCTCGGCGCGGACCACGACGCCGCCGAGCCGGTCGCCAAGACGGGTTGATCGCCGCCGAGCGGCCCCGAGGCTGCTCTCTACGTCCCTCACGCGCAGGGAGAGCCGCTCGGGAGCCGCCTCGCAGACCACTCCGACCGACTTTCACCAGCCCACGACCCACCCCTCAATCGGTTTCGAACCGATCGCGACCAGCCCCGGAGCCGCTCCGCGGAGGCGACACACCCCACGCGAGCGGCTTCGAAGCCGCCTCAACGCCCACCGGAGAGCGCGGGGGGCGGCTCGTGGGCTGGTCGCGATCGGTTCGAAACCGCGCGGAGGCGGGTCGGGAGCCGCTGCCGCGCGGTCAGCAGCCGATGACGTTCACCTTCACGGGGGCGCGGTGGAGCGTCTTGCGGAAGAGGCGCTTGCCCCAGGAGACCGTCTTGCGCTTGTCGAAGAGGACGAGCCACGCCTCGGTGAGCCCCAGCGACGCGGCGTAGGCGGCGACCTGCGTGACGCCCTTGGCGAGGGTGCGCGTGTCATGGCGCTGCTTCAGCTCGACGGCGATGCGCTGGGTCTTCCAGGTGATGAGCAGGTCGATGGCGCCCTTGCCGAGGGCGTACTCGCGGTCGATGCGGCCGCCGCCGTTCACGATGCGCTGGAGGAAGGCCATCAGCATGAGGTGGGGCCCCGACTCCTTGTACTCGAAGCCCTGCGCCGCGACGTGCCCGTCCTCGCGCCAGAACTCCTGCCACGCCGCCATCAGCTTCGGCACGTCGAGCAGCCCATCGGGGCGCACGTACCACGCCGTAAACTGGTAGAGCGACTCCTGGATGAACGCGTTGAGCGCCCGCGGGATCACCTCGCGGTAGATGAGGTTGGCCACGGTCCACCCCCCCGCCACCTTGCGGATGAGCCCGAGGCCCGCGGTGTAGAGGAGGTCGTCGTCGATGCCCCCGTCGGGGAGGAGCTCGCCCGCGAGCATCGGGTCGATGACGCGGCGCACGCGGGGCTCGCGCAGCCGGGCGACGAGGGCGTCGATGTGCGTGCGGCGCTCGAGGATGAGCGCGTCCTTCGCCGCCTCGATGGGGTCGCGCGTGATGGGGAGCGCGCGGTCGCGCACGAGGCGGTCGGTGGCGTAGTCGGCGAGCGCGTTGACGAGCCAGGGCTGCCCCTCGGTGAGCGCGAAGACGTGGGTGACGGCGTCGGGTTCGAAGCGCTGGCCCGTCGCCGTCGTGTGCTGCGCGAGGAGAGCCTCCACCTCGGGCCGCGTGAAGAGGGCGACGGAGGTGACCTCGGCGTTGACGTTGAAAGGCGAGGACGAGCCGAGCCACTCGATCTGCCGCCGCTCGTCGACCGAGAGGGTGTAGTCGCGCACCGCCCGCCGCCCCACCAGCGCAACGCTCTGCGGGAAGGGGCCGGTGGAGCGGTCGAGGTAGCCCGCGCGGAGCTGCGAGAGGAAGGATACCATCGTCGCACCCACGAGCCCGTCGGCTTCGTCGAAGAGCACCACGAGCGGCAACGGGGACGCCGCCGCGAGCGCGCGGAGCGCCTCCAGGATCGCGGTCTGGGGTGTCTTCAAGAGCGACGGGAGGTCGAGGGCAGGGTGGAGCGCGGGGAGCGTACGCGCCACGGTCGACTGGAGCATGTCGAGGATCGCGGGGATGGCGACCGCGGGGTCGGGGATGTCGCGCGCGATCTGGAGGTCGATCCAGAGGGCGCGGAGGCGGTCGCCCGCGTTGTAGTGCGCCGCCATCCAGCGCAGACACGTCGTCTTGCCGCACTGGTGGCCCGCGACCAGCGAGAAGAACTTCCGCTGCTCGACGAGCTCCATCGCCCGCACCACGCGGTCGCCCGGCGGCAGCATGTAGTGCTCTCCGGGGACGCAGGGGCCGGCGATGTTGAACGAGAGCGCGCGCATGCGCGCATCATGCACGCGGCGCGCGGTGAGGCAAGCGTACGGAGGCGGCGGCGGAACCAGCGCGAGAGCTCGCCCTCGCCATCCCTTGCCTGGCGCTACCCGTCGCGCCAGGCCACGAGCCGCCGCAGGTTCGCCCGCTCCCACGCCAGCGCCATCTCCCGCTCGGGGAAGCGCGCCTCCAGCGCCCGGAAGTCGTCGTGGTGGTGCAGCCGCCGCCCGCCCGCCTCCGGCCCCGGCGCCACGTGGTGCATCAGCTCGTGGAACACCACCCACGCCACGAAGTACCGCGGCACCCACGCGGCATCGAGGCACGGGTGGATGTGAATCGACCGCGCGTCGTACCGGTACACCCCCAGACGGATGGTGCGCATCCTCCCCCGCCGTCGGCTCGCCCGCGACGCGCCCCACGCGATGGACGGCGCCGTCACCTCCGGGCAGTGCGCCGCCACCAGCTCGCGCAGGATCGCCTCCAGGTCGTGCGCCTGCCCGCTCGCCTCGCCGCCCGGCGTGGTCGCCCCCGCGCGGATGCGGTGCGTGTTGGCGCGGATGTACGCGTCGAGGCGCTCGCCCGCCGCCGCGTCACCGTGCGCGAGGTAGCGCGCCGCCGCGTCGAGCACGTCATCGGGCGCGTCGACGAACATCCCGTGCGCCCGCACCCGCCGCACGCCCTCCACGTGGCGGATGGACAGCATCGCCCGCGTGTTGTCCGTGACGCGAACCTCCAGCGGGCGACCGAGCCGCGCCGCGAGCTTCGCCGCCAGCGACGCGGGCGACGCGGACGTGCGCGACGCGTCGTGCGGGGGCGGAGGCTGGCGGGCGGAGTCGTTGCGTCCCATCGGCAGGCGCATCGTGACGGCTCGCGCCCCGGAGCGTCAAGCGCCGCACCGCGCTCGGGAGACATAACCCGTCACTCCAACAGACCGAACTCCTCCAGGCGCCGGTAGAGCGTGCGGCGGGGCATGCCGAGGAGCTCCGCGGCCTTGACCTTGTTCCAGTTGGTGGACTCGAGGGCGTCGAGGATCTTCTGGCGCTCGCTCGCCTTGCGCACGGCCATCGGCGACGGCGCGGCGGAGGGCGACGACGGCGGGACGCTCGCACCCGTCACCACGGCCTCGGCCTCGCCGACGCGCAGGAGGTCGGCCTCGATGGTGTCGCCCTCGGAGAGCACGGCGGCGTTCTCCAGCGCGTGACGGAGCTGACGGACGTTGCCGGGCCACGCCGCCCGCAGGAGCTTCGCGAGGGCATCGCGGGACAAGCGTCGCCGCGGGGCGCCGTGGTCGCGCGCGAACTCCGCGAGGAAGTGCGTCGCGAGCGCGGGGATGTCGTCGAGGCGCTCGCGCAGCGGCGGGATGCGCACCGTCACCACGCCGAGGCGGTAGTAGAGGTCCTCGCGGAAGCGCCCCTCGGCGACGAGCTCCAGCAGCGGGCGGCGCGCGGCGGCCACCACGCGGAGGTCGACGGGCTCCTCGCGCTCCGAGCCCACCGGGCGCACCCGACGGTCTTGCAGCACGCGGAGGAGCTCCACCTGCATGCGCGGCGACATCTCGCCCACCTCGTCGAGGAAGAGCGTGCCGCCGTGAGCGCTCGCGATGAGCCCCTTGCGGTCGCGGTCGGCCCCCGTGAACGCGCCCTTCACGTGCCCGAAGAGCTCGCTCTCCAGCAGCGTCTCCGGGATCGCCCCGCAGTGGACCACCATGAAGGGTCCCTTCGCGCGCACGCCGGAGAAATGCAGCGAGCGGGCGACGAGCTCCTTGCCCGTCCCCGATTCGCCCTCCACCACGACGGGGACGTCCGAGTCGCGCACCCGGTCGATCACCGCGAACACCTTCCGCATCGCCTCCGTGTGGGCGACGAAGCCGTCGGGCGCGAAGCGTCGCGAGAGGGCCTCGTTGGCGCGCGTGAGGGAGCTCCGCGTGGCCTCCAGCTCCTGCGTCCGCTCGTCGAGGAGGCGCTCGATCTCGCGGCGCGCCAGCTCCAGCTCGCGGGTGCGCGCCTCGAGCGTCTCCACGAGGCGAGCGTGCTCCACCGCGAGGCCCGCCTGCTCGGCGAAGGCCGCGAGGAGCGACACGTCCCCCGGCGACCACGACACCTTGCGCAGCCGGCTCTCGACGTACAGAACCCCGAGCGTTCGTCCGCCCGCGCGCAGCGGCACCGCCGCCACCGCCGCCACCCCGAGCGCATGGACCGAGCGAAACTCCGCGAAGCGCCGGTCGACCCGCGCGTCGAGGGTGACCACGGGCTCGCCGTCGATCCACACGCTGTCGGCGATGGAGCGAGAGACCTCCTCGTCGGGCCCCTGCCCCTCCACCGCGCCGACCCGCACGCGCATGTCGAGCCGCCCGCCGTCACCCGCGAGGAGAATCGCCGCCCGCTCGGCCCGCGCGAACTCCAGCGCGCTGCGCGCCGCCTGGTCGAGGACGCGCTCCAGGGTGTGCTCCTCGCCGAGCCGTCGCGACAGGTCGAGCAACATCACCAGCCGCTCGTCGGGGGCGAGCACGGTGGGGAGGTTGGTGTTGCCCATCGCGGAGCGCGCGCCCATCACGGAAGCGCCCGCCCAGGTGCGACGTCCGAGCGGGCCGAGGTCGGCGACGCTCACGGGCGGCGCGAGCACTTCGCGGAGCGCCGCACGTCGCGGGAGGGCCCAGAAGGCGCCGCGCAGGTCGGGCGGCAGGAGCGCGGCCTTCTCTTCGAGCACCTCCACTGCACGCTCGCGGTCGCGCCGGGCGTGGAGCGTCGCGCCGCTGGCGTCGTGCGCCATCGCCCGCACCGCCAGGGCCTGCGAGAGAACCTCCCAGTCGCCGTCACGCTCCGCCCACGCCGCCGCCTCGCCGAGCCGAGCGATCGCGCCGCGGGCGTCAGGGAGCTCACCGCGCGCCTCCAGCACCCGCGCCCTCGCCTCGCGGAGCCCGAGGTCGCCCGAGGCCCGCGCGCGCGCCACCCGCTCCAGGGCGCGCTCGCCGTCGCCCGTCGCCCCACGCTCCAACAGCATGTCGGCCGCGTCGAGGAGCGCGTCGACCTCGTCGTCGTGGATCCCGAGCTCGCGGTAGATGCCCTCGGCTTCGGCGATCATCGCGACGCCGCGCTCGACGTCGCCGCCGCGCGCCACGGCGACACCGAGCATCTGGGTCGCGGCGGCCACCATGTCCCGAGCCCCCGCGGCGCGCGCGAGCTCCAGGGCGACGTCGAGCTCGGCGCGGGCGCGGTCGAGCGACCCGATGTGCAGCAGCTCGCTCGCGAGGTTGAGGTGGGCCGTCGGGATCACCGTGTTGATCCCCGCGCGGCGGGCGAGGCGGAGGGCGGCCTCGTTGTGTTCGAGGGCGGCCCCGAGGTCACCGAGGCGCTGGGCGATGTGGCCGAGGTTGATGCGCGCGGTCACCATCGCGCGGAGGTCGCCCGCGGCGCGCGCCCGCTCCAGCGACTGCTCGTAGAGGGCGCGGGCGCCGGTGAGGTCGCCGACGCGCTCGCGGCCCACGGCGAGGTACACCAGCAGCGCGGCCTCCTCACGCGGCAGGGCGAGCGACGCGTACTCGCCGCGCGCCGCTTCGAGCATCGCGGTGCCGCGCACGACGTCCCCAGCGTAGAGGGCCGCGACGCCGCCGAGCGCCCGCGCCGCCGCCCGGGTCTTGGGGCCGCGCGCCCGGCTCGCCGCGTCGTCGCAGCGGGCCTGCACCCGCGCGTAGTCGCCGCGGGCCATGGTGGCGCGGGCGCCCTCGACCATCGCCTCGGCGGTGAGGTCGGGGTCGCGCCCGTCGGCCTCGGTCACGAGCCGTTCGAGCAGTTGCTCGGCCCCTTCGCTGTCCCCGGCGCTCCGCAGCAGCCGCCCGCGGAGAAACATCGCCTTGAGCGCGAGCTCGCGGTCGCCGTCGCCCACGCGCCGCGCGAGGAGCTCCGCCTCCGCCACCATGCCGCCTTCGAACAAGAGCTCGGCCTCTTCGTAGAGGGCGCGGTCGGTGGCGACGTCGGGCCGCTGCACGCGCAGGGCCTCCATCAAGCGGGCGGCGGCCAGCGGGAGCGCCTCTGCGCGCAGCGACGACACGGCCTCGGGGAGGAGCTCGAGGGCGCGGGCGACGTCCCCCGCGCGGGTCCACGCGTCGCAGCGCGCGGTGACGGGCGCCCCCGACTGGTCGAGCGCGGAGGCCACGCGCCGCAGGAGCTCGGTGCGCACCGACGGTGCCAGCGCGTCGAGCAGGGCGGAGGCCATCGAGCGCTGGGTGAGCAGCCACCGATCGCCCGCCTCGGCGGTGACGGCGCCGGCCTCGCGGGCGGCCTCCAGATGATCGCGCGGCACCTCCGCGAGGGCGAGCAGCTCACCCGTGGCGTGGGCGCCGAGGGCCGCGACGGCCGCCGCCGCGACGCGGGCTTCGTGACGGAGCGCGAGGGCCCGGCGCGCGGCGACCTCGTGGGCGCGGCCCGCCACCTCGACGCGTTCGACGTCCCCGGGCGACACCGCGGCGTCGCGGGCGAGCGCGGCGAGCACCTCGGTGACCGCGAGCGGGAGCCCCGCGGTGCGGCGGTGGACGGCCGTGGCCACCGCGGGTTCGACGGCGCCGAGGCTCTGCGCGCACAGGGCGGCGACGGCCTCCTGGGAGAGCGGGCCGAGGGCCACGCGGGCGGCGGGTTCGAAGGCCCGCACGCGCGCCTCGTCGGCGGTGGTGGCGACGATGAGCAGGGGCTCGGAGGCGTCGCAGCCGTACGCGATCGAGCGGAGCTGCGCGGCGATGGCGGGGTCGGCGCGGTCGAGGTCGTCGGCGAGGATGAGCACCGGCGCGAGCGTCGCGGCCTTGCGAAACGCCGTCACGAGCGCGTCGGGGGCGGCGGGGTCGACGGCGTGGCCCGAGAGGATGCCGGCCCCCTCTCGCAGCCGACGGGCGGGGAGTTCGCCGGGCGCGCACGCGATGGGGAGCACCTGGACGCCACGGATCTGCGCACGCCAGGTGAGCTCGCGGAGGGCGGTGCTGCGGCCGCTGCCTTCTTCGCCCACCACGAGCACGGAGGGGACGCCGGGCTCGCGCTGGACGAGCCGCCGCGCGACCGCGTCGAGGAGCGCGCCGAGCTCCTGCTCGCGGCCTTCGGGGCGAAGCACCACGCGGCCCGGCGCGCCGCGCACCTCGGGGCTGTGACCGAAGGCGGCGAGGAGGTCGTCCATCGTGCCGATGCGGCGCGAGGGGTCGGGGGCGACGCCGCGGGCGGAGAGGTCCCACAGCGAGCGGAGCTCCGGGTCGCGAGCAACGCGCTCGGGGGCGGGCGCCTCGGGGGCCACCAGCGCGCCGGCGAGCACGCAGCGCAGCGTCACGGCGAGGGCGTAGACATCCGCGCGGGGGTCGGGCGGGAGCGCGTCGCCGGCGAGCAGGGCGGCCTGACGCTCGGGGGGCATGAAGCCCAGGGTGCCGCCGCGGATGTGGGCCGCGGCGCCGAGGCCCCCGTGGGCGAGGCCGAAATCGATGAGAACCGGGCGGTCGCCGTCGCGGGCGAGGAGGAGGTTGGCGGGCTTGAGGTCGCCGTGAACGACGCCGAGGCGGTGCAGCTCGCGGAGCGTCCCCGCGGCCGACACGAACACCCGCCGCACGCGCTCGGGCGTGGCGTTGGCGCCGAGGGCCTCGTCGAGCGGGACCCCTTCGACGTACGCGCGGGTGAAGAAGACGCCGCCCGGGTCCTCCGCGTCGGCGCTGGCGAGCCCGAAGTCGTAGACCCGCGCCACCGTCGGCAGGTCGAGCTGGGCGAGGATCTGGAACTCGTTGACGATCCACTGGGCGAGGGAGGTCTGGGCCTGCGCGTGGAGGCGCTTGAGCACCATGACCGCGCCGTCGGCGAGGCGATCTTCGACGAGGTATACCCCCCCGCCGCCGCCTTCGCCCACACGCCGCAACAGTCGATATCGGTCCGCGAGTCGCATGTGCCAGTGGTCGTCGATCGTATACCGAAGCGTCGACCGGGCGCCCCCGAATCCCCCAAAGGCGCTCCCCCGACACGGTGAGTGATTGACACGGGCGGGCGCGTTGAGGTACCCGCTCCTCCCCCGCGCCGTGGACGCTGCGGGTCGGCAACCTCAGACGGAGATGATTTACAATGGGTAATGGCGATCGCCGCAACTCTTCGAAGATGCGCCGCCGCAAGTCGCAGGCGAAGCTCAAGGGCAAGCTCCACAAGGCCGCGACCGCGCGCCTCGAGCGCATCGCAGCCGCGGGCAAGCCTGAGAAGAAGCCCGCCCGCGCCGCGCGCAAGCCGGCTGCTGCGGGCTGATCCGTCTCCGCCCGAAGCGTCGTATGCTCGGCGGGATGTACCGCCCTCTCGCCGCCGCCCTCCTCGTCGCCACGCTGCTCCCCGCCTGCGGGAGCAAGCGTCGCGAACCCGCCAGCACCACCCAGGGCACGAGCCTCCACGTCGGCGCCACCGCCATGACGCCGCAGGTGAACATCGGCCCGCAGGGTGACGCTGGGGCCACGCAGATCCAGATCGGCAACGTCCAGGCTCGGCTCCCCGGCGAGGACGAGCGCGGCCGCGCCGCCGAGCGCGCCACGCAGGAAGGGGCCGAGTGACCCCCGTTGACCTCCCCGGCGGAACCGTCGCATGGTCCCGCCGACCGATGCCCTTGCGACGAGCGATCCTCCCAGGTGTTCTTGTGATGGTGTTCGCGCACGCCGCGCTCGGGCAGAGCCGCCGGGCGACGCCGCACGAGGCGATCGAGCGCAACCTCGCGCCCCTCACGACGGCCGCCCGCGAGCTTCACCTCACCGACGCCGAGCGCGCGCAGGCCGCGGACGTGTTCGACCGCGCCGAGGCCTGCGCGGCGGAGATGGTCGAGGCCGAGCGTCACGCCGATCACGCCGCCATCCGCGCCCGCACACGCCGGGTCGAGCTGCTGGTGCGGCTGCTGCGCGCGCGGGTGGAGGCCCTCCGCGCCGAGGCTGTGGCCGCCGAGCGTGAGCGGGCCGCGCTCTCCGCCGACGAGCGCCGCACCCAGGCGCGCGCGACGCTCGAACGCGCCGCGGAGCGACGCATCGCGCTCGAACGCACCGACGGCGTGTCGGCCTTCACGCTCCCGCCGCCCGACCCCGACGCGGGCGCTCGCCCCGCCCCGGAGGCCCCGCGATGAAGCGCGCGCTCCCCCTCGTCGTCGCCCTCTCGCTCGCGTGCGCCGGACAGCGCCCGCCGCCGCGCGCCGTCGTCGACCTCGACCGCATGCTCGCCTCCCCCGCCGCCCGCGAGGTGGCCCGCGAGGCCCCCGACGCGTACACCGCCGCCGTCACCGCCGCCGAGCGCGCCCGCGCCGCGCAAGACGACCCCGCGCGCCTCGCCGAGGCCGAGCAGGAGGCGCGCATCGTGTTCGAGGAGGCCCAGTGCCGCGCGCGCCTCGCCGTCGCGCGCCGCCGCCTCACCGACGCCGACCGCGCCGTCGCGGAGGTCGACACGGACGTCGCCCGCATGGAGCAGGAGACGCGCGCCCTCGACGTCGAGAGCACGCAGGCCCTCGAGGCCCGACAGCGCGCCGCCCGCGCCCGCGAGCTCGTCGCCGCGCCGGGCCGCGTGGGCGCCGCCGAACGCGCCGCCGCCGCCGCCGACCTCCGCCAGCAGGCGCAGCTCTTCCTCGCCGCGGCCGTAATGCTGGGCGTCGAGGAGTCCCGCGTCGCCGCCGTGAGGACGCGCCTGGAGGCCGCCGAGCGCGCGACCCCTCCCTCCGTGAGCGCCGCGGGCGAGGTGTACCTCGCGGCCGAGCGCCTGCTCGAAGCGGCCCGCGCGGGGCAGCCCGCCGCGATCGACGCGTCGTCGCTCAGCGGCAGCCTCTCGGGGGTCGGCGGGCTCGATCCGCGGCGCGATCCCCGCGGCGTCATCGCGGTGCTGCGCGGTCTCTTCGCCGGGCCTCGCCTCGCCCCGACGTCGCGCCAGCGGGTCGAGACGCTCGCCCGTGTGGTGCGCGCCCAGGGTGAGGCCCGCGTGCGGGTCGAGGTGTTCGTCGGCGGCCCGGCCCGCGGCCCCGCGGAGGCGCTCGCCACGGCGCAAGCGCAGAGCCTGGCGGGTGAGCTGCGACGTCTCGGCGTGCCCTCGGACAGGCTCCAGGCGCAAGGCCTGCACCGCATCGAAGGGGGCGCGCGCCGCGACGACCGCGTCGAGGTGGTCCTCGTCCTGCCGGGCCCCTCATAACCGCAACCTTTGTCGACCCTGCGGCGCATTTTCCTCAGATCAGGCTTCCGGTCGCCCGGCCATGGGGGTAAGGTGACCACCGTTTTCGGACCGGTGGAACGTCCGTCTTCCCCTCACGTGCTGATCGTAACGATCCGACGGGTCCGATGGTTCTTCACTCGACCTGCGTCGCTCCGCGGCGCCGGTCTCTCGCCACGCAGCAAGGAGATCACGCACTCATGAAACGCACTCAATGGTTGTGGCTGGCAGGATCGCTGGCCACCGCGGTCGGCTGTTCTGACCCGCCTCCGACCGGCAACAATCCTCCGCCCGCCGACGTCGTGTCGGAGAAGACGCCTGACGCCACCGACAACGACGTGGTCGGCCAGGACAACCCGCCGCCCCCGGACATGACGCCGCCGCCCCCCGACGGCGACATGCCCGACATGATGCCGCCGCCCCCGGACGGTGACATGCCCGACACGATGCCCCCCGGCGACGTGACCTGCAGCAACGCCGGCGAGATCGTCTGCAACGGCACCTGCGTCAACGTGCAGATGAACAACAGCAACTGTGGCGCCTGCGGCACCGCCTGCATGGGCACCCAGGTGTGCATGAGCGGCATGTGCGTCGAGCCGATGATGTGCCCCACGGGGCAGAACCTCTGCGGCATGACCTGCGTCAACACCCAGACCGACGTCGCCAACTGCGGCGCGTGCGGCAACCTCTGCCCCTCGGGTCAGACGTGCTCGGCCGGCACCTGCATGGCGCCGATGATGTGCCCCACGGGTCAGACCTCCTGCGGCGGCACCTGCGTCGACACCCAGGCTGATTCGAACAACTGCGGCACCTGCGGCACGGCCTGCATGATGGGCCAGAGCTGTCAGATGGGCATGTGCCGGGCGACGACGATGTGCACCGCCCCGCAGGTGGCCTGCGGCGGCACGTGCGTCAACACCCAGACCGACGTCGCCAACTGCGGCATGTGCGGCGTGGCCTGCCCGACGGGCCAGGCCTGCACCGCCGGCGTGTGCGCGATGATGGGCTGTACGGCCCCGCAGGTTCTCTGCGGCACCGCCTGCGCCAACACGATGACCGACGTCGCCAACTGCGGCTCCTGCGGCCGCGCCTGCGCCACCGGCCAGACCTGCGCGGGCGGGATGTGCACGGGCGGCGTCGTGTGCCCCATGGGCCAGATGATGTGCGGCGCGGCCTGCGCCGACCTCCAGACCGACCCGACCAACTGCGGCACGTGCGGCATGGCCTGCCCGGCCGGCAACACCTGTGCGATGGGCGCGTGCGTCGCGCCCCGCCCCACCTGCATGACGGGTCAGACCGACTGCACCCCGATGGCGCCCGCCCCCACCTGCGTTGACACGCAGACCAGCAACGCCAACTGCGGCGCCTGCGGCGTGGCCTGCCCCACGGGCCAGACCTGCCAGATGGGCGCCTGCACCTGCGGCACCGGGCAGACGCTCTGCGGCCGCACCTGCGTCAACACCATGACCGACCGCGCCAACTGCGGCGCCTGCGGCCGCGCCTGCCCGATGGGCCAGTCGTGCGCCGGCGCCATGTGCGTCTGCCCGACGGGCCAGACGATCTGCGGCGGCGCCTGCGTCAACGCGCAGACCGACAACAACAACTGCGGGATGTGCGGCCGCGTCTGCCCGATGGGCCAGACCTGCACCGCCGGCGCGTGCGCCTGCCCCATGGGCCAGATGGCCTGCGGCACGCCGCCCGTGTGCGTCAACACGATGACCGACCGCGCCAACTGCGGCATGTGCGGCCGCGCCTGCACGGTGATGGGCCAGACCTGCACCGGCGGCATGTGCGCCTGCCCGACGGGCCAGACGGCCTGCGGCACCGGCGCGGCGGCGGCCTGCGTCGACCTCCAGACCAGCGGCACCAACTGCGGCATGTGTGGCCGCACCTGCGCGGCCGGCACCGCCTGCACGCGCGGCATGTGCATGGGCACGCCCCCCGCCAACGACACGCGCACGGGCGCGACGGTGATCAACCTCGCGATGCCGTCGCAGACGCTCTCCGCCAACACCACGGCGGCGCGCAACGACACCACCTCGTGCGCCTGCACGGGCGGCAACGACGTGTTCTACCGCTTCACGCTCACGCAGCCTGAGGTGGTCTACGTCGACACCTTCGGCGCCACCTGGGACACCTCGCTCTTCTTCCAGAACGCCGTCGCCCAGAACGGCCAGGCGATCAACAGCAACGTCACGCAGACGGCGCCCAACGTCACCTGCAACGACGACAACGCCGCCGCGGGCTTCTGCCCCGGCCTCGGCACCGGCCTCCAGTCGCAGATCGCGGCGCGCCTCCCGGCCGGCCAGTACTACCTCGTCCTCTCGGGCTGCGGCTCGGGCACGGCCGACATCCACTTCCAGCACCTCCCCGCCGGCGCGGGCACGGTCAACACCCGCCTCACGCCGAGCGCCACGGAGCAGACCGTGGCGGGCGCCACCGCCGGCACCGGCGCGGTCTCCAACTCGTGCTGCTCGGGCGGCCCCGACAACACCCTCTGGTGGATCACCTGCCCGAACACCGCGGCGCAGACCTTCTTCGCCTCGACGTGCAACGCCACGACGGGCGTGAACCTCGCCAACTATGACGTCGAGATCGCGCAGAACAGCGCGCTCCGCGCCACCGGCGCCGTCTGCAACGACGACATCGGCTTCGTCTGCGGCACCGGCTCGTCGATGACCTCGTCGATCCCGGCGACCACGGCGACCATCGGCGGCCTCAACACCCTCATCCCCGACTCGTGCTCCACCGCGGGCGGCAACTACACCATCCGCTACGTGCTCGCGGCGCCCTGCGCCACCGGCGCGCGCTGCGGCGCCACCTGCGTCGACACCAACACCAACGTGAACAACTGCGGCGGCTGCGACCGCCGCTGCGCCGCGGGCAACCTCTGCATCGCCGGCGCCTGCATCGCGCCGCCGGCCAACGACACCCCCGCGGGCGCGCGCGTCATCGACATGACGGTGCCGCAGACGCTCATCACGGGCATCGACACCCGCGCCGCGGTGAACAACACCGCCGGCTCGTGCGGCTGCACCAGCGGCAACGACATCTTCTTCAACTTCACGATCCCGGCGGGTCCCCGCCAGATCATCTACGCCGACACGCTCGGCTCCAACTGGGACACCTCGCTCTTCGTGCAGACCAGCACGGGGACGAACGTGACCGCCGCCGGCCTCACGACCGGCATCGCGTGCAACGACGACAACGGCCTCGCCGGCTGCGGCACCGGCCTCCAGTCGCAGATCATGCTCCTCCTCAACCCGGGCGCCTACCGCCTGGTCCTCTCGGGCTGCGGCGCGGGCGGCACCACGACCAACCTCCGCTTCCACCACCTCGTGGTCGGCAACGGTACGGTGACGGCGCTCACGGCGGGCAACACCACCCAGACCGGCACCACCAGCGGCACCAGCGCCATCACGCAGAGCTGCGGCGGCGGCACCGGCCCCGAGAACACCTACTTCTGGCACACCTGCGCAGCCCAGGCGGCGGGCTCGCTCACGGCCAGCACCTGCGCCCGCGCCACCTGGGACACCGTCCTCGAGCAGCGCAGCGCGGCCCGCGCGGCCGCCGTCTGCAACGACGACGTCGGCGGCACCTGCGGCGTCCGCTCGTCGGTGACGGCGGCGGTCCCCGCCGGCCCGGGCCTCCACACGCTCTACATCGACGGCTTCGGCGGCGGCTCTGGCGCGTACTCCATCGCCGTCACGCGTCCGTGACGTAGCCCCCTCCGCTCCCCGTCGGCGTCTGTGCGGACGCCGCGGGAGCGCCTCCCCTCCCTCCCCCTCTCTGGATTGCACCTTCCGTCGGCCCACGCCGACGAAGTACCCTCTCCTTCGCGCGCCCGCTGCCGCGCAGAAGGAACCTTACGCTTCCCATGCCCTTTCCGCGCTGGCTCTGCCTCGCCGCCGCGATCGCCGCGACCCCTGCGTGCTTCGACGCGACGCCCCCGCCGCCGACCGACGTCCCCGCCGACCGTGACGTCCCGAGCGCCGACCTCCCGCCCGAAGCCGCGGCCCCTGACGCCTCACCCGACCTCCCCGTCGACCTCCCGATCGACCTCCCCGCCGAGGCCTCGCCCGACGTCGCCGACGACGCCGACGACGCCCCGCCGCCCGACGCCGAGCCCTGCGCGACGACGCAACTGCGCTGCGAAGGCCAGTGCACCGACGTCGCCTCCAACAACACGCACTGCGGCCGCTGCGGCAACACCTGCCTCGCGACGCAGACCTGCCGCGCGGGAAACTGCGCCGACGAGGCCCCCTGCCCCGCGGGGGCGCAGCGCTGCCGTGACGCCTGCGTCGACACCGCCTCCGACGCCGCCAACTGCGGCGCGTGCGGCAACGCCTGCGGCGCCGACCAGCAGTGCTCCGGCGGCGCGTGCGCCCCGCGACCGATGTGCCCCTCGGGCCAGAGCACATGCAACGGCGCCTGCGTCGACACGATGATCGACGCGAGCCACTGCGGCATGTGCGGCAACGCGTGCCCCGCGGGCCAGAGCTGCCAGACCGGCGCGTGCCGCCCCACCACCGCGTGCCCCACCGGCCAGACGGCCTGCGGCGGCGCCTGCGTCGACACCGCGACCGACCTCGCCCACTGCGGCGCCTGCGGGGTGCCTTGCGCCCGCGGTCAGGTGTGCACCGGCGGCGCGTGCCGGATGATGGACTGCCCTGGCGGCCAGCTCCGCTGCGGCGCGACGTGCGTGGCCACCGACACCAACGCGGCCAACTGCGGTGTGTGCGGCCGCGCCTGCGCCGCGGGCCAGACGTGCACAGCGGGGACGTGCGGCGGCGCGGTCACCTGCGCCGCGGGCCAGACGCGCTGCGGCGACGCGTGCGCCGACACCGCGAGCGACCCGACCAACTGCGGCATGTGCGGCCGCGCCTGCCCCGCGGGCCAGACCTGCGTGATGGGCGCGTGCGCCGCCGTCCGCGCCGCGTGCCCGACGGGCGAGACCGACTGCGCCCCCACCGCCCCCACCGCCCGCTGCGTCAACCTCACCACCAACGCCTCCAACTGCGGGGCCTGCGACCGCGCCTGCCCGAGCGGCCTCACCTGCACGGCGGGCGTGTGCGTGTGCCCGACGGGCCAGTCGCTCTGCGGCCGCGCGTGCGTCAACCCGCAGACCGACAGCGCCCACTGCGGCGGCTGCAACCGCGCGTGCGCCGCGGGCCAGTCGTGCATGATGGGCGCGTGCCGCTGCGCCACGGGTCGCACGCTCTGCAACGGCGCCTGCGTCGACGGCCAGAGCGACGAGTCGCACTGCGGCGCCTGCGGGACGGTGTGCGCCGCGGGCCAGACCTGCCAGGCCGGCCGCTGCGCCTGCCCCACCGGCCAGATGCCCTGCGGCACGCCCCCCACCTGCGTCAACCCGATGACCGACCGCGCCCACTGCGGCGCCTGCGGGATGGCCTGCGCGATGGGCACGGCCTGCGCGGGCGGCCGCTGCGCCTGCCCCACCGGCCAGACCACCTGCGCGGGCGCGTGCGTCGACACCGCGACCGACGCCGCCCACTGCGGCATGTGCGGCCGCGCCTGCCCCGCGGGCACCGCCTGCACGCGCGGCGCCTGCATGGGCGCGCCCCCCGCCAACGACACGCGCGCGACCGCCACCGTGATCGCGCTGGAGAGCCCGGCGCAGACGCTCACGGCCGACACCACCGCCGCGCGCAACGACACGCGCGGCGCCTGCGGGTGCACGAGCGGCAACGACGTGTTCTTCCGCTTCGCGCTCGCGGCGCCCGAGGTGGTGTACGCCGACACGCTCGCGGCCACCTGGGACACGTCGCTCTTCTTCCAGGACGTGACGGGGGCCAACGTCACGGCGACGGCGCCCAACCTCACCTGCAACGACGACCTCGCGGCGGCGGGCCTCTGCCTGCGCACCGGGCTCCAGTCGCAGGTGGTCGCGCGGCTCGCGGCGGGCACTTACTTCCTCGTACTCTCGGGCTGCGGGGCGGGGGCGGCGCGCATCAACTTCCAGCACCTCCCGGCGGGCAACGGCGCCTCCTCGCGCATCACCCCCAACGCCACCGTACAAACCGCCATGGGAACCACCGCGGGCGCAGGCACGGTCGCCGGCACCTGCTGCACCGGCGGCCCCGAGGCGTCGCACTGGTGGGTGACGTGCCCTGACACCGCGGCGCAGCCCTTCCACGCCACCACCTGCAGCGCGACGGCGGGCACCAACCAGGTCGCGTACGACAACGCGCTTCTTCAGTACAGCGCGCTCCGCGGCACGGCGGCGCAGGTGTGCAACGACGACACGGGCGCGCTCTGCACGACGGGCGCGACGCTCAACACCACCATCCCTGCCACGACCGGAACGCAGGGCGGGCTCAACGTGCTCGTCGCCGACGCGTGCGCGGGCGCCGGCGCGTACCGCGTCGACTACGTGCTCGCCAACTGCGCCTCGGGCGCGCGCTGCGGAGCCTCCTGCGTCGACACCAGCGCCGACGCCAGCCACTGCGGCGGCTGCAACCGGCGCTGCCCGACGGGCAACGTCTGCGCGAACGGCGCGTGCGTCCCGCCCCCCGCCAACGACCTCCCCGCGGGCGCCGTCACGATCAACATGACCTTGCCGCAGTCGATCTTCGCCGTGGACACGCGCGCGGCGACGCAGCAGACGACGGGCTCATGCGGCTGCACCGCGGGGCGCGACGTGTTCTACAACTTCACCATCGCCGGCCCCGCGCCCGAGATGATCTACGCCGACACCATCGGCTCTGCCTGGGACACGTCGCTCTTCGTGCAGACGAGCGCGGGCGTCAACGTCACCGCGAGCGGTCTGCCCGCCAACGGCGTCGCGTGCAACGACGACGGCGGCCTGGCGGGGTGCAACCTCCCCCCCAACGGCGCGAGCCAGATCCTCCTCGTGCTCAACCCCGGCGCGTACCGCCTCGTCGTGTCGGGCTGCGGGTCGGGCGGACGAACGAGCCTTCGCTTCCAGCACCTCCCGGTGGGCAATGGGCCGATCGCCTTCCTCCCGCCCGGCGCCTCGACCCCGAGCGGAACCACCGCCGGCGCCGGCCGCGTCAACGTCGGGTGCAGCGGCGGCGGCCCGGAGAACACCTACTACTGGTATCGTTGCCCCTCGGCCACCGCCGCGGCGACCTTCACCGCGAGCACCTGCGGCCGCGCCACCTGGGACACGACCCTCGCGCAGTACAGCCCGGGCCGCACCACCCCCGACACGTCCGTCTGCAACGACGACGCGTGCCCGAGCGCGCTGCCGCGGCAGTCGTCCATCACCGCGACCATCCCCGCGGGCCCCGGGCTGCACGCCCTCTACGTCGACGGCTTCGGCACCGCCGCGGGCGCCTACACCGTCTCGATCACCCGCCCCTGACGCTCACGGATCACGGATCCCATCCACGCGCCACGCGCCCTGCTCGTACACCACGTCGAGCAGGCGCGCGTCGGGCAGCGTGAAGGTCACCCGCGTGCGGAGGTCGTTGGCCTGGAGCGCCGACGGGTCTTCGGTGGCCGCGACCAGAATCTCTACGTCCGCGCGGGTCGCGCCGAGCGCGCGCGCCGAGAGCACGTCGCCCCAGCGCCCGCCGCCCTGCCGCAGCAGCGCGTCGTGGAGCGCCCGCACCGCCGCCCGCGCCCCCGCCATCCCTTCGAGGCGCACCGCCACCTCGGGGACGAAGCCCGGGTCGCCCAGGCGCCACCCCTCGGGCTCCCCCACCAGCGTCACCGACGAACGATCGCGCAGCGCCACCTCCGCCTGCGGCCCCCCGCCCTGGAGCGCGAGCGACACCGCGTCACCGAGGGCGGCGAGCTCGGCGCGGTCGCCCGTCACCCGCGCGCGAAACGCCTCCAGCGACTCCGCCCGGCGATGGCCTTCGGGCAGCATCGCGTAGAGCGCCGCCGTGTCCCCCTGACGGGCCGCCAGCGAGAAGCGCGCGAGCAGCCCCCGCGGCGCCCCCGTGGCCCCTCCCCCCGCGCACCCGCCCAGCGCCGCAGCCAACCCGAAGACGACCCATACACGACTCACGACGGGCGGACTCTACACCAGTCCCACCGCGCCCGATCCGTCGGGTGTTCACGTGTCCCCTGTGAAGGCATGTTCACGCACCGACGGGGGAAATTCCCGTGCGCGCTCTGGCGTTTGTGGGCGCGGACGTGGCACGGTTCTGCCATGGGCGGTCGGTAGCACTACCCCCGCCGGAGGCCACGAACATGCGCATGCGATCGATCCCCAACTCCTTCAAGGCCCTCTGTCTCGCGGCGCTCGGCGTGTTCTCGGGCGCGATCGGCTGCGCGAGCGACGACTACTACTGCGACGCCTCGGGCTGCTTCTACTGCGACGGCGTCGGCTGTCGCGTCGCCACGCCGCCCACCCGCCCCGCCTGCCGCGGCGACTTCGAGTGCGCCACCAACCAGACCTGCACCTCCTTCGGCTGCGTCACCGGCTGCGCCAACACCAGCGCCAACTGCCCCCGCGGCTGGGCCTGCCGCGTGACGCCCGCCGCCCCCGCCGGCCAGTGCCTCGCCCCCACCGAGCCCGTCCCGACCCCCACCCCGGGCTCGTGCCGCTCCAACGCCGACTGCCCCACTGGGGTCTCCTGCGTCAACGGCATGTGCGCCCGCACCACCTGCAACCCCGCCACGTCGAGCTGCCCCTGCACCGACGCCACCCAGTGCGCGTCGGGCCAGTCCTGCGTCGCCGGCCGCTGCACCGCCACCACCGACACCTGCCGCTTCAGCTCGCAGTGCGGCGCCGGGCGCGTGTGCGTCAACCAGCAGTGCCGCGCCGCCTGCTCGGCCACCGCCCCCTGCCCCGCCGGCCAGATGTGCAACACCGACGGCGTCTGCGTCGACCGGGTCGCCAACGAGTGCGTCCGCGACGCCGACTGCGGCGCCGGCCGTCGCTGCGTCAACGCCACCTGCCTCACCGCGTGCAGCACCAACGCCGAGTGCGGCGCCGGTCGCTACTGCGCCGACGGCGTCTGCCTCGCCGACACGCGCCGCCAGCCCTTCTGCACCACCGACGCGCAGTGCACCTCGCCGAGCCGCTGCCTCGACGGCCTCTGCCGCCGCCCCTGCGCCACCGCCGACGAGTGCCTCCGCACCGACGTGCAGTACCGCAACTGCGCCCCCATCCGGTACCTCAACACCGCGCAGAGCTTCTGCCAGACCAACAACGAGGTGCAGTCCAACTGCGCCCGCGCGGCCGACTGCGCCGCGGGTCAGGCCTGCGTCGACGGCGTCTGCCGCACCAACTGACCGCACCCACCACCCCTCTCCCCTCCCCGCTTCGAGGCCCCGCGTGTCGCCCGTGACCGCGGGGCCTCAACCGTTCGTCCCGCCACACCTCGACGCCACCGGGCACCCGTTCAGCCGAGATGCGTGGGCATCGACGCGCTGGAGGTCACCTCTCCGTGTGTCGTGCCCGGCGTCGAACGACCGAGCGCGCCGCCCCTCCCGCTTCCGCCCGTGCCGTCGTCCGGCGTCACCGCCCCCGTGGGCGCGCTGGCCTTGGGCTCGACCGCGCCACCGCTCGCCTCTCCCTTCTTCTTCGCCCCCTTCGGCTTCGCCGCGGCCTTCTTCTTCGGCTTCACCCCGCGCCGCACGTGCACGGCCTCGAAGGACTCCGCCGCGAGCTCAGCGCTGCCCCCGCCGCGAACGCAGAAGACGATGAGACGACCGCTGCTCGATCGCTGCGCGGCCAGCAACAGGATTGCGGGACGATAGGCGCTGCGGCACGATCGACGGGCACGGTGCGTCTCCGACGAACAGGTGTTTCGCAACCCCCTCGCCACCAGGATCCACTGTGTTTTCAAGCCCCCAGAGCTTCAGGTCTTTCGACGTCCCAGGGTTCGCCGGGCGCTCACCCAGGGACGTTGAAGGGGGTAAACAACACGTTGAAGGCGTTGCATGCGATCACTCACCAGGCTCATTGTTCTGCTCACGTTCGTGGCATCTGCGGCCTGTTCGACGTCGTCACCGACTGACGCCGGCACGCTTGACGCTGCCACCGGCGACGCCTCCAAGGACGCGCGCACCGATGGATCCGCGGAGGCGTCGTCCTGTGCGTCGCCGAACGTGATGTGCGCCACCACCTGCGCCGACCTGCAGCGCAATCATTCCAACTGCGGCGCCTGCGGCCGTAGCTGCCAGGCCTTCGAGCGCTGCGTCCTCGGCGCCTGCGTCCGCGCGGGCGTCTGCCCCGCCATGGGCTGCATGAGCCACGAGGAGTGCCGCGCCTGCTCCGCCGAAGGAGACCCCTCCAACTGGTGCTGCGGTGGGACCGCTGGCATGCGCAGCTTCTGCTCGAACAACCTCGGCGGGGCCTGCCCGCCGCGCTAGTCGAACGACGCCACCACACCGCGGGTGAATCCACTGCGCGCCCCCTCCACCCCTCCCGCCGTCGTCACCACGGCGGGGAGGGGGGCCACGGGGTGACGTACTCCCTCTCGACGGACGCAAAACCTATGGCCCATGGACCCCTCGAAGGGATCATGCACAGCAGGCAGCCAAGGACTCGATCTGGTGGGGTCCTGCTCCTGTGCGCGCTCGCCTTGCCGGCCGTGGCGTCGGCGCAGGGAGCCCCTGCGACGCAGCGGGGCGACGACGAGCGCGCCCCGGCTCATGCGCGGCCGCAGCCAATCCAATCGCGCCCGCCGCCACCGCCGGTGCAGTGGTCGCCCCAGACCTTCGTCGCGGTCCGCAGCACCGCCGCGTCGCTCACGATCGCATTGAGCGCGGCCGCCATCATCGGCTTCACGGTGGTCGACGGGCATCCCTCGGGGGAGCGCCAGGAGTGGACGGACTACCTGCTCATTGGCGCGCTCGGCGTCGGCTCCCTCACACACCGCTACCGCCTCCTGCCGCGTCGCTCGCTGCCGCCCTCGCACATCGCGGTCGCGCTCGAAGGCATCGCCTCCCCGCTCGCGCTGACCACACTGGGCGTCGCGCTCGGGGAGCTCACCGACCGCCCCCGCGACCTCTGGGTGGGCGCGCTCGTGGCCGCGGGGGTGTACAACACGTTCAACACGCTGCTGGTGTGGGGCGACGCCGCCAGCGACCCGGTGTCGCTGTGGGTGAGCGTCGGGGTGGGCGTCGCGAGCTCCGTCGGCGGCGTCGCCCTCGCGACGAGCGAACCCGACCGCGAGACGGCCGGCGTGTCCTGGGTGTTCACCGCCCTCTCGATCGCGGCCACGGCGCACCAGACGGTGTGGGCCATCCTCGGACGCACCCCTGAACCCGCGGTGGCCCCCGTGCCCCGACGCGCATCACTGGCCCCGACCGTGCTCGGCCGCGGGTTGGGGGTCGCGTTGACGGGGGTGTGGTAGCTCCTGGGCGAGGGGATCGTTCGCTACCGCGATCTTGGGTCCGTGCCGCAGCGACCTCCCGAGGGCTTCAGCCCGTGCCGTCGTCCGGCGTCACCGCCCCCGTGGGCGCGCTGGCCTTGGGCTCGACCGCGCCGCCGCTCGCCTCTCCCTTCTTCTTCGCCCCCTTCGGCTTCGCCACGGCCTTCTTCTTCGGCTTCACCCCGACGCGCGACAGGAGCGTCGGCACGTACTGCTCCAGCGCGCGGCCCCACAGCGCCCCGGCGGCGCGCTCCAGCAGCTCGTAGCGGGCGACCAGCAGGGCCGCGAGGAGGTCGCGGTCGCGCTGGGCCCCGGCGAGCGCGGTGGCCGTCGGCTTGCGCCCGCCCTTCGGCGTCACCTGCCGCTTCAACGCCGCGGCGAGCTCCGCCGCCTCCTTCGCGTGCGCGAGGGTGAACGGGCTCTGGTTGCGAAACACGCGCTGCTTCTCCACCACCAGCGTCGCGAGGGCGTCGAGCTCGCCCGCGAGGTTGAGCGGGCCGCTCCCCTTGCGTAGCTTCTTCTGGTCGTCGGCGCCGAGGCCGCCGCTCTTCACCAGCGTGGTGACCGAGCTCATCCCGATGTCGCGCAGCACCCGCGCCCGCGCCAGGGTCGCCTGGAGATCCGCGTTGGCGCCCGTGCGCCCCTCCACCTGCTCGACCGCGTAGGCCAGCGCGAGCGCGATCTGCGGGATCGCCTCCAGCGCCCCGAAGTCCACCCGGAAGCCCGTCGCGGCGAGGGCGTCGCGCTGCGCCAGGAGCGCGCTCACGGCCAGGTTGGCGTTGTGGTGGGCGAGCGCCGCGTCCCCGCGAAACACCAGCGCCGTGGCGGGCGCGCTGTCGCGGGCGACGGGGAGATAGCGGTCGTAGTGGGATTTCACCCCCGCGACCATCACCGTCTCCTCGGCGATGGCCTTCGGGGAGAGCGACGGGGGCGCCGCGGTGGTGCGACGGGCGGCGGCGGGCTTCGAATCACGTCGGGTCTTCTTCATGGTTCAGCTCCTCAGCGCAGAACATCGCGCCGCGGCACCGCGTGCGTCACCTGGAATCGCCGCGCGGAGCGCCGCTCATGGCGTCCACGTTTCAGACGCGCCCCCCGCCACCCTCCGCACCCGCCCGTGGACCTCCGCGGCCCGCTCGAGCCGCGTCGTCCCCCTGCGCGCTGGGGTTCGGCGTAGGTCTCGAAGCGACGAGGATCAACTTCCGATCGCTTCCGCGATACGGTCCGTCGTCCGTCGTCGTCGACCTTACGGGAGCCTTCGACGAGGGCCTCGGGGCGTTGTTCTTCGTTCCGTTGGGAGCGACCGTAAGGCCGACGACGACGGACGACGGACCGTCTCGCGGAAGCGATCGGAAGTTGATCCTCGTCGCTTCGAGACCTACGCCGAATCCCAGGTCCCCCTTCGCGGGCCATTGGCCCTCGGCCCGAAACCCTGTATGGTCCGCCGCCCCTGAATTCCCCCGTTTTCACCTCTGGAGATGTCTTCGATGGCTGAGACCGTTGATACCGCCGCCGTCCGCCGCGCCCTCGACTCCGCGCGCGGCCAGCGCACGCAGATCACCCGCGGCGCGCCCCTCCCGATCGACACGGCGCACGTCGTCGGCGCGTGCCCCAACTGCGGGCTCCTCGGCGCGACGATCCTGGGCTTCCCCGACCCCCCGTACGCCGGGCCCCAGGGCCAGCCGCGCTACCGCAACGCGACCGAGCTCCACCGCTTCATCGAAGAGATCTTCAAGAACCCCCCGCCGCTCCCCGCCCAGGAAGACCCCTCGGAGAACCGCCGCGACCCGCAGGGCCGCACGGTGCCGACGTGGAAGGGCGAGTGCCGCTGCGGCGCCAAGGTGATGCCCCCGCAGCCCGACCAGCGCACCGGCCAGATGGTCGCGGTGCCCGGCGCGACGCCGCGGCGCGTGTGCGGCGTGCGCTTCATCAAGGCGATGCCGGGCTCCGGGGCCGAGCTGGTCATCGAGGCGCTCAGCAACGACGCCGGCGCGGTCCCCTACACCGAAGGGGGCACGATTCACGTGCGGGTGCTGCGCGCGCCCCTCGACGGGATGGAGACCGAGGCTTCGAAGACGCTCGACGACGCGTCGGTGTCGCAGCACTTCGGCCGCCCCCTCACGCTCGCCGAGACGTGGCGCGACGTGCTCGCGCGCGCCGTCGCGGGCGAGGCCGTCGTGGTGGAGGCCGAGAAGGGCTACCACCTCTGGGCCGCCCTCAAGGACAACGCCGACCTCACCGCGAAGATCGAGGCGACCGAGACCGAGGCCGCGCTCGAGCTTCCCCCCGAGGTGGCCGTGGGCAAGAAGGGGATCCCCCTCGCGCTCCTCCCGCAGATCGCGCCGATGCCGCAGGGCCCGGCCTTCCAGTTCTGGGCCTACGAGCACGCGGAGAAGATCGCGTCGGGCGAGCTGCGCGTCGGCGTGATCCTCGACCGGGCGGCCATCTCGCGGCTGCTCACCTCGCAGCTCGAGCGCGCGTCGCTCACCTGGCAGGCGCAGCAGCAGGGCATGATGCTGCTCGCGACGGCGGGGGAGTTCCACTGGCCGGTGGAGCTGGCGATCGTGGGCCTCGGCGCGGCGCACCTCGGGTGGTACCTCGCGGAGACGAGCGCGGCGGCCGTGGGCGAGGCGATGGCCCGCATCGCGGAGATCAAGCGCTACGTCGACGCCGCCCGCGCCGAGCGCCCCGACATCACGTTCCAGATGAACGGCATGCAGATGAACCCCAAGCGGGCCGACGGCTCGAACGGGCGGCCGATCAACCTCATGGAGCTGCCGTTCCGCACGCCGCCGGGGTCGCCGGACTTCAAGCGCGAGCTGAAGTTCGTGTGCGACGACCTCCCGAAGGGCTCCAACCCGACGCGCATGTGCCCCTGCGGCGCGCGCGCGTGGGTGGCGGCCCGCATCTTCCCCGAGAAGGTGGTGGAGGAGTTCAAGCGCGCGACCGGCGGCAAAGACCCGCTCATCATCGAGAACTGGAAGGGCGCCGCGCTCGTCGCCACCATCTCGTGCGACCGCCACGTGCGCATCCCGATGGCGGAGGAGATCGAGGGCGCCGGGCTCAAGGGGCCCGCGTTCGACAAGCGCATGGCCGAGGATCTCCCCAACAGCATCTTCGCCGTCGACGTGTCGCTCCACGAGGACAAGAACAAGAAGCGCGCGCTCCTCGCGTACGGCCCCCTCGTCGCGAGCGTGGTGATCAACGACCACCTCATCGCCGCGCTCCACGCCGCCTGCCGCATGCCCGACAACGCGCTCCCGCTGCGCGGCGAAGACGCGGCGGCGATCGTGACGTCGCCCAACGTGCTGTGCCTCCACGAGGAGGGCTTCGACGACGAGCAGCTCGATCAGGTGCTCGACATGGGCGCGGCGATGGACGGCATCCCCGCCAACGTCGACCCGCCCTTCGACCTCTCGTGGGACGTGTCCCTCAAGGCCGCGCCGATCGGGAAGTTCATGAACCTCAACCCGCCCCCCCAGGGTCAGGGTCAGGGGCAGGGTCCTGGCCCCGGCCCCCTCCCCCCCGGCGGCGTGTCGCCCCCCGTCGGCGCCCGCGCCCGCACCTGATCGCCCCGCCTCGCGCCGCCTAGCGCACCCGCACCACCCCCACCATCCCCCCCGCGTAGTGAAACTCGCAGAAGTACGGGAACGTCCCCGCGCTCGCGAAGGTCACGCGCGCCATCGCCCCCGTGCTGGTCCGCGGGATCGGGTTGCCCGTCGTCCCGGCGTCCACGGCGGAGGGGGAGGTGCCGGGCGCGAGCGGGTGGACGGCGAGGTCGCCCATGAAGGTCACCGTCTGCCCGGCGGCCACGGTGATGCACTTCGGCCCGTAGGAGAAGGCGTTGGCGCCCGTGCCGAAGGACACCGTCCGATCGGCCGCGGCCGCCGTACGGTCGATGAAGTTCGCCTCGGCGCACCCGTTGAGGCCGCCCGTCGCGGGCGAAGTGTCGTCACCGCAGGCTGAAATCGAAGCGGCGGCCCCCACGAGGAGCATCAGAGGGAGAACACGGACGTATCGCTGCGGGTTGTGTTTCATCATGTGCTCATCATGCCCGCGGCGCGCCGCCGGGGTGAACGACAAAAGTCGACCCGACGCGGCGGTTGGTGTGATAGAGCGGGCTCTGACTTCTTTCCCAGGAGGAACCACAGGCAATGTCAAACGAAGATCTTTCCAGGCGTGAGGCGCTCGGCGGAGGGGCCGCGGCCGTCCTCGCAGGCGTCGGCGCCGCCCTCGCGGTGAGCGCGGTGGGTCGTGATGCAGCGGCGCAGGGCGCGGGCGATGTGGGCGTGCTCAACACGCTCCTCCGCGCTGAGTACGACGCGATCCGCACGTACGAGGCCGCCTCGGGGTCCCTGGGGATGCCCGACATGATGGACCCCGACCGCGCGCTCGGCCCCGCCGCCGCGCTCGTCGCCGGCCACTACGTCGCGCAGCACCGCGACCACGCCACGCGCCTCCGCAACATGATCATGTCGATGCAGGGGACGCCGGTCGACCAGTCGACGATCCTGTTCATGCCCCCGGCGGGCTTCCGCCTGACGGTGCGCAACATCCTCCGCCTGGCGTGCAACAAGGAGAAGGGCGCCGCGATCGCGTACACCAACGCGCTCAAGACGCTCTCCTCGGCCGCCTCGGCGGAGCTCGTGGCGGCCATCGGCGCCGTCGAGACGCAGCACTTCATCGTCCTCTACCTCCTGCTCAAGGGCGCGGCGGGTCCGGGCATGATGGCCGCGACGATGATCAGCGAGATCTGCCCGCGCTCCGTCGTCGCCATCGAGGGCGAGACTTCCGACCTCGCGGGCGTGCCCGATTTCGCCTTCATGCCGCTGTGACGAGAACAGGAGACCACGCACCATGACTGACTCGAACTCGCTCTCCCGTCGCTCTCTGCTCGGTGGCATCGCGGTCACCAGCGCCGCGGCCGTCGGCTGCGGAGAAGACGCCCCCCTCGGCCCCAGCGCCGACGTCCCCACCCTCAACGCGCTGCTCACGGCCGAGTACCAGGCGATCAAGGCCTACGAGGCCGGCCTCGGCGTCCTCCGCGCGCCCCCGATGGGCGACCCGCAGGCGGCGTTCTCCGCCCCCCTCGTGGTGATCGCGGGCAACTGGCAGAACCAGCACCGTGACCACGCCCGCGAGCTCGCGGCCCTCATCGTCACCAACCGCGGCACCCCGGTGCTCGAGTCGGCGGTGATGTTCACCGCGCCGCAGGGCTTCACCCCCTCGGTGTCCAACGTCCTGCGCCTCGCGTGCAACGCGGAGAAGGCCGCAGCCGTGGCCTACAACCGCGCGGTCAAGGCCCTCAGCTCGACCAACAGCCGCTTCCTCGCGGGCACCATCGAGGGCGACGAGACCCAGCACTTCATCGTGCTCTACACGATCCTCAAGCAGATCGTGGCGCCCGATCCCGCGGGCCTCATCACCAACATCGGCGAGGTCGTCCCCCGCTCGTTCGTCTCGCAGGTCGGCGCCGGCACCGGCACCGCCCCGGGCATGGACCAGCGCGGCCTCCAGACCGTCGCCGACTTCGCCTACACCTGATCGCCGCCCTCCGGCGGTCGCACCGTCGTCTCGGCGGTGATCGCCGGCGTCGCGGCCCCCGCCGCACCCCCCTCCGCTTCTGCCAGCTCGCGCGTGAGCGTGGCCTCGCTCTCGGGCGAGAGCTCCGTGTACTCCCGCAGCACGGGCAGGTCGCGGAGCGAGCGCATCCCGAAGAACTCCAAGAAGTGCGTGGTCGTCCCGTAGAGCAGCGGTCGCCCCGCCTCCTCCTTGCGGCCGATCATGCGGATGAGGTTGCGCTCGAGAAGCACCTTGAGCGCCGAGCCCGAGTCGACGCCGCGCACCTCGTCGACCTCGGGGCGCGTCACGGGCTGGCGGTAGGCCACGATGGCGAGCGTCTCCACCTGGGCGCGCGTGAGCTTGATGGGCTTGGCCTGCAGGAGCTCTCGCACGAAGGGGGCGTTGGTGGCGCTGGAGCGAAACTGCCAGGCGCCCGCCACCTCGTCGAGGTGGATGCCGCGCGGGAGGTACTCGTTGTGGAGCTCCTGGAGGAGCTTGCGCACCTCGCGGGCCTCGGCGCGGGCGACCTCGGCGATCTGAGCGACCGTGATGGGCTTCTCCGCCGCGAACACCAGGCTCTCGATCACGCCCTTGAGGTGGAGCTCCGAGACCGACCGCGGGCCTGCGCGCGCGAGGCCGGGTGACGTCGGCGGGGCGTCTCCCTCGGAGAGTTCTTCGGGGAGCGGGGGCTGCGGTTCGGGGTCTTCGGGGCCGCTCATTGGTAGTCGTCGCGGGCGGAGAGCTCGGCGGGGTCGACGTCGACGAGCACGAGGGTGACGTGGAGGGCGCCGAGGCTGTCGGTCTGATAGAGCCGGGTCATGTGCAGCCGCGTCATCTCCAGCAGCGCGAGGAAGGTGACCACCATGTCCATGCGGGTGCGGTCGCCTTCGAAGAGCTCGTCGAAGACGCAGGTACGGGCGCCCCGCAGCCGCTCGACGATCTCGTTGATGCGCTCGGCGATGCTGACGCGCTCGGAGGTCACCTCGTGGGAGATGGTGAGCTTGCGCCTCTCCAGGATGCGCTTGAAGGCGTCGAGGAGCGCGAAGAGCGGGAGCTCCGCGAGGGGCGCTTCGCCCAGTGACTCCGCGTCCACGGCGATGCCGCGGGGGAAGACGTCGCGGCCGGCCACGCCACGCGCGGCGAGGTCTTCGGCGGCGGACTTGAACTTCTGATACTCCAGCAGGCGGCGGACGAGCGCCTCGCGGGGGTCTTCGCCCTCGTCTTCCGTCCCCGCGGCCCCCTCCGCGTCGTCGGAGGGCGAAGCGGGGAGGAGCATGCGCGACTTGATGTGCGCGAGCGTTGCCGCCATGAGCAGGTACTCGGCCGCGAGGTCGAGGTCGAGGGCCTGCATGAGCTGGATGTATTCGAGGTAGCGCTCCGTGACGAAGGCCACGGGGATGTCGAAGATGTCGAGCTCGTGCTTCTGGATGAGGTGCAGGAGCAGGTCGAGGGGACCCTCGAACTCGGGGAGGGTGATGGTGCACCCGTCGAGGGCCGGCGCGAGTTCGACCGTCATGGGGGGAGGCGATAGCACCCGACGGGGCGGGGGATCAACCGCGCGGGTGGAAGCGCGCGTGCGACTGGCGCAGGTGCTCGGCGGTCACGTGGGTGTACACCTGCGTCGTCGCGATGTCGGCGTGGCCGAGCATCGTCTGGACGGCGCGGAGGTCGGCGCCGCGCTCGAGCAGGTGCGTGGCGAAGGAGTGCCGGAGCTTGTGCGGCGAGATGGACTTGGCCACGCCAGCGAAGCGCGCGTACCGACCGAGGAGCTTCCAGAAGCCCTGGCGGGTCATCCCCGTGCCGCGCTCGGTGAGGAAGAGGTGGACGCTCTCGCCCTTGAGGGCCCAGCGCGGCCGCACGTCGCGGAGGTAGCGCACCAGGGAGTCGCGGGCGATCTCGCCGAAGGGGACCACGCGGCGCTTGTCACCCTTGCCCAGCGCGGAGACGAGGCTCTGGTCGAGGTCGATGTCCGTGAGCTTGAGCCCCACGAGCTCGGAGACGCGGAGCCCCGAGGCGTAGAGGAGCTGGATCATCGAGGCGTCGCGACACCCGCGGGGCGTGGCCGCGTCGGGGGCCGCCAGCAGCATCTCGACCTCGGCGAAGGTGAGCACCTGCGGGAGCTTGCGCGGCAGGCGCGGCCCGGTGACGAGGGCCGTCGGGTCGCTCGTCACCTTCCGCTCGGCCACGAGGAACTTGTAGAACCCGCGCAGGGCCGAGAGCTTGCGGGCCTGGGCGCGGGCGGAGATCCCGTCCCGCGACAGGGCCACGAGCCACGCGGCCACGTCGCCGGCGTCGATGTCCGCGAAGGTCTTCGTGAGGTCTTGCCGCACGAAGAGCGCGAAGCGGAGCAGGTCGCCCTGGTACGCCTCCACGCTTCGCTGGGCGAGGCCCCGTTCGACACGGAGGTGGGCGAGGTAGCCATCGAGGAGAACGTCGTCGTCACGCACGAACCGAACACTAGGCCAACGATTTCGTGCACCGCCAATTTCTGGTTGAAATCCCCGGAGGCCATCCCGGCCAGGGCGGGGCGTCGGCGCCCCTTGCGAGTCCGTTGCGTCGCGCGGGCGCCGGGGAGTAGAGTCCCGGCTCTGCCACGACGTGGCGGGCCCATAGCTCAACTGGTGAGAGCACCTGACTTATAATCGGGAGGTTTCGGGTTCGATCCCCGATGGGCCTATTCCCTACGCGTCCGCGGCGGCCAACGGAGGAGCCCAAAGGGTGCACGAACAACTTGAAGCGCTGGAAGAGCTCGCGAAGACCGACCAGGCCTTCCGACAGGTCGACGTCGAGCTCGGTGAGATCGACGGTCAGCTCGCGGAGCTCCGGTCGAACGTCGACAAGATCCGTGAGCTGCTCGATCGGGAGCGGGCGCAGCTCGCCGACGCCGAGAAGCTCCGGGCGTCGCAGCAGGCCGAGGTGGTGGCCATCGACGAGAAGACCACCCGATCGAAGAAGCGCCAGGAGATCGCGCGCAACACCCGCGAGATGGAGGCGACGACGCGCGAGCTCGACGTCCTCAAGCGCGAGCGCGAGGAGCGCCTGAAGGAGGGCGAGCGCATCGAGCAGGTGATCGCCGAGGTGAAGGCCAGCATCACGCGCCACGAGGCCGACTTCAACGAGCTCACGCGGCTGCGCGACGACGAGGAGGCGGCGGCGAAGACGCGGAGCGAGGAGCTCCGCGGGCGCAAGGACGCCATGGCGGGCGAGCGCAAGGCCGTGTCGAGCCGCATCCGGGCCGACCTCCTGCGGATCTACACCATGGTGTTCACCAAGCGCGGCACCGGCGTGGCGGAGTGCGCCGGGGGCATCTGCCGCGGGTGCAACGTCTCCATTCCCCCGCAGCTCTTCAACCAGATCGTCCGGCTCGACCGGGTGTATCAGTGCCCGCAATGCCTCCGGATCCTCCTCCCGCCGCGCGTCGCCGCGCAGTAGCGTCCCACGATGCTCGTCGCCTGCCCCAAGTGCCAGCGCACCTTTCCCCTCGGTGAGGGATCGTTCTGCCCGGAGGACGCCACCGCCCTCCAACCGATCGACGAGGTGCCCGTCCCCCGCGACGAGTCCGTCCCCCTCCTCGGTCACCTGCTCGCCGACCGCTACGAGATCCGCCGCGTGGTGGCCGAGGGGTCGATGGGGCGCGTCTACGAGGCCCGCGACAAGAAGGACGAGCGCCGCACCGCGGTGAAGATCCTCCACCCCCAGGTGGCCGACGACGCGGTGAACATCGAGCGCTTCCGCCGCGAGGCCAGCACCTCGAAGGAGCTCGACCACGCGCACATCGTCGACGTGTACGACTTCTCCAGCGTGCCGGGCGTGCCGGGGCGCGCGAAGAAGACCTGGTACCTCGCGATGGAGTACCTCGACGGCGAGGAGCTCCGCGGGCTGCTCAAGCGCGAGCGTCGGCTCAGCGTCGCCCGCACGGTGCGCATCGTGTCGCAGATCGCGCTCGCCCTCGACCCCGCCCACGCGGCGGGGCTCGTCCACCGCGACATGAAGCCCGACAACGTCTTCCTCGTGCGCGACGGCGAAGACGTGCGGGTGAAGCTCCTCGATTTCGGCTCGGTGAAGTTCACCAAGGGGCAGGATCGCGGCAACAAGCTCACCGTCCTCGGCACCACCATCGGGTCGCCCTTCTACATGGCCCCCGAGCAGGCGCAGGGCTCACCTGACCTCGACCACCGCGCCGACGCCTGGGCCGTCGTCGCGATCGCGTACGAGATGCTCGTCGGCCGCGTGCCCTTCACGGGCAGCAACGGGCCGCAGATCCTCTTCCGCATCCTCAGCGACGAGGCCGAGCCGCCCACCTTCGTCGACGAGACGCTCCCCGCCGCCCTCGACCCGGTGCTCATGAAGGGGCTGAAGAAGAAGCCCGACGAGCGCTTCCAGTCGGTGGGCGCGTTCGCCGACGCGCTCGGTCACGCCTTCGGCCTCGACGGCGACCACACGCGCTGGGCCACCATGACGCACGCGCAGCTCTCGGAGACGCTCCCGAGTTCGAAGGCGCCGCCGCCGATGCCCGCGGACCCGAAGCCGTCGCAGCCGCCGCCTCCCGTGACGCGCCCGTCCGACAAGCCCGTCGGCCGCACGCCCGAGGAGATCGCCGCGCTCTCCAAGCCCGACGAGGTCGACGCCGCCTCCATCGTTCGCCCGTCTCCGCCCGTCCCCATCGGCGTCATCGTCGCGGTGGGCGTGGTGGTTCTCCTCGTCGTCGCCTACCTCGCCACCCGCTAGCCCACGTCGCCATGGAAGAGACCTTCGACGCGGTCGTGATCGGCGGCGGCGCCGCGGGGTTGAGCGCGGCCTTCTGGTGCGCGACGCTGGGCCTGCGCGCCGCGGTGGTGGAGGCGCGGCCCCGCGTCGGCGGCCAGCTCCACGCCGTCCCCGACCTCATCGAGAACCTCCCCGGCCAGGCGCCGACCACGGGCGCCGCGCTCGCCGACGCCCTCCGCGCCCAGTGCGACCACGCGGGGGTCGTGACGATCGCCGACGCCCAGGCGACCCTCGACCGCGCCGCCCCGCGGGTGACGCTCTCCACCGGCGTGACGCTCACCGCGCGGGCCGTGGTGCTCGCGACGGGCGTGCGGCGGCGGCGGCTCGGCGTCCCCGGCGAGACCACCCTCGCGGGCGTGTACACCAACGTCGGCCCCGACCGGGAGCGCTTCGCGGACGCCCGCGCGCTCGTCATCGGCGGCGGCGACGACGCCTTCGAACACGCCCGCCTCCTCGCGCCGCACGCGCGCAGCGTGGCGCTGGCCTACCGCGGCGAGCGCTTCTCCGCGCGCGACGTCCTGCGCGAGGCGGTGCTCGGCGACGCGCGGGTGGCGGTGCTGACACGGACGGTGATCGAGGCCCTGGAGGGCGACGGGCGCGTGGCGCTGGCGCGGCTCCGCGGCCCCGACGGCGCGGGCGCGATGGACGTCGACGCGGTGTTCGTGTGCGTGGGCCCCGAGCCCGTGAGCGAGGGCTTCGGCGTCGCCGCCGACGCGCGGGGCTACATCCGCGTCGACCGGCTGCAGCGCACCTCGCGGCCGCACGTCCTCGCGGTGGGCGACGTGTGCTGCCCGGAGGCCCCCACGATCGCGACCGCCCTCGGGCAAGGCGCCGTCGCGGCGAAGGTCATCGCGAGCGGCGCCACGACGGCCCCGTCGGCCCGCGCCGATCACCTGACGATCCACGGGCTCACCCTCCCGGCGCGCATCGGGGTGTACCCGCGGGAGTGGAAGCGCCTCCAGACGCTCACCTTCGACATCACCTTCGAAGTCGACGCCGCCGCCGCGGCCCCCACCGACTCGCTCCGCCGCACCGTCGACTACGCGGCCGTCGCGGCGATGACCGAGGCGATGCTCGCCGAGCAGCACTACAACCTCATCGAGACCGTGGCCGACCTCCTCGCCACCCGCCTCCTGGCGCGCTTCGACGCCCGCACGGTGCGCGTCCGCGTGACCAAGCCCGGCGTGCCCCAGCGCCACGCCTCTGCCTCCATCGAGGTCGAACGCCGCGCCCCATGACGAAGCCGGACGCCCCGATCGGGCATCCCACCCGGCTGATGGCATCTTCTCGCGGACATGTGGTGGTGATCGGCGCTGGCCTCGGCGGCCTGTCGTGCGCGGTCGCCCTCGCCGCGCAGGGCGCGCGGGTCACCGTGCTCGAGCGCGCCTCGACCCCTGGCGGCAAGATGCGCGAGGTGCGCGTCGACGGCCGCCCCGTCGACTCGGGGCCCACCGTCCTCACGATGCGCCACGTCTTCGACGCGGTGTTCGAATCCGCGGGCGAGCGCCTCGACGACCACGTCACCCTCACCCGCTCGGAGATCATCGCCCGACACGCGTGGGAGGGCGGCGCCACGCTCGACCTCTTCAGCGACATCGACCGCTCGGCGGACGCCATCGGGCGCTTCGCGGGCGCCGCCGAGGCCCGCGGCTACCTCGCCTTCTGCGCCTACGCCCAGCGGATTCACGAGACCGTCGAGGGCCCCTTCATGCGCGCCCAGCGCCCCTCCCTCGGAAGCGTCCTGCGCGACCAGGGCGTGCGCGGCCTCGCGTCGCTCGCCACCATCGACGCCACCCGGACGATGTGGCGCGCCCTCGGCGACTACTTCCGCGACCCGCGGCTGCGCCAGCTCTTCGGCCGCTACGCCACCTACTGCGGCTCGTCGCCGTGGCTCGCGCCCGCCACGCTCAACGTCGTCGCCCACGTCGAGCGCGAGGGCGTCTGGACGGTGAACGGCGGGATGTACCGCCTCGCCGAGGCCGTCGCGGCCCTCGCCGCCCGCAAGGGGGTCACCTTCCGCTACGGTGCCGAGGTGACGGAGGTGACGGTGAGCGACGGGCGGGCGACGGGCGTGCGCCTCGCCGACGGGGAGCGCATCGAGGCCGACGCGGTGGTGGTCAACGCCGACACCGCGGCCCTCTCCGACGGGCGCTTCGGGGCCGCGGCGGCGAAGGCCTGGCGGCGTGAGCCCTCGGAGGGACGTTCGCTGTCGGCGGTCACGTACAGCCTCGCCACGCGCGCCAGCGGCTTCCCCCTGGTGCGGCACAACGTGTTCTTCTCGAAGGACTACGAGCGGGAGTTCGGCGACATCTTCACGCGCGACGAGCTGCCCACCGAGCCCACCATCTACGCCTGCGCGCAGGACCGCGACGACACCGCGGCCCCTCCCGCCGACGGCGTCGACCGCATCTTCCTCATCGTGAACGCCCCCGCACGCGGCGGTCGGCGCCCCTTCAGCACCGCGGAGATCGACGCATGCACCCGACGGACGGCGGCACGCCTGGAGCTCATGGGCCTCTCCCTCGACTGGACCCCCACCCGTCACGTGACGACCACGCCCGACGCGTTCGAACGGATGTTCCCGAGCACGGGGGGAGCGCTCTACGGCCCGCCGTCACACGGGTGGAAGTCCCCGCTCTACCGGGCCCCGGCGCGTTCGAACGTGCCTGGGATCTTCCTCGCGGGGGGGAGCGCGCACCCGGGGGCGGGCGTGCCGATGGTGGCGCGGAGCGGCTTGCTCGCGGCCGAGAGCGTCCTCGCGTCCCTCGCTTCGACCGCCCGCTCACGCCCGGCGGTTACGCGTGGTGGTACGTTGACGCCCTGAGCGACGACGGTCGCCACGCCATCACCCTCATCGCGATGCTCGGGAGCGTCTTCTCGCCCTTCTACGCGAAGGCGCGCGGCGCGTCGCGCACGGTCGATCCGCTCGACCACTGCGCCCTCAACGTCGCCGTGTACACCCCGCGCGGCAAGCTCTGGTCGCTCGACGAGCGCGGCCGCGACCGCGTGCACCGCACCGCCTCCTCCCTCTCCCTCGGCGCGAGCGTCGTGGCGTGGGAGCGCGACGCCCTGGTGATCCACCTCCACGAGCGGACGACGCCCTTCCTCACGGCCCGCCCCCTCGGCGACGAGCGCATCGTGGGCCGCGTCACGGTGCACCCGCGCGTGCGCGTCGACGAGCCCTTCGCCCTCGACGCCGCGGGCGCTCACCTGTGGTGGTCGGCCGCCCCCAGCGCCCGCGTGGAGGTCGCCCTCGACGAGCCCGCCATCCGCTGGTCGGGCGAGGGCTACCACGACGCCAACGCCGGCGACGGCCCGCTGGAAGACACCTTCACCTCGTGGGACTGGTCGCGCGCGAGCGTCGGTGACGACTCCGTGATTCTCTACGACGCCCTCACCCGCGACGGCGTCCGCCGCCCCCACGCGCGCCGCGTCACCCCCTCGGGGCGTGTGGAGACGGTCGAAGCACCCGCCGCCGTCTCGCTCCCCCGCACGCGCTGGGGCGTGCAGCGGCACACCCGCACCGACGGCGGCCCGGCCCGCGTCCGCGAGACGCTCGAAGACTCGCCCTTCTACGCGCGCAGCGTCCTCTCGACGCGACTCCTCGGCCAGGACGTGACCGCCATGCACGAGACGCTCGACCTCGAGCGCTTCCGCAAGGGGTGGGTCCAGTTTCTGCTGCCCTTCAAGACGAGGAAGCTGTGACCGTCGCGGCGACGGCCCTCCTCGCGTGGGCCGCCGTCGTCGGAGCGGTCTCCCTGCGCGCCGCGTGGGGCCGCGCGCCGTCGCGCGACAACGCCGTGGGAGCCTTCGGTGACGTCCTCGTGGTGCGCCCCTGCGCGGGGACGGAGCCGCGGCTCGCCGAGACGCTCGCCTCGACGCGCGCGCTCCCTCGCGACGCGCGGGTGGTGTTCGCCGTCGCGCGCGCCGACGACCCGGCGCACGACGTCGCGCAGGCCGCGGCGGAGGCATTGCGCGCCGACGGCCGCGACGTCACCGTGCGCCTCACCCACGCCGCCGGAGCCAACCAGAAGTCCGCCCAGCTCGCCGCGGTGCTCGCCGCGGAGGCCGGAGCGGTGGTGGTCAACCTCGACAGCGACGTCGACTGCGCCACCGTCGACCTCCGCGCGCTCGTTGGTGCGTTGACAGGTGACAGAGCGCTCGGCGCGGTGTGGGCCCCCGTGGTGGAAGACGGCGGCGTGACGCTCGGCGACCGCGCCTCCGACGCGCTCCTCGCGGGCTCGCTCCACGCGTTTCCCGTGCTGGCCGCGCTCGATCCCGATGGGCTCGTCGGCAAGGTGGTGGCCCTCCGGCGCGACGCCCTCCAACGCATCGGCGGCTTCGAAGCGCTCACCGACTACCTCGGCGAGGACATGGAGCTCGCCCGCCGCCTCCGCGCCGCCGGGCTCCGCACGCAGGCCGCACCCTTCGTCGCGGTGTCGCGCGTGCAGGGCCGCTCGTGGGGCGACGTCGTCGCGCGCTACGCCCGGTGGATCACGGTGATTCGCGCGCAGCGACCCGCGCTGCTGCTGTCGTACCCGGGGCTGTTCTTCGCCACCCCGCTGCTCGTCGTCGGCGGGCTCGCGGCGGGGGCGCCCGCGGTGGCGGCGCTGGCGCTCGGCGCGCGGCTCGTGGTGGCCGTGGCGGCGCGCCGCGCGTCGGGCAGCGTGATGACGCGCGCGCTCGCCGACGTGGTGCTGGCGGATGCGCTGCTGATGAGCGCGTTCGTTGTGGCGCTCGGGACGCGTGAGGTGCACTGGCGGGGCCGCGTGCTCGCGGTCGACGCAGGCGGAACACTCCGCGAGGTGAGCCGCCGCCCCTCAGCGCACGTTCGCGCTTGACCGAACCGCTCTCCGAGGCTCCCCGTGCGGGCGCGGATGCGTCACGTCGCCCTCCTCTGCCTCCTCACGCTCGCGTGCCGCGCGCGGCCTCACCCCGCCCCACCGCGGCCCGACGTCGCCCCCGTCCGCGACGTAGCCCCTCCGCCTCGCCCCGTCGTCCCCTACACCGCCGCCGCGCGCGCCACCGCGTGCGACGACGCCCTCTTCGTCGACGATCCCAACCTCGACTGGGTCGAGCTCTCCGTCACCCCCACCTGCCCGTCGCCCGCTCGCTACTGCGGCGCCGACGGCATCGCCCGCGCCTTCCGCGACGCGCGCGACCGCCACCCCGACCGCCCCGTTCGCATCTGGCTCGAATCCGCCGCCACCCCCTTCGCTCCCCGCGCGGGCTTCGACCCCTACGCCGACCCGCCCCGCCGCACCAACCTCTCCCTCGTCGGCGCTCGCCGCACTGCGCGAACCCCCATCTCGCTCCGCGCCCGCGACCCGCGGCCCGGTCACACCGTCGTCAACCACACGCTCTACCTCGTCGCCTGCGCCTTCGTCGCGATCGAAGGCATCACCGTCGGCGCGGGCACCGACCCCGACGGACGCCCCTACAACGAAGCTTTTCCCCTCGCCATCGACGACGGCGTCCACGTGATCGGCGTCGCGCGCGACCCCACCACCTGCGGCCTCTCCCACGCGTGTGGGGAGACGCCCTCGGGCGCGCCGAAGCCCGGCGTCTACGGCCGCTTCGACCCGTCGCATCACATCATTCTTCGCCACCTCACGCTCACACACCTCCGCGCCGTCACCCACCGACCGACGACCGCCGCCGCCGCGTTGTTTGAGTCCATCGAGCCCGTCGAACTCGGCGCCGTGAGCGGCATCAAGGTGCAGCACGCCGAGGACGTCTGGGTGCTCGACAACCGCGTCGACGACGTCTCCCGCCACGGCATCGACAACGTCGGCGTGCACCGCGGGGTGTTCTGCGGCAACACCCTCTCGCGCACGAGCGCCGACGGCTACGCCATCGAGGCGAAGGGAGCGTCCTCGGGCATCGTCTATGAAGCCAACGACATCACCGGCACGCACGGCCTCGCGCTCGGCGGCCCCTGCACGGACTTCGTGTCGGTGTTTCCTCCCTCCACCGACTACGCGTGGGACTTCGAAGCCGAAGTAACCGTCGCCCGCCGCAACCGCCTCCGCGACCCCCGCCGCGCCGCGCTGGAATTTGTCGGCTGCCGCGCGTGCAGCGCCGTCGACAACACCGTCACCTACGCCCCCTCCTTCCGCAACCACGACGGGACCCGCTGGCGCGCCGACAACGGCGTCCGCCTGCTCCCGAGCCGCTTCCTCGCGACCGCCGACGGCGCGGGCGACGCGTGCACCTTCCTCCACGGCGAGGGCCCCGCGGTGGACTTCGACCTTGCCCCCCGGTGCTGGGGCGTCGGCTCACACGTCGCGTCGTTTGTCTCCGCGGCGGGACGAAGCACGCGACGGGCTCCCACCACCGCGCCCGTGCTGCGCGGCAACACCTTCACCGCCCGCAGCGAGTGACCGTCACCGGTCGAGGCGCTCGACGAGGCGCTCGTACGCGCGGCGCACCGCGAGGAAGGACTCCACGTCCCCGCCGTGGTCGGGGTGCGTCTCCTGCGCCCGCTGCCGAAACGCCTTCCTCACCGCCTCCAGCGTCGCCCCGGGCTCGATGCCCAGCACCGACCACGACGACACTGGCGCCGCCCGTGCGGCCACCTTGGCCACACGGGTCGGATCAGGGCGGGCCGGAGGCGCCTCGCCGCGGAGGATGCGGTTGTACGCGCGAGCCCAGTAGGGCTCGACGGGGACGAGGTGGCGACCGGCGACCCGCTGCGCCGCGGCGAGGGCCTCTTCGTACGTCGCCGCGCCGCCATCGCACGCGTCGGGCTTGCGAAAGGGGCTCTCCTGCGGGGCGTGCGTCCACCACGCGGCCCAGAAGAAGCGGCGCCGACGGGTCGGGGTGATGGAGACGACGGCGCTCGCCAGGTCGGTCACGGCGCCGACGATGCCACAACCCGCGCGGCGCTACGCGGCCTTCGAGCGGGCGTCCCACGCACGCTCTACGTCCTCCAACTGGTCCACCGTCCCGAGCGCGTGGGCGCAGGCGAGCCGGAGGGCGAGCGGGGTCTCGGGCAGGCGACGACTGAACTGATCGACCTCGGCCGCGAGCGCGCGGGCCCGGAGGAGCAGGTCGGCGAGGATCTCGGTGTCCTTGGCGGTCATGGGGTGGTCCCTTCAGCAAGGCCGGTGCCGCCAGAAAACCGCGCAACCGTGTGCCCCCGCTCGCACGCGCTGCACCCCGGGCGAAGCGTCTGCGCGCAGTCCGTTCAGAAGCCACCCACACGAAGCGCCCGCCCCATCGCCGTTGACACCCCTCCGACCTGTCTTCTACCGTCGATTCATGCAAAGTGTGCCGAGGCCCGAGGCGGTGCTCCCGTGAGCAGCCCCGACGACCGCCGCGGCACCGACGCGACCATGATCGGAGACAGCGCCGGCACCCGGAGCGGCCCCCGCGCCAAGACCGCGCACGACCCCGACGACCTCCCGACGGGCACCGTGGTGGGTGGGCGCTACCGCATCGAGCGACGGCTCGGCGGCGGCGCCATCGGCAACGTCTACGAGGCCACCAACACCTGGACCACCCGCCGCGTCGCGCTGAAGCTGCTGCGCCGCGATTTCGCCGACGACCCGGAGATCGCCCAGCGCTTCCTCATCGAGGCGCGCGCGGCGACGACGGTGGCGCACCCGAACATCGTCGACGTGCTCGACATGGGCGAGGACGCCGACTCGAAGCACCTCTACCTCGTGCAGGAGTTTCTCGAAGGCCGCGACCTCCACGAGCACCTCAAGGCCCAGCACCACCTCACGGTCGAGAGCGCGCGCGACGTGCTCCTCCCGGTGATGCACGCGCTCGCCGCCGCCCACGAGAAGGGCGTCCTCCACCGCGACCTCAAGCCCGAGAACGTCTTCCTCGTCACCACCCCCGAAGGCGACCTCTACCCCAAGGTGATCGACTTCGGCCTCGCCCGCACCAACGCCACGGCGCTCAACCGCGTCACCCGCGTCGGCGCCGTCATGGGGACGCCCTTCTACATGTCCCCCGAGCAGGCCCGCGGCGAGAACAACGTCGACGCCCGCTCGGACGTCTGGGCGATGGGCGTGCTCTGGTACGAGAGCCTCACGGGCGTCGTCCCCTTCGAAGGCGACAACCTCCAGGCCGTCCTCCACCAGATCTTCATGGTCGACCCGGTGCGCCTGGAGATCAAAGGCCCCCACGTCTCCCACGAGGTGGCCGACGCCATCCACCGCGCCCTCCAGCGCGACCGCAACCTGCGCTACGCGTCGATGGCCGACTTCCTCGACGCGATGCTCGACGTGCTCCCCGAGGCGCCGCAGAGCGCCTCCAACATGCGCAGCAGCCGACCCGGGCAGGGTCCGCGCTCGACCCGCCCCGTTCGCGTGACGCCGACGCCCGCGCACGGCATGGCGCGCGGCAAGCTCTCCCTCGGCCCGCCGCGGCGCCCGACGCCCGACCGCGGATTGCCCTCGGTCGCCCCGGCCAACGAGGCCTTCGCCGCCACGCTCCACGCGACGCCCGCGCCGGGTCAGATCGTCGCCAGGCCGAAGAGCGGCGAGTTCGCCCCCTACGAGCTCGGCATCCCCTCGGCGCCGTCCGTCCCCAGCTTCCCGTCGACCGGGCCGGCGACCGTGCCCCCGCCCCCTAGCCCCGCGGCGGTCCCCACGCCCCCGTCGGAGGCGGCCCGTCAGGTGCAGGTGCTCCGCGCGCTCCTCGGCGTCGCCGTCCTCGCGCTGCTCGTCGTCTCTGGCGTCGCGCTCGTCGCGCTGCGCCGCGAGGCTCGCCCCGGCGTCGTGCTGAACACCCCCGTCGCGCCGCACCGCGTGCTGCCTCGCCGCGTCGCCCCGGACGCGTCCGTGCGCGCGGTCATCGCCGACGCCGCGGTAGACGTGGCTTCCGAAGCGGCCGCGGCCGTCGTCGACGCCGCCGTCGCTCCCGAGGAAGACGACCGGAGCAACCGCCGCTCCCGCCACCGCCGCTCGCGACACCGCCGCGGCGATTGAGCGTAGGGCACCCCGTGAGCGCACGCGTCCTCCCGCTCATCGCCGACCCCGACGTCCCTGGCGCGCTCGGCCACGACGACGCCTTCACGGCCGCCCTCCACGTGATCGCCGCCCGCCACGCCCTCGACGTCACGGGCGCCGTCCGCGTCGCCTACGGCAGCTCGCCCGTCTACCTCACCGACGCCCTCGCGGTGAAGCTCGTGCCGCCGCAGTGGGTCCCCGAGCTCGAACGGGAGATCGTCGCGATGACCCGCGCCCACGGCCGCCT